>JAHFCR010000090.1 GCA_023249405.1 Peptococcaceae bacterium | reverse complement strand
GATCCCAGAGTGAACACGCTGGCCGGCAACCTGATACACTATTCCTGCGGGCTGCAGCCGGGAGAGCGGGTGCTGATCGAGGCAATCGGACTGGAGGCGCCCCTGGTGACGGCGCTGATCGAGCAGGCCTATGCCGCAGGGGGAATACCATTCGTCACCATCAAGGACAGGGTGGTGGACCGGGCGGTGCTGGTAGGCTGCAGCAAGGGACAGATGCAGCGGATGGCGCGCTACGAGGCAGCCCGGATGAGCGAGATGGACGCCTATATCGGCGTGCGTTCCGGTGATAACGCCGCTGAACTGGCCGACGTCTCCCAGGACCGGATGGAATTGTACCAGAAGTACTTCTGGGAAGAGGTGCACGGCAAGATCCGCGTGCCCAAGACCAGGTGGGTGGTGCTCAGGTATCCCTCTCCTTCCATGGCCCAGCTCGCCAACACCAGCACGGAGGGGTTTGAAAATTTCTACTTCCTGGTCTGCAATCTGGATTACGCCAGGATGTCCCGGGCGATGCGCCCGCTGGTGGATCTCATGAACGGTACGGACCGGGTGCGGATCGTCGGACCGGGCACCGATCTCTCCTTTTCCATCAGCGGCCTGCCGGCGATCAGGTGCGACGGTCGCATGAACATACCGGACGGAGAGGTGTACACCGCTCCGGTCAGGGATTCCGTGAACGGCTGCATATCCTACAACACCCCGGCCCGGCACCAGGGATTCACTTACGAACAGATCCGGCTGCAGTTCAGGAATGGCCGGATTGTCGACGCCACCGCCAACGATACGGCAAGGATCAACAAGGAGCTGGACGTTGACGCGGGCGCCAGGTACGTGGGAGAGTTCTCCCTGGGAATCAACCCGCACATCACCCGGCCAATCGGGGACACTCTGTTCGACGAGAAGATTGCGGGATCGCTCCATTTCACACCGGGCAGCGCCTATGACGACTGCTTCAACGGAAACAGGTCGGCCCTGCACTGGGACCTCGTCCTGATCCAGACCCCGGAATACGGCGGCGGGGAGATCTTCTTCGATGATCTCCTGATCAGGAAGGATGGCCGCTTCGTGCTCCCCGCCCTGGACGGCCTGAATCCCGAAAACCTGATCTGACACCAGCCATCATCTAGTCTTTAAACAAGAATTACTTTATCCAGCCACTGTAGGATAGTCTTCTTCTTTCTTCTGTGCGGCTTCTATTTTAACAGCAAGCCGGGCGGCCAATCCGCCCGCCAGGATCAGGAGCAGGCCGCCGATGATCGTCCAGGCGACCGTAAGGCGATTATCATCGGAACATACGCCGATCACCCAGGACGTTGGAATCAAGGCAATGATCGCTCCCAGCAATGCGAGGAACAGGCCGGATAATTGCCGCGCCTCCGCTCCCCTGAGAAAAAACAGCGATCCCGCCACCAGCAAGGCGGCCAACCCAATTAAAAATTCAGCCTGGTAGGCGTAATAGCCGCTCATAGGAATCATCGATCCGCTAGCTGTCGCCATCAGCATACCTACCGGAAAGATTTTGGGGATGATCAACAGCGACAGGCTGATGACGGCGGCAATGCCGGCGATAATGACCAATTTTTTATCCATCGTTACCCCTCCTCGTTATCTCCGCGTCTATCCGCACCTTATTTCTGCCTGTTGTCGCCATTATTGCCCATTCCCTTGTCCATACCGGTTTGGCTGTTGTTGCCCGCACTGTTCATACCCTTGTCCGTGCTGCCTGCAGCCGGACTGGATTCCTGGGTTTTCATCATGTTCCCACACTGCCCGGTGCTCAGGTCAAGAGCGCCATGATTCCACCCCTGGTGAAGAACAGCCAATCCCAGAAGAAATATAATTAAGGCCAACCACAAATATGAACGAAAATTCACTGCCTCTCCCCTCCTTTCTAAGCAGAAGCATTCGCTAACATTTGTTTCGTAAACTAATCGATTTACTAATGATTATTTTAAATATGAGCGCATCAACCAGACAATGGCCCGAAGGGGCTATTTTTACGATATAAAAAGCCCGCCTCCATGCATTCCTTGCCAGTGCCGGCAAAAGACCTGCATACATAGCGAGCCAAATGATCACCGCAATCTTGCCGCCATTATTTCATGGCCAATCCGTTCCGCACCGCATAGGCGACCAATTGCGACCGATTATGCAAGAGCAGCTTCTCCAATAAATTTTTAATATGATTTTTTACCGTATTCTCGGCGATAAATAGTTTTTCCGCCAGCTGCCTATTGGTAAGCCCCTGCCCCAGATAGGCAAGAATCTCCTGTTCCCGCCGGGTCAAGATCTCCGGTTTCGGTTCATCGGCGCCGCTGCCCGCCCTGAGCTGCCGCAGCAGCGTTCCGGCCATCTTACGGGGATACTCCGCATCCCCAAGAATCAAGGAATGCAGGTAGGACAGCCAATGCTCAGGTTCCATATTTTTCAACAGGTATCCCTGCGCCCCAAACTGCAGGGCGGTTAGCAGGTCTGCCACGTCGTCCGATACGGTTAGCATCACGATGCGAATCCGGGGGTAGCGCTGCTTGATCTGGCGGGTGGCCTCCATGCCGTCCCATTCAGGCATGTTGATATCCAGCAGGAGCAGATCGGGGTACAATGACCCGCAAAGCTCAAAGGCCTCTTTCCCATTCGCCGCCTCCCCCACCAGTTCAAAGGAAGGGTCCTCCGCCAGCAGGCTGCGGATGGCCGCTCGCGCCAGCGGGTGGTCATCGGCGATCAGGATCCGGCAACGTTCCATACCTATCGATCTCCCTTGCAGGCAGTTAAACAGATCTCCAGTCCGCCCCGCTCTCCGTTTCGCAGATCGCAGGTGGCCCCCAACCGGGCGGCGCGTTCTTGGATCATCGATATGCCGTATTTTTTCGTATGCTCCGCACCGGCCGCCATCCCCGTTCCGTCATCGGCAATCCGTAAGCGCCAGCCATCAGCCAGGGGTTCAAAGGTGATCTCGACCCGCTTCGCCCCGGCATGTTTCTGGATGTTTGTAAAAGCCTCCTGTATAATGCCAAAAAACAGGACTTCCTCGTTAGGGGAAAAATAGGCGAGGGGAATCTCGATCTCTGGGCTGATCTCAATTCCGGTGATAATGGCCCATTCTTCGAGCCATCTCCCCAACCTTGTATTTAAAGAAGCGCCCTCTTCCGGCAAAGAACGGAGGTTAAAAATAACCTGCCGCACCTGGTGATCGATTTCGGAGACTGCAAAACGGGCCTCTTCCATCTGCCCCTGCTGCAGCTTGATATTTAGAAAAAAGAGGGTCTGGGCAATGCTGTCATGCAATACCCGGGCCAGCCGCTCGCGTTCCTCATAAACCGCAACGGTCGCCCTCTCTTCAGATAGGCGCCGGTTGATGCCTTCAATGGTGCGAAACATCCAGGTGGCATAAATGAAGGAGAGCGCCAGTGTCAAAAACGTGATGTAATAATTGCCGGCTGACATGGAGATATATCTTAACAACAGAGTGTGGCGTATAAATTCAAAACCGCCGATGATCAGCGGAGCCAGGAGAATCGTGAACCATTTTAACGTGCGGTATGTCAAGAGAATCCCGCCCTCATCGCCGACGGACAATAGCTCCACCCCCATCATTTTTCAGATAGGATAAACGAGATCAGAGATATGAAACCCCAATCCCGCGTGTGCAGGCGGCTTACAGTCTCTCCCAGAGAATATCCGGAAGCTTCAGAGCCTGCGAAAATATGACTAAGACTTTCCGTCTGTGCTTACATCTTGAAAAACCCAGTATTATTTACAGAAGCAGAGATACCAGAAACGTTTAGCTATCAGATAAAAATGACCAGGCTGAATTCCGATAGCGGAAAAGCCAGGTCTCCAGTTTTCTAGTCAACTGACTGTACCATACAACAGTGGCTGAACTGCATTCAACCGTCATTGCGTATCAATAATGTATAGTGGTTATGTTGTCTTACTATACTATTTACAATATATCAAGCAACAGAGCCCGTGTCAATTGTTGCAGCAAGATCCGCGCATCCTAGACCGGGTGAGCGGCCCTCCTACACTAATAATCCTTGCTAGAACTCCATTGCCTGGCCGGGTGAGCCGCAGTTTATCAATGATCGTGGTGGCAGTGGCTCTCGAAGTGGGATCCGGGAAAGAGCTGGGCCACGATCTCGTCTACCTGCCGCTCCGCCTCGGCTACCGGCCAGTCATTGACCAGCACGACATTCAGGTTGATCTGCGGGTGCTGAAAAACAGTTTCCGCCCACTGCGCGGAAGGTTTCATGGAGACACTGCCGGGCCTGGTGCAGCTGAAGACGGCATATCGCTCTCCCTCGCTGACCAGGGCCTTGATATGGCCGGGCACGATCCCTTTGATGCTAAATCTATCCGCCAGCCTGAGCAGCAAGCCGTCCACTCTCCGGCCGAGTTCCCCGGCCGTCCAGGACGGATGCAGGTCAAGCCGGGCTGTCCTCACTACCGCCTCTTGCATTCAGGCACAGCCCCCTAAATATCGTCTCCTCAATCTGCATGGCCGCCGCCAGTGGAATGACTTGCGCCCGCCCGTTGATCTCCCCGATCTCTGCGAGGACCCTTGCCAGATCTCCGTCAGGACCTATTTCATCGATCTTGTTGACCACCACCAGGTCGGCCTCGCTCACCTGAGCGCTGATCAACTGCGGCATGATCTCCATCAGTTCCGGCCAGCGTCCGGCGTCCACGATAATGACAGTATAGATGCGGTCTATCCCCTGGCCGTAGCTAGTCAGGGTGCCGATCACCTTCGCCGGCTTGGCCAGACCCGTAGTCTCTATAACCAGCCAGTCCGGGTGGAATTCGGCTTCAATGCTATTTACTGCCAGGGTCAGATCGGCGGTCAAACTGCAACAGATGCAGCCACCCATGACTTCCTTGACCTGAAAGCCCTCCCTGGCCAGAAACTGATCGTCGATGCCCACCTCGCCGGCCTCGTTTTCAATGATCACAGCCTTGCCATGCTGATTAACCAGATATTGGGCCAGCTGTCTGATGAAAGTCGTTTTGCCTGAACCGAGAAAGCCTGCAATCAGTATAATATACATCGGCTGCTCCTTCTGGGAATCCTAGATCAAATCCCGATTATGCGGGTTCAAACCTGATTGACCTGCGTCAGCATCGCCAACATGTCTCTGAAGGCCAGTTTTTGCCCCGGTTCCAGCACGATGAACTCATCATCCCAGGGCCCCTGCAAGAGCTTGTTCAGAAGCCGCATGGAACCTGCAAATTCCTGGTGCGCCATGCCCATCTGATCGGCAAAAGTCTTGGTCGTATGCAATATATCTTCCAGCCGATAGGCCTTGGTATCGATGACCATCAATCTCCGGTAATGCCCCAGCATCACCTTCATCACTCTCTGGGCCTTCTCGTTTCCGTACCTCTTAACGCAGCATTCGTACTCGGCCAGAACATTGTGCTCAGAGTCCAACCATCCCTTGGTCAGAAAGTAAGTGCCAACTTCGTTTTTGAAGTTTTTGCTCAACTCGTAAGAACCCAGCATCAGGGCGATACAGTCGTCCGCTCTGGGAATCACTATCCGGGACCCGGGAGAACCGATCCCCACCAGGGCATTGCCGCAAAATCCAAAGGCCATTAAAATAGTATCCACATTCTCGATCTGATCTATCTGTCGTTGGATGGCCTGGTGCAACAGATCAGGATTATTATGCAATTTGGAGTCGATCAGTATCACCGGGAAATCGACACCCGTTTCCCTGATGGCCAGGCGAACCTCTCGTTTGATAGTCTGGCAGGCAACAACTACTGTGCTCATTGACGGGTAATCCTCTCCTATAGATGTACAGCCTTTTTAACAGGGCCGGAATGCAGAATGGCATCGCAGAGCTGACAGCCGGTGGTACAGTCCTTGACCCAATAATCGGCCCCGGTGTATCGCCTCACCTCTTCGCTCACCAAGCCCCCGATCACTACGGCGACCCCGGGCCTCAATCCCTCTCTATCCAGCAGGCTGACCGTCTTTTTCATGGAATCGTAAGCAGTGGTAATCAATCCCGACAGGCAGATCACCGAACTGCCTGTCTGGCGGACAGCATCCACAAAAGCAAGTGGCGGCACGTCCACCCCCAAATCGTCAACTTCGAAGCCCTTGCTTTTTAAAATCCCGATGGTGATGTTTTTACCGATATCGTGAATATCTTCTTCCACCGTGCCAAAAATAATCGGGGGTAAGCCCGATGTGGTGGGCGCCATTGTTGTTTCCAGGGCCATACAGGCTATATCCTGAAATAATTCCGCCGCCACAATCAGATCGCCCAGGAAATACTTACCGCAGTTATACAGCTCGCTTACCTTCTGCACCCCGGCCCTCGCCTCTTCTAACAGGGTTAACGAGTCGATGCCCTGTTCGATCCCCTGCTTGAAGAGGTAATGAACGCTGTCTTCGTCCAGCCTGACCATGGCATGAGCCAATAAATTATTGACGCATAAGACCTCAACGTTGTTTTTTGCTGGCATGCCTCTACCCCCCCCGCTATGGCTCAGATTCCTGAATAAGGGAAAGAAACGGATCTCAGCTCGAAGGCCTCGCCCCGATAAACTGTTTTGGAGACCCCCAGGGTTTTTTCATCCTTGGCATAGATGACCTGGAGCACGCACAAGGCCGGATGACCGGTACCGGTTTTTAGGAGTTCGGCCTCGGCTGATTGCAGAGAAGTGGCCATGATGCGCCTTTCTATCTTATTGATCATCACATCGGTATGCCTGGCTACAATATCCGGAAAATAGGCATACTCGATCTCATTCTCCAGTATGGGCTTGCCTTTCAAATACGGGATATACTTGATGTCGATACCCACGGGATTCTTATCGCTTCTGATCAGGCGCCTGATCGCAAATACTTTTGTGCCTTCAGGAATATTTAACATGGCGGCGATTTCGCCCTCAACCGGCACCCTTTTAACCTCGATGAACTTGAACTCAGCCTTTTTCCCGTTAACCAGGGCATCCTCTTCAAAAGTCAGGATGGCCTGTCGCAGCTTTGGTTTGGCCACAAAATTACCCCGGCCCCGAGCCGTCTCGATCAGGCCGGATTCCAGCAGCAATGCCAGCCCGCGTCTCACCGTCATCCGGCTGATACCGTATTCGACGCCCAGCTGGGATTCCGAGGGAACCATATCTCCAGGCCTCAACGCCCCGGATTCAATTTGCCCTTTCAGGTCTTCCGCCAGTTGATAATACACCGGCACGAAACTCTCTATCGCTTTCATTGCGCTTCCTCCAAAGACGAATTGGTAACTTCCTACCAACAGCCCAGATCGGACTCCATGATTGCAGGCAACTAGTATATACATCTATTGTAGTCTGAACTGACGCTCGAATCAATTGCCAAAAGTTTGCTAAAAGTTGGCGGGTGGCAGTATGCAACTGTCACCCGCGATATGGGAATACAGCAGTTTTACTTAATCCGAAGCTACCGGCCGGTAACGGCGGAGATCATCGCCTTCACGTTCTCCACCTTGGCGTTGGGAGGCAGAGAACAGCCGGAGGACAGGATCAGATTGGGCCCGATATCCCTGACTATCTTTGAAGCATAGGCGTACACCTCATCAGGTGTTCCTAGAGACGTCAGAACGGGAGAGACATCACCCTTGATAGCCATGTGGTCGCCCAAGACCTCTTTGATCTTGTAGATATCAGTCGTTCCGTCTGTCTCGAAGATGCACTTGCCCTTGGGTAATTCTTTAAAATATTCCAAGTCACGCGTCCAGTCGCCATCAATATGGAGGTCTGCAGCAGCCCCCTCCTCAATAATCACCTCAGCGGTTGCTTTCAGGTATTTCCAGACGAAACGCTCCCACAGTTTGGGAGAGAAGAAGGCGCTGGCGCCGCGCGCCGGCGACAGGAACACTACCTGTGGCTTGAAGGCACGGATCTGCTGCCTCAGCACGGCTACGGTTTCCGCCTGAATAACATCGAGGGCGGCTTCCACCTTGTCGGGAATCTTGAACAGGTCCCTCATGAATTTTGGCAGTGAGCGTCCGCCTCCGAACTGCTCATTGACCGTTGCCGCCACCACGGGTGAATATACCAGATACCCGGCTTCTTCAAAATTGTTGATGAACTCCTGGCCATGGCCCAATTGCTCCATCATGGAATCAAACGGATAATTAATCTTTTCAATCAGATATTGCCGCTGAAAGGCGCCCCATCCCTTATCGATGATGGTGTCATAGTCGTCAACCGTCATTATCTCCCTCTCATCAAGCTGCCAGAGGGTGTTGTCAGGCAGTTCCTTTCCGGGGAGCTTGACCTTGGTGGCAAATATTAAGGGGAAGAGATTGCCGGCGCCATAAGGCGCCGTAATTCCATCCACACCCGGGCCCATGGCCTTGACCGAACTCACCATAACCTCGTTTTCTCTTTTCAGGCTGGAGCAGAAATCTGACAGCTTGACTCCCATATGAACAGCGCAAAAGGAGTCCTCCATCAGGATTACCGGCGTTCTATCGGGTTTTTCCAGGGCAATGACCTTGGCAAGTCTGGCCTTTTTCTCCGCAAGCAACTCGGCGTTAGTCATCTAGTTCACCCCCACAATTTTCTTGCATGCTTCTACGGCTTCCTGAGCGCTCATGCAGACCCCATCCGCCTTGGCATACTCGCGGACCTTCTCGTCGGTCGGACCGCCGCCGATCAGAATTTTACAGCTGTTTCTCAATCCCGCCGCCTCGATGGCGGCGACGGTATCCCGCATGCTATCGAAGGCTGAAGTCAGCAGGCAGGAAAGGCCGACGATCTGCGGATGATACTCTTTGATGGCCTCTATAAACTTTTCGTGCGGCGTATCCACTCCCAGGTCGATCACCTTGAACCCGTTAGAGCCCAACACCGTGGCTACAATATTCTTGCCGATATCGTGAACATCGTCTTTAACAGTGCCAATCACCACCGTGCCCAGTTTCCCGGACTCTGCGGAGGTGAAGGCATCGCCAAGGATATCGGTGGCGCTCTTGAAGATATCGGCAGACATGATCAGTTCGGAGAGAAAGTATTCCTTGGTCTCGAACTTCTTGCCTACCGTCTCCATTCCTTTTTGCAGGGCAGCTAAAATATCGATCGGCGGAACCCCTTTTTTGAACAGATCCTTGACCCCATTCAATACCGCGTCCTCATCCAGTTCGCTCAATGCTGTGGCAATCTCATCATACATGTTTGCTTGCCCTCCTCTAGATTTTATTTATCTGCTGGCCAACCATCGCCAACACCCCGGTCTCTCAGGCAGGAGTTAGGCAACGCTAAGCCGGGTACCCCTTTCCGAAGTCTGATCGGATCTGTAGCGGGTAAATATTTGCTCAGCCACAGCCATTCAGGTTATACAGCCCCTTGCGATGTTCTTTCAGGTATCTGGCACAATACTTATCCTGCCCGACCAGAGCCCTGGAAACATACAGAGCGCCCATCATCTCTTTGTTGGTAGGATCCAAAATGTAGCCATCCATGCCGTAGGCCATGGTCTGCACCATGAACAGTCTGTTGATCAGCGCCCTGTTCGGCAGACTGAAGGATACATTGCTCAATCCGCACATGAAATGAACTTCAGGGAACGCGTCCTTGATCAGTCTGATGCTCTGCAGCACTTCCCATCCATATTTATCTCCCGTACTGATCGGTTTTATCAGAGGATCCAGGTAGATCTCATCCTGGTCAATGCCCTGCTCCTGCAACCTGGCAATCAGATTCTTGGCAATCCGCAGCCTGTCCTCTGCGGTGACAGGCATGCCGGCGTCTTCAATGCAGAGAGCCACAATTATGGCCTGGTATTTTTTGATCAGCGGCAGTACACTGGCAAATCTTTTCTCCTCAGCACTGATGGAATTGATCAGAGGAGAAGAAGATTTTACCAGGCTCAGGCCTGCTTCCAGCGTTTCCGCGCTGGGGCTGTCAATGCATAGAGGAAGAGCCGTAACCTCCTGGACGGTATTGACCAGCCATTCCATGGCGGCGACTTCTTCGCTGACCATGGTGCCACAGTTGATATCTAAATAGTCAGCGCCACTCTCTTGCTGCAGCTTGGCTATGGTCTGGATATAACCGGCATCCCGCTTTTCTACAGCCTCGCGAATTGCTTTTCGGCTGGTGTTGATCAGTTCACCTACGACTATCATGTCGGCCTCCTCATTTTTCTAGTATACATGTGTATACATCTCACTTAAATTTTAAAATATTTTTGCAGCATGTCAAGCAAAATTTGTTTATCTTTCAAGGCGACCGGATGCAGACAATAGTATGCAAAGGACGTGATGCCGTCTTTGATGGCTTGGAATGCCCTCTCTTAATGCTGGCAGTAATCAATAAAAGGTGCTCCTTATATAACTTATTTTTATATTTATAATAAAGGATTTTTATAATACCTGTTGAAATATACATAATAGCAAATCAGATGGAGGGGATGCATTGATAAGCCATAAACCTCGCAACCTATCGAATTGGTGCTTCTTGAAAGGTTAACGAAATATCCGCTCCGAGCCTTGCTCGCCTAAAGCTGATGCGATGGCGGGAAGGCCGCGGGTAGACCTGGAAACGGATCTGCCTCCCGATTTTGGAAAGGAGCCCTAAGACCGGCAGAAATATATTCTGACGGCTTACGGTTGCTTTTTCATGTCGGGGTTTTTTATTTCTAGGGCGCACAAAACCGGCTTCAATAGAAATGAAGATTGGAATGCCAAGTCAAGAAGGGAGGGGAGTTTAAATGGCTGATTGCGGCTGCACCGAACCCACTGCGGATCAGCAGGCCGAGGCGCTGGAGGCCCTGTTTGAGAAATGGAAGGGCATGAACGGCGC
>JAHFCR010000089.1 GCA_023249405.1 Peptococcaceae bacterium | reverse complement strand
TACCTGGAGACCGCAGGTCTGATCCTCCAGAAGTACCTGGAGCTGTCCGGCCAGAAGCTCAACGACCCGGAAATTGCCGGTACCTTGCAGAAGGTCGAGGGCTTGCTGGATACCCTGGCGGACTCCTTTGACAAGCAACTGTCGCGCCTGATGGAAAACGAGGTCATGGACCTGGAGTCGGAAATCTCCCTGCTGGAGTCCACAATCAAGTCGGAGGGGTTATAGGGCATGAGAAACAAGCTCATCGGTTTGGGTTTATTGCTGGCAGTGATCCTGGCGGTGGTCGTTATCAAGACGCACCAGGCCAGCCAGAAGCCGCAGGTGACCCTGAATGGTTATATCGGCGGGGAGAAGATCGGGGTCCTGGATGACCCGGAGATCGTCAAGATTTTGCATGACAAGTATGGCCTCACCCTGGATTACACCAAGCTCGGTTCTATCGATATGGTCAAGGGCGACACCAGCACGGTCGATTATCTGTGGCCCTCCAGCCAGACTGCCCTGGAGCTGTTCAAGGAAACCAAGAGCCAGCAGTTGGTCAATAGCCAGATCATCTTCAACTCTCCGATCGTGCTCTATTCCTGGGACATCGTGACGGATGCCCTGATCAGGCAGGGGATCGTCAGACAGGAGAACGGGTCCTATTTCGTGGTGGACATGCCCAGGCTGATCGATCTGGTGATCCAGAATAAGAAGTGGTCTGATATCGGCGTCAACGACCTGTACGGCAACGTCACGATCATCTCCACCGATCCCAACCAGTCCAACTCCGGCAATATGTTCGCCGGCCTGCTGGCCAATCTCCTGAATAACGGAGCGGTGGTCGACGACGCTTCGGTGGACAGGGCGCTGCCCAAGATCAAACAGGTCTTCGCCCAGCTTGGCTACATGGAACCCTCTTCGGCAGATATCTTCTCGCAGTACCTGAGCACCGGCGTGGGCGCCAAGCCGATCATCGTCGGCTATGAGAGCCAGCTGGTGGAGTTCGCCATCGCCAACCCCGCCCAGTGGCAGCAGGTCAAGAGCAAGGTGCGGATCCTCTATCCGGAGCCCACGGTCTGGAGTTCCCATCCCTTTATGGCCCTCGACGGCAAGGCCTCCGGGGCGATCACCGCCCTGTCGGATCCGGATGTGCAGCGGCTGGCCTGGGAGAAGCACGGCTTCCGCACCGGGCTGGCAGGAGTGCAGAATGATCCCAAAGTGCTGAATATAGTGGGTATTCCGGACAAGATCAACAAGATCATCCCGATGCCCAAACCGTCGGTGATGGGAAAGATCATGCAGGCTTTGCAGTGATGAGGCGTGCTGTTGTTGCTAGAGGCAAGCCTTAAACAAGCTGTTGCGCCACGGGAAACAGGTATGAAGCTATCAGGACAATACGAGGAGGATTACAGGATGAGTGACATTCAACCCCTGGTTACAGGTCAGAGCGGCGCCCTGGCGGGGGTGGCCACCGCTGACGACAACCTGGACGTGAGCAAGCTTCCGCCGGAGCGGGCCGCCAAGGTCCGGGAGATCGCCGCCCAGATCAACCTGAGCGACTCCCAGGCTCTGATGCAGTATGGCCTGGGTGCCCAGAGCAAGCTATCGGCTTTTGCGGACAGCATCTTGGAGAAGGTGCGCACCAAGGACACCGGCTATGTGGGAGATACTCTGACCCATCTGATGATCTCCATCAAGGACCTCAACGTGGACGCCGTGACCTCTCCCAAGAGCGGTTTTTTAGGCGGCCTGTTTCACTCTTTCGTCGATGCCGCCCAGGCGTTCGTCGCCAGGTACGAGAAGATCGACCTGCAGATCGAGAAGATCGTGAATGACCTGGATTCCGCCCGGATGGACCTGCTCAAGGACGTCGGCATTTTCGACACCATGTTTCAGAAGAACCTGGACTACATCAACGACCTGGATCTGTACATCATAGCCGGGACCCTGAAGCTCAAAGAATTGAACGAGAGGACCATTCCGGAACTGAAGGCCCTGGCGGACACCTCTAAAAATCCGCTCGATGCCCAGAAGGTGAACGATCTCACCCAGCTGGCCAACCGCTTTGAGAAGAAGATCTACGACCTGAAGCTGACCCGGATGAGCGCCATCCAGCGGGCGCCCCAGATCAGGCTGATCCAGGGCGGCGACCAGTTGCTGGTCGACAAGATCCAGACATCCATCCTGAACACCATTCCCATCTGGAAGGACCAGATCATCATTGCCATCGGCCTGCTGCGCCAGCAGAAGGCCCTCAAGATGCAGCAGAAGGTCACCGATACCACCAATGAGTTGCTGCAGAAGAATTCCGAGATGCTGAAGACCAACACCCTCGAGGTGGCCAGAGAGTCGGAGCGGGGGATCATCGACCTGGAGACCCTGAAGAAGGTCAACGCCGACCTGATCTCCACCATCGATGAGACGATCCGGATCCAGCAGGAGGGGCGGACCAGGCGGCAGCAGGCAGAGGCGGAGCTTGCTAAGATGGAGGATGAACTGAAACAGAAACTGTTGAGTACCAGATAATCTGAAACTTCAAGTCAAATGAACCGCAGGCGCATACCTGCGGTTTTGCTGTTCGCCCGGCATGTCTGCTGAGCCGATGGGTTGAAAGAAACCCTGTCACCTAACCGGCGGGAAGACAACCCGTAGGCAAGGGCGTTGACGGCAACGTCAGGGTCTAAAGAGCCGAAGAGGGAGCCTGGGACATAGCCGCAAGCGAACCGATGTTGGCCAGCCAGGTGGGTGGCCCTGCAACAAGTGGGAAGCCCGAAAGCTGGATAACCTGATTAAGTTAGGAGATATATTCTGCGCCCTTAAGCCGCTCTAGCGGTCCCACCGGCTGACTGCAGTTTAAATTTACCAGGTTGGGGTTGCCTGCATCGCCCATCCTGAATAACATATAGCAGCGTTGTACTTATTCCATATAAAGGATGGCGATACTCCTTGAGCGATAGCTTCGCGTATATAGACAACGCCTGTACTACTTGGCCTAAGCCCGAGACAGTGTATGCAGCAGTGGCGGAAGCCATGAAAATAGGCGCCAATCCGGGGCGCTCCTCACATCGGATGTCGAGGCAGGCCGAGCGGGTCGTCGAAGACGCCCGGCTGGAACTCTGTCGGATGTTCAATGCCCAGTCTCCCGATCACGTGATCTTCACCATGAACTGCACCGATTCATTGAACATGGCGCTCAAGGGGATCCTGAAACCGGGCCACCGGGTGATCGCCGGTCCCTACGAGCACAATTCAGTGCTCAGGCCGCTGCGCAGTCTGCAACGGTCGGGAGTGAGCCTGTCCATAGCGCAGGGCGCAGGAGATTTTGGCATTGACCGCAATCATTTTGAATACCTGTGTAATCAGGGTGTGAATGTGGCCATCTTCTGCCATGCTTCCAACGTTACCGGAGCCGTGCTCCCGGTTCGGGAACTTGCGGAGAGGGTGCACCGCCAGGGTGGGCTGGTGATCGTGGATGCAGCTCAATCTGCTGGAATTATACCGATCGATATGAAAGAAATGGGCATCGACGTGCTGGCCATTCCGGGCCATAAGGGTTTGCTGGGGCCTATGGGAACTGGCGCCCTGTTGTTGACCAGGGAGATTCCCCTGCTTCCTTTCAGGGAGGGAGGAACCGGATTCAAGTCCGAAGGGGAGAGCCAGCCCAAGGAACTGCCCTGGCGTCTGGAGTCCGGAACGCCAAACTATCCGGGTATTGCCGGGCTGCTGGCAGGCATTCGATTCATTCAGGCTGAGGGTATGGATAAGATTGCCCGACATGAGGCCGAACTTGCCCGAGGCCTGGCGACAGGGCTGCGGGAGATCGGCGGAGTACGGTTATTGTGCTGCCAGGTGCCCCAGACCGGGGTAGTCTCCTTCCTGTTGGATTCCTGTGGTATGGGAGAGGCGGCAAAGGCCATGGACCAGGAGTATAACATTGGGATTCGGGCTGGTCTGCACTGCGCCCCCCTGACCCACCGGACCTTGGGGACATTCCCTCATGGAGCGTTGCGAGCCAGCTTTGGCTGCTTCAATAATTACTCGCACGTAGAAAGGTTGATCGCAGCGGTGCGGAGCCTGGCGTCCAAGAAATGACAAGGCCGGGCAGCTATGCGGCTGCCCGGCCTTGTCATTTATATAGTCAGCGGACCGATTTTAGAGCAGCGGAGGCGTCGACTATGCCTCCGCTGGCTACCTTGCCTGAGAGAGCCGGCAGGCGTCTGGCGGAAGCGAGCAAGGTCTTCCTTGCCCTCTCTGCAGGCAATTGCGGCTGATTGCTGTAAAGGAGAGCTCCTACTGCGGAAACAAATGCGGCGCTCATCGATGTGCCGTTGTCAAAGGCATAGCGCGGGGTGAGCCCGCCTTGGGCGGTGGCCTGGTTGGCGGGAACGAACAGGTCATATAGGACTGGTGGCGATCCGAAGTCCGCCCCGTCGGCGATGGCGCCAAAGCCGTCGTAGCTGCTGCCCCGCAGGCCGCAGAAATTGTAGAAGGGGAGCGCCGAACCCAGTTGCAGCGGCAACACCTGGAAAAGCTGCGATGACCAGTCCTGGTCTTCGTCGATGGCTCTCTCGCCCGACAGCAGCAGGGAACCCCCCTGCTGCACATAGGCGGACAGGTTGTTCTCGTCGGCGGCCGTAAGCAGCGGACTGCTGTCGCCGTCCC
This sequence comes from Peptococcaceae bacterium, assembly GCA_023249405.1. Taxonomy (GTDB): domain Bacteria; phylum Bacillota; class DSM-12270; order Thermacetogeniales; family Thermacetogeniaceae; genus Palsa-1188. Next base: position 6,169 of record JAHFCR010000089.1, on the reverse strand, counting down.
GGCCGGTCTGCCAGATAACCACCCTGAACGGGCTCATCTCAGACAGTGTGTGCCCGTAGGCGGCGGTGGCCACCGAGATCGTCTTGTAGCTGACGTCAAGGTCTTTAAGGGCCTTGGTCCAGTACTGGTTGCAGTTTGGGTAGCCTGCCTGCGAGTTGTCGTCGTCGACCAGCAGCACGGTGGGCTGGTTGTGGTCACAGAGGCCGCGCAGGTCGCGCTTCGGCTGCAGGAACAGCAGTTCCCGGTGCAGCAGGTCGTCCCTGTTTGACTGCCCGTCGATGTCCTGCAGCCCGAACCCCCAGCAGACGGTGCGGGCGTTGTAGGTATATGCCTCCACCGAGCCTCCCCAGCTCGGGTCCATCGTGAAACTGCTGACGATATCGCTGCCGGGAGCGGCCAGGTCCACCGTGTTGACCCCGAAGTTGGCATTGAAGCCGTCGGTATCGAGGGCGCATAGCTTGCCCCTGTTGTTCACCGCGGCAACGGAGATCACGTTGGGGAACTTGAAGGCGGCGGGATAGAATTGCAGCCCCTGCTGGACCGGGAGGGCGTCCAGGTTGTCTCCTCCGGGATCGTAGTTGTTTCCTGATGCCGCCACGAAGAGAATATGGGATTGCTGGATAGCGTCAGCCAGGGGCTGCAGGTCCGGGTTTAATTGGCCGCCGGGAGTTTGGGGAAAGAAATCTCCCCAACTGGCGTTGATCACTTTCACACCAACCTTACTGGCATAGTCGATGGCCAGGATAGCGTCGTCAAGCGTACCGCCATAGGCCGTCATAAACTTGAGAACGACAATCTTGACGTTGGGGGCGGCGCCGACAACGCCAACCGAGTTTCTCGTTTTAGCGGCGATGATGCCGGCGAGGTGGGTTCCATGTGAATCCATGATCGGGTTGGCGGTATCGAAAACTTGCCCATTATTATCGATAAAGTTCCAGCCGTGCAGATCGCCGGCATAACCGTATTGCCCTGGTTTGGGATTGACCCAGATGCTGTCCTTCAGGTCCGGGTGGTTGATGTCGACTCCGGTGTCTACCAGGCCGACCAATATCTGTTTCGACCCCCGGTCACCCCTCTGGTCCGGCAGATCGATGTCCACCCCCGGCTTGCCTGCTATCAGAGTACCGCTGACGACATCAGGGATCGGCTGCCCGGTATTGTCCAGACCCCATTCCCTGGCAACAAGGGTATCGTCGGGCGGCCCTCCGGCCGGATGCAGCAGATAATTCGGAGTGGCGTACTCTACCGCCCCGCTGGCATTGAGGCTGGCGATCGTTTCCGCGACCTGGCTGTCGGACACGGAGAGCAATTGGGCTCCGGTTGCGCCCAGGTCCTTGAGCTTGTGCAGTTTGGAGATTACTGACGGCATGGGTTTTGCCGAAGTATCGCTCTTATATTTGACGATGATCTGTCCTGGCACATACTGTGTGGCCTGTGTTTTCCAGCCCCTTTGAGCGCCGCCGGCAGTGTAGGCGAATGGTGATTTGATGCTTGTACTAGCTGTGGCAGCCAGGGCGGGAATAGGGGCCAGCAGGGCAAGACATAGAGAAACCGACCAAAATACCCTCAATCTCTGCATAATCACTCTCCTCCTTAGTAATTGGGATAAGAATCAGACCTGTCCATAGCATCAATCCACGATATGGTGCTCTTAGAAGTGCGCCGACAGCCACAGTTTACCAATAATTCCATAATATTCGACAGTAAGATTTATATTCCTGCTCTCAGTCGTTGCAGGAATGGCAAAAAACTATCATAATTACAGGTGAAGCCAGCGCAGTCTATTCAGATATTACAGTTAATTCAGATAGTTGAACAACGAGCAGGAGCCGGGATGAGTTACAGGCGGTAAACGGATGGTGAGACTATGCGCTGCTGTAAGATTTAGAGCTTCTGCAGCGTATATAGAACAAGCACCTGTTGTGCACAATCTGCTTTAACATCATGAGAGAGGTGACTGATTATGAAGAGTTGGATGTCGGTCTTGATTGCGGTGATGCTTTTGTTTCTCGTTCCTGGCATGTCATTAGCGGCACAGGCTGAAACCATGCAACTGGGCGAGGCCGATAACAACCGGACAGTGACTGTTGACCAGGGGCAGACTCTGGAGTTGTCTCTTTCCAGCAATCGCACGACCGGTTTTTCCTGGAGCATTGCCGGGAGTCCAGATCCAAATATTTTGGTAAAAACATCATCTGAATACGTTCCCAATGCTGCTCCATCTCAGGTAGTAGGCTCTGGCGGCATCGAACACTGGGTATTCCAGGCCATAGGAAGCGGCAACACACAGCTCAGCCTGGTATACGCCAGATCCGGGCAGAGCGTTCAGCCGTCCAATACCTATTCCTTAAAGATCCAAGTCAAGCCATCTTCTGCCCCCAGCCCGGCGAATGTGAACCATGCCAGTTTTGTGGTTGGCAACAAGGCGTACCATATCGATGGACAGGCCTATCAGATGGATGTCGCTCCGTTTGTGGCGGGTGACCGTGTGTATGTCCCGGTACGCTATCTATTTCAGGTGTTTGGCCTGGATGCGGCCGGCATCTCCTGGAATGCTTCTTCCCAGTCTGTACTGTTGCCGCCGAGCCAGAAAGGCGCGGTGTATAGATTGCGGATCGGGGACAAGAATATCTACCAGGTTGAGTCCGGTGGATCGGCCAGCGTTGCTGAAACCATGGATGTGGCACCGGTAATCAGGGACGGGCGCGTCTATCTGCCGGCCCGATATATCACCGAGTTGTTTGGCTTCCAGGTTAGATGGGATGCTGCCAATGGGGCCGTGCTGATCGATTCACCCACGAAATAGCAGGCGCTTGTTACCCGCGTAAGACATATATCCTTAAACCGGGACAAGGGGCCTGCCGGTCGCTCTGTGCCACCGGTTCAAGCAGAATTAAGCAGGTTTACTATGATTGACATTTTGAAGCCCATGGAGGGCTTTTTTCTTGACGCTTACTAGTTGCTCTTTGCGGATCTCCACCATATCTGCCGAGAGGAAAACAGGCTTTTTTATTGAAGACTATTAAGGGGGAGGGAAGACGATGGCGAAAAAGATGAAAACGATTCCAGTTCTGGTGATAGTGGCAGTGATCATTGTTTTGGCGGGCGGCTTCGTTATGCTGATCAGAAACAGGATGATTCAGGGGGATAACAGCTCTCAAGCGGCTATATCAACCCAGGCCACCTCTGGAAACAGTGTTGAGCAGCCCGCCAATGACCGGCAAACCGAACTGGACCGGCTCTACCAGCAGGGCTATGAGTATTACAGACAAAAGCAATATAAGAATGCCGTGTCCACCCTGGACCGGGTGATCGCCGAGGATTCCGGCTATTACCAGGCTTACACCATCAAGGGGATCGCCCTCTGCTTTGACGGCCACTTCGATGAGGGCATGAAAAGCATCGACCAGGCCTTGAAGCTGAAGCCGGATTATGGCAGCGCCCGCTTTAACAAGGCCCTGGCCTACGAGCTTTACGCCCATTACGACACGGCCATCTACTGGTACGATCAGACCATCGCCGTAGAGCCGGATTCGGTCTGGAGCTACTACGGCAAGGCCAGCATCTACGGGCGCAGGGGCGACGTTGCCAATGCGGTCAAAAACCTCAAGCAGGCAATTGCCCTCAACCCCGAGGCAAAAAAAGATGCCCGGACGGAGCCCGATTTCAACAACGTCAGGAACAGCCCGGAGTTTCAAAGTCTGGTCAAAGATTGAAACGCCACGCTGTTTTTCAATCGAAAACCCCTGAAACGAATTGACGGCTGGATGACTGGAGGCGTCAGGGCCCAAAAAATAAACCCGGGGTAACCCGGGTTGCGCGGCCTTTAACATCGGTTCGATTAAAGGCCGCCGCTTATTTGGTAACAAAGGTAGCGCAATCGGTATCCTGGGTATTTTTGGCGCTGGGGGACTGGATTTCGATCATGCCGGCGTGACAGCGGTCCCCGCTCTCGTAGTAATAACAGGAATTGACAACGCATTTAACCCCTGAAAGGTGTTGGTTTTTCTTCTCTACCCGTCCTTGCATGCAGGCAAACCTCCTCGTTTTTTCTTATTATCAACCACATTCGCCGATTCTATGCGGAGCCTTGCCGGCGTCACCGGGCGGTAATCGCCCAACAGCCATCCGAGTTTTTATTTGTGCAACTGTTTGAGCAGCGCGCCCATATTGTTCCCCAGGGTTTTGAAGGTGGCTATGCCCTCTTCATCCTGTAAGACATCTCCCGGGTTTAAGCCGATTCCCAGGTTCCAGTAGCTGGAGCAGGGGATGACCATCTCGGAGATGCCGAAGAAGAAGTTGATGGCGGAGTATGCAAAGGTGGCGCCAGCTCTCCGGACCGATAGCACTGCCGCTCCCACCTTGCCCTGCAGCATGCCGTCATTGGCCTTGGCCACAAAACCGCACCGGTCGATGAAGGCCTTAACCTCGCTGGAGACATTGCTGAAGTAGACCGGTGACCCGATCAGTATTCCATCCGCCTTGGATGCCCGCTCGATAAAGTAGTTCATGTCATCGTCGGTCTGGACGCATTTTTTGTCCTTGTTCTTGCCACAACGGTAGCAAGACTTGCAGCCAGCCAACTTCTTGCCTCCAAGCTGTACGATCTCCCCGCCGATGCCCTGACTGGCCAACTCCTCCAGCACGATGCTCAGGGAGCGATAGGTGTTGCCCTTCGGGCGCGGGCTGCCATTGAAAGCTACCACGGTTAGCGGCATTGGTAAACCCTCCTTCTGAATACGCTTTTGTTATTTTCTTTTGAAATAAGTTTGTTATTTGGAAGGTAAAATCCTTTTTTTCACATGCTTCAAATATCGACAACTGCACCGAAACCCTACACGGACTTTAGGTTGATCGGTGATCAGAAGAACAATATAATGAAACTGTAAGCAAATTATCGATAACAGAATTATGGGGGCTTTTTGTTGAAGTATAGCCAAGGAAAAGTCGGCAGGATCTTTTTAGCCCGGATTGAGGACGGGGATGACCTGCTCGATGAGCTGAAGGGCCTGGCAGTTCAGGAGCGGATCGAGACGGCGGTGCTGTATCTGATCGGAGCGCTGCGCGAGGCGTCCCTTGTAGTCGGGCCCCAGACCTGCGCCATACCTTCTGTTCCGTCCTGGCGCCACTTTGATGATTGCCGGGAGATCCTGGCCATGGGGACGATCTTCACGGGGCAGGATGGCCCGGTCTTGCACCTGCATAGCGCTGTCGGCCGAGGGGATACGCCTCTGACAGGCTGCCTGCGGGGCGATTCGGAGGTCTACCTGGTGGTCGAGGCTGTGATCATGGAGTTACTGGAGACGGGTGCGGCTAAAACATACGATCCAACGACGGAATTGCAGATTTTAAACTTTTATCGGAGCCGCTGATCATAAGGGTCGCTTTATGCCTCTTTGATGGCGTCTACGGGGCAACTTTCCAGCCCCTCACGGGCGCAACTCTCCAGATTTGACGGGACATCATCAACCTGGCTGTGGGCTTTTCCGCTGTCGTCCCAGTCATAAACCTCGGGGCAGATATCGATGCAGGTACCGCAGCTGATGCAGATCTCGGGATCCACCTGGATTTCCATGAAACATCCCTCCTTGCGTACTGATTATATTATGTAAGCAATTTCAGAAATTAAACGCGGCCAACCCGGTAATGCGCTCCCGCTGTTCCACTATCTGGTATGTTGGGGCGGATGCCATTTGTTGATCTCCGCCATAACGACAGTCATTGATGCAAAGGGATGTTTCCTGACATTAAGTGCTCTTGTTCGCGGGGCTAATAAAGCCCAGATTATATCCAGGTATCTTGTCATATAATTGACAAATCCAAACTTGCCATGATAACCGTGAAACCTTGAAATATCAGGTGTTTCATTAAAAAATGAACATTTCTCTTACTTTTTAACACTGGTACTTATGGAAGGTTCAAGTAAAACTTATTTCTTTTTAAGGTTATTAAGTGGTAACTGAAGTAAAATTAGTAACAAGCAGGATGGGCAACAGCAGAGTGAAGACGGCTACAGTTTTTTAGGAGAGGAAGATAGTGTTGTCGACTTTTATTACCGCTTTCGCCAAAACCTGGTCCCTCATCAAGAAGCGCAGGGTATTGATCATCGTGATACTGGTGGTGCTGGTAGCCGGCCTCTTCACCTGGCGCCACCTCGCCTCCAATAAGA
>JAHFCR010000026.1 GCA_023249405.1 Peptococcaceae bacterium | reverse complement strand
CCACGATCGAAGACGTGGATATGGCCAAGGAGATGTCAACTTACACCAAGAACAGCATCCTCGTTCAGGCGGCCACCGCCATGCTGGCCCAGGCCAACCAGCAGCCGCAGACGGTGCTCTCGCTCCTCAAGTAAACATCGCACCCCGGGGCTGCGAAAACCCGCAGCCCCATTTTTCTTTTTCTGCTAAAGATCTCACCGCTCATGACGATAATTAATAGGGAAGGTTTTTCCAAATAAAGAAACGAGGGAAGTGGTGATAGCAATGTCCAGCATCAGCGCGACAAGTTCGTCGACAACGAGTTCTTCCAGTATCGACCCGAACACCATCAACCGGGTCTCCGGGCTGGCCTCGGGGATAGACGTCGATAAGATTGTCTCCAACCTGATGGCAGCGGCGCGCCAGCCGGAGGACACCCTCAAGCAGAACCTGCAGATCATGCAATGGAAACAGGATGACTACCGCACGGTCAATACCGACCTCAGCACTCTAAAAGATACCGTGTCCAAACTCAGGCTGCAGGGTTCATACCTGACCAAACAGGTCGATTCCTCCAGCACCGCCGTGACCGCCACTGCCGGAACCAGCACATCGAATCTCACCCACACGATCGAGGTGACCTCGCTGGCCACAGGAGCGGTGCTGACCTCGGCGGCGGCGATCTCCACCAACGGGGCCGATACCGGCAGCCTGAATACCATGTTAAACGGATTGACCACCGGGGCTGACGGCAATATCAAGATTGCGATCGGAGATGGAGAGTCAACCAAGGAGTTTACCATCAATCCGGCCACGCAGTCACTGAACGATCTGATCGGCCAGATCAACAGCAGCGGCCTCAATCTGAAGGCCTCCTGGGACGACAACCTCGATCGCTTCTACCTGACCTCCACCAAGGCTGGCCAGGGCAACAGCGTCAGCTACACCGACGAGAGCGGGAACCTGATGCAGCAGTTGTTCGGCACCAGCGCTGCAACGCAAACGGTCAGCGGCACCGACGCCCAGGTGAAGATCGACGGTGCCTCCTACTCCTTTAACAGCAACCAGATCCAGGTAAACGGCGTCACCTACAGCCTCAAGGGAACGACGAGCGGCACGGCCACGGTCACCGTGAGCAACGATGTCGACTCGATCGTGAGCACCATCAAGGATTTCATCACCCAGTACAACAGCACCCTGTCAGACCTGAACGGCAAGCTGACCGAGAAGGTCTACTCGGATTACAAGCCGCTGACCGATAGCCAGTTGTCCTCGGGGAACTATACCGACACCCAGATCGACGATTATAATGCCAAGGCCAAGAGCGGCATGCTCAACAACGACAGCCTCCTGAGCGGCGCCATCTACTCCATGCGCAATGCCATGTCCTCCCCCGTGAGCGGCCTGTCCGGCCAAGTGACCGTCACTGTCGGATCGCAGCAGGTGACCACCGCCGCCAACCAGATGGGCGTGATCGGCATCACCACCGGCAGCTACACAGATAACGGCAAGCTGACCCTGGACGAGGACAGGCTGCGGGAGGCGCTGCAGTCCAACCCCCAGGCGGTGATGGACCTGTTCACCAAGAGCACCGACGCCTCCGGCAGCCAGATCACCAACAGCAGCCAGCAGGGGCTGGCGATGCGCCTCTACAACTCCCTCAACAATTCCATCTCGCAGATCAGCAACGAGGCCGGCTCCTCCAGCGATCTGGTCGATGAGAGCTACATTGGAAAAGAGATCAGCGATACCAACAGCCAGATCTCCGATATGAACACCAGGCTGCAGGATATGGAGACCCGCTATTACAACGAGTTCACGGTCATGGAGCAGGCGATCTCCCAGTTGAACGCCCAGGGCTCCTGGCTATCGCAGATGTTCAGCAGCAGTAGCAGTAGCAGCAGCTGATAAACAAGACTCGGGAGGGTACGATACCGGCAGTAGAGGATGGAGAAGGGGGCAATGCAGATCGAGAACGGCACCCCGCTCAGCGTGCAGCTTCCAGGCAATGGCTCCGGCCATCGAACGGCGGCTGCAGTTGCCGGGAACAGTCCGGACCAGGCAATCCAGAAGCAGCCAGACGTGTCTCAGGGTACTTATGCCGATCTATTGAAGCAGGGCGGAGGCAACGTCAACTTCCAGCTCAACTTCAGCATTGACAAGGATTCCAAAGAACTGGTGGTGAAGGTGATCAATCCGGCTACCAACGAGGTGATCAGGCAGATCCCGCCCCAGGAGATCCTCGATCTGGCGGCCAGTCTCCAACAGATGGCGGGAATCCTGATCGACAAACAAATTTGATAACTGCCCATTATCCCCCGAACGGAGTGATCACATGTCGCCAGAACTGGAGAACGCCTATCACCAGTATCGCACCACCTCTATAGCCACAGCCAGACCGGAGAAGCTGCTGATCATGCTCTATGACGGGCTGGTGCTCGATCTGAAGCAGGCCAGGCAGGCGTTGGAGCAGAAAGACCCCGCCGGCGCCCACGGCTGGCTGGTGAAGGGGCAGAATATCATCACCGAATTGATGGGCACCCTGAAGATGGAGTATGAGATCTCCCCGGACCTCTACCGGCTCTATGACTATCTTCGGCGGCGCCTGATCACGGCCAACATCAGGAAAGAGCAGGAGATCATCGATGAAGTGTTGAATATGGTAGAAGAACTGCGGGCTGCCTGGGTAACCGTGGCCAGGCAGGCTCCTGCCGGGGGATAAAGATGCCGGAGCACACTGAACGAGAGGCATGGTCTGAGGCCAGGAATCTGCTAAAACGCTGGGAAGAGCTTACCGGTGAGATCGAAGCGCTGGTGGCGGGCAATGAAACCGGCGGGATAGCGCCGTTGCTTCAGGAGCGCCAACAGCTGTCCGACCGGCTGGACGCCATGAAGGAGCGGCATGGAATCATTTCCTGGGCGGCGCAGCCGGCTCCGGGCAGACAGACCGCTGAAATGGCAGCGGTAACGGAAGAGGTCGGGGCAACACTGGCACGCCTCGCCGAGGCTAACGAACGGATCAAGCAGGCCATGCAGGCGCGGCTGAAGACTCTGGCGCAGGAGATCGAGCAGGTGCGGCAGACCAGGGCGGCCAACCGCACCTACCGTCCCCACCGCCATGCCAATACCGGGGCCTTCATCGACACCAAGCGGTGACCAGGCAGCGGCCCGCCACACGATCTGACAGCCTGCAAATCGACCCCTCAATTATTCGCTAATATTTTTAAAGCCTGAGACTGGGATCACAGAGTTATGCCGCGTTGTCAGGGCGCCTTTGATGATGACGCTGGCGGCCTCATCGGCCGTCAGCGTCCGCTCGATGACCACCGACAGTTCCCTGCTCAGGTCAAGTTTCTCAGAGGTGTTGAGGATGGCCACGATGGGGCGCAAGGGCAGATTGCGGTTGTTGCCCGTGATCAGCCCGGTCTGTCCCGTGCTCAACATCACCAGGGTCTCCACCGGATAGGGATACACGCTCGACTGCAGCAGCTTGATCAGGTCATGCTTAAAGTTGATATCGCCCAAGCCCGTGATCATCTCGTAAACCTCATTGACGGGCAGGGCCTTGCGGTAGACCCGGTCTGTGGTCATGGCGTTATAGACGTCGGAAATGGCGCAGATGGCCACCATGTCGCTGATCTCGTCGCCGGCGAGGCCCCGGGGATATCCCCTGCCATTATGCCTCTCGTGGTGTCCCAATACTATTTCCAGCGAACTGTCGCTGAGATGGCGGGAGGCGTCATCCAGGAGCATGTCATAGCCCATGGCCGGATGACGTTTGATCTCTTCGTACTCTTCCTCGGTCAGGGAGGATGTTTTATTGAGAATATCGGGGTTGACTTTGACCTTGCCCAGGTCATGCAAGATACTGCCAATACCCAGCCTTAACAAGGCGTTCTTCTTATAGCCGTAATTGACGCCCAGGAATACGGCGAAGGCGCAGACGTCCACTGAATGGGCAAAGGTGTAGACATCGGCCGCCGATATTTCCGCCAGCCCGCCAGAAGGGGTTTTTCCGGACAGAATCTCGCTGATAATGGAGCCCACGGTATCTACCACGCTGGAGAACTCTACGCTTCGCTTGCGGGACTCCGTCCATTTTTTGATCGATACCATCGCCTGCGCTCGAATTCTTTCCTCCAGCGTGTTCTCAGCCACAATGTCATCCAGATCCGGCACGCTTTCGATGGAGACGGCCAGCACCCTATGCTTCTGCAGGGCTTCGATGTATGAAGAAGTCAGTTCTACCCCTCTGTTCAAAAGCAGCTGCCCTCTCAGCCCATAAACCGGTCTCAGGAGTCTCATGCCAGGGGTGAGGTGCGATACGGGCATTTTCATCTCCTGATGCTCCCTCCCGAAAATGGCAGTGATTTCCTGCCTTTTCAAACCTGCTCGCCATGAATTATATATTTTTATTTATAACTCCAAATTCCTGCATTCAGTACTGCTGCAAGAGCCTGTTTTTTTCAAAAGCCGGCACCCCCGTCACGGATTTTAACAGCCGGGGGTCAGCGGGAGGCAAACATGAACGGTCGGAGGCGGCCGGAAGCCGACAATGGAAGGAGACCGGGCATAAGGGGGGTAGAGAATGGTCTATTCAAGCGCTTTGGGCTCTCTTTCACCATCTAGGGGCAGAAAAGCGCAGATCACTTCAGGTAATCCACCAGGGAGGGGGTCAACACTTTGGCGGCTGCGGACAGGGCAGACTGGTAGGCATAGTACTTCTCACTGTAATCCACGGAGATCTGGGCCACGTCGACGTCTTCCAGATTGGACAGCACAGTGGTCATCGCCGTATTGTCGGCCTCATTCCTGCTCTTGGCCGCATCGAGGCGGTTGGTCTTGGCCCCGACGACAGACCGCAGAGAGAGCACCTGGCTGCTGATATCGTCAAGCTTGGTCAACAGTGTTCCCGTCAGATCCGAAACATTGGTATTGTCATTCAAATCGTTCTTGATCTCGATCAGGGTATTGAACATGCCGGAGTTCCCCTGCCCGGCCGCCGCCGTCTCCACCTGGAAGAGGCTGTTGCCGTCGGTATTGACGACGACCTGGACGCCCTTGGCCACCTCGTAATTGATCTGCCCGCCATCCCCGTGGTAGGTGATGACATCGCCATTCCTGGTCAGCGGCTGGGAAGAGGTGCTGTACCCACCGAATATATATTGGTTGCCGTTCATGGTATTGCCGACCTCCAACAGTTGGTTGATCAACTGGTCGACCTGCTCCCCGACGGCGGCCCGATCGCTGGGAGTGGTGGTACTCGTTCCTCCCTGGAGCATCAGGTCCCTGATGCTCTGCAGAGAGCTGGAGAGGTTGTTGATAGCCGTGTCCGAGATGCTCAGAAAGCTCTTGGCATCCCCGATATTGCTGTCATAGCTATCCTGATCCGCCAGGCTGGTGTTCAGGGTCATGATCCGGCCGGTGGCCACCGGGTTGTCCGATGGCTTGCTCACAATCTTGCCTGACGACATCCGGCTTTGGGCATTCTGAAGGCTTGCCAGGCTGTTCTGCAGGTTGTTCAAGGTAGATGTCGCCAGCATATGGTTGGTGATACGCATTCTCCTACTCCCCTCTCACCTTGATGACGGCAGTCATCATGTCGTCGAGCCCAGGCCGATGACGGTGGTCATCATCTCGTCGATCACATTGATCAGCCTGGCCGAGGCCGCATAGGCAGTCTGATACTGGATCAGGTTGGTCATCTCCTCGTCCAGGGACACCCCCGACACCGAATCTTCCTTATTTTGGAGCTGTGTCACCAGTGCCTTCTGGTTGGTCACCATGTTGCCGGCCTGACTGGAATCCACTCCCAGCTTGGAGATCATGCTGTCGAAGAAATTATCCGCGGTAGCCGTGGAGACGACCGCGCCCGCGTCATCTGTAAAGGTCGTCTTCTGATCTTTCAACTGATAGATCAACAAGGCGTTGCCATTGTCGCCAGAGGCGATGTTGTTGCCATAGACAGCCAGCTTCATGGTATCATCGTTGGCCGCCGCGCTGTTTGCAGTCAGGGTCACCCCGGCGTCAGCGCCCCCGACGGTAAAAAAACCCTGAATATCACTGTCGCTGTTCAGGGCAGTCTGGATCTTGCCGGCAATAGCTGAGGCACTGTCTCCGGCCGCCACAGCCACGGAAAGTGTTTTAGGAGAATTCCCCATTCCCGCCGCCGTCACCACAACCTTGATCGTCCCGCTCACTGTTGCTCCGCTGCCGACTGTCAGGGTTTCCACCTGAGCGGTACTCGAAGCAACTCCTTGCGTGGCAGTGGTTGACTGGGTCAGGCCGACGGCGGCGGCGACCCGGTCAGTGTTGGCGGTAACGTAGGGATTGACGTAGATGGAGCTGGCGCTGATCACCTGGTTGGGATTGGTGGTTGCAGTGACCTGGGCATCGCTTCCCACAAAGAAGGGGATGCCGGTCTCTCCGTCAAGGCCATACCCTTCCATGTGCTGGCTGTTGACCTGACTGGCCAGGCTGGCCGCCAGTTGGTCCAGGCTGGCCATATATCCCGCCACATCGTGATCCCGGGCGTAAGCCAGGCCCTCCAGCTCGCCGCCCAGGCCGGACCATGAGACGGTGCTGCCGTTTCCACCCGCTTCAAACGATACCTGGTTGTTGCCCTTGCTGTCCGTAACCAGCTGCAGATTGACGACGTTCGGACCGTTCACCACGGTAGTGTTTCCCACGGCAACTGTTACAGTGTCGTCTTTTTGTATAGTGGTCTGTATATCGACCGTCTGGCTGAGGTCTTTCAAAAGAGCATCCCGCCGGTCCATCAGGTCGTTGGGAGCCAATCCGGAGATGCCGATAATCTGGATCTGCTTGTTCAGGGCGCCGATCTGAGTGAGGTCGTCGTTGACGTGGCTCACTTTGGTGGCGATCTCATCGTTCAGGTTGCCCTGCAGTGCCTGCAACTGACTGTAGGTGTTCCTCAAAGTGTCTGTCAGGGTAACGGCGGACTCTGTCACCGTGGTCCGCCCCGAGGAACTGTCGGCGGTCTCGCTCAGCTTGTCCCAGGCCGACCAGAAACTGCTCATGGCCGAACTCAGCCCGGTCTTCGAAGGCTCTGCAAAGACGGTTTCCACCTGGCTGAGAGCGTCGCTGCGCTGCTGCCACTCTCCCTGCAGGCCGGTCTGCTGCCTGATCTGCTGGTCCAGAAACAGGTCCCGGGCGCGGCTGACGGTTTGCACCTCCACCCCGGTACCGAACTGGCCGGGGCCGGAACTCATTGCCATGGAGGGAGTGGGCCATGGGCTCTTCGTCGCCAACTCCGCCCTCTGTCTGCTATAGCCGTCAGTGCTGGAGTTGGCGATGTTCTGGCTGGTGACATCCAGGCTCTGCTTCTGGGCTAGAAGCCCGCTCACCGCAATTGATAAACCCAGATCGGACAAGGTTGCACCTCCACTTATACCGAAGCGTCGAGCTTCCCTCTAGATGCCGGAGGCCCGGACAGCATCCCCCTGGCATCGTAACTGCCGGTGGCCATCCCCAGCGCTCTCTGGATCGCCTTGACGAAACTCAGGGACATGTTTACCAGCACACGGTTCGTTCCATTGATCTCCCTGAGCCGCTTGACCAGTTCTGCCAGATGCCTGCTCTCCTCTTCTATCTCATTCTTGAGACCGGTCGCAACCTGGCATTGGCTGATCTTATCCGCCGCCCGCTGAGACTCGATATCCCTCAAGAGAGCCGCCTTCGATTGCTCCAGGCGATGTGCCCTGTCAACAGCGCCCCTCTGCCTCTCCGTGATGGAGATCAGGCCCGGAACGTCGTCCTGCTTAAGGGTTTCCACCTCCGACAGCCCTAGCTCGATCAGCAGATTGACCACAGCGGACTGCTCTTTTAAAACGGCGAGCAGGTTGGCATGGTGGTCGCTCATGGCTGTTACCGCTGCTCCCCGGTGATCAGCTCGGACAGCATGTTGGCGGCCGTCTTCACATGATCAGGCTGGTATTGTCCGTTCCGGATCTCCTCTTGAAGAGACTCGACCAGTTTGTCTCTGGTATCCGGAAGCGTGCGGGCCTTGGCTGCCGCCGCCTTGGTAATCGACAACGCCGCCTTGGCATCGGAAGACAGGGCCACGCTGTCGGCAGCATCGGCGACGGCAGGCTGTCCGTCTCCTGACTGGCTGGCTGGCTTGACGACAGTTTTATATGTCTTGGAGACCGATGTGGCGTTACTCGGCGGTATGATCACTTCCATCTCGTTCACCTCTGATTATATATCGTCACTTTTAGATAAAACTTGAGTCAAATTATATCGATCACGATCATCAACCAACAGCCTCCGGGAGATGCAGCTTGAAATATTGCCTGAGCCGCAATACCGCCTTGGTGTGCAGCTGCGATACCCGGGATTCGGTCACGTTCAAGACCTTCCCGATCTCTTTCAGGGACAGGCCGCTATAGTAGTACAGCGATATGACCAGCTGCTCCTTTGGCGGCAGCTTGGAGATGCCGGCAGCCAACTCCTGCTTCAGCTCCTCGAAAGCGAGCTGCTCGACCACCGCATCGGCGCCCCTGGCCTGATCGCTCTGGTCTGAAAAACCAGTCTCCTGGTGCCGGAGGTCATCCAGGGCCAACAGGGTCACCGGCGCTATCCTTTCCAGCAGATGACCGTATTGTTCTACCGGCAGACCCAGGAACCCGGCCACTTCGGCCTCGTCGGGAGTTCTCCCCAGCTCCTGCTCCAGCTGAGCGACAGCCTCTTCCACTTTCCGCGCCTCTGAATAGACCGACCGCGGCACCCAGCTGAAAGACCGGACCCAATCCAGAATGGCGCCGCGAATTTTGATGGTGGCAAAGGTCTCAAACTTGGCCCCTTTATCGGGGCTGTACTTGTCGACGGCGTTGATCAGCCCGGGGATCCCGGCGCTGATCAGGTCGTCCATATCATAATAGCCCTGAAAGAAGATCGCCAGCCTGCCGGCGATGTATTTAACCAGGGAGACATGGGCCAGGATCAACTGTTCCCGGGCCTCCTTGTCCTTCTCTCTGATCATCTTCTCCCACAGCAGAGAGCACTCGTCGCTTTTTGATGTCAACTCGGTCACATCGGCTGCCTCCAGGTTTTAACTGATTCGAACCATGCCCAGCGACTCCACACGGGTATCCGGTTGCAGTTCATTATAGGAGATCGCGGTCAGCGCTGGCAATACTTTCTCGGACAGGCGCTTAAAATAGAATCTCAGCCCCGGGGCGCACAGCAGCACCGGCTGGCGTCCGGACCGGACCGCCTCTTCTACGGCCAGGCGCAGGTGTTCCATAATCTGCTGAGCCCGCTGCGGGTCCAGCGCCAGGTGCCCCTGTTCGTTCTGGGGCAGGCCTTCTTTCAGAGACTGCTCCAGCCCTGGCTCGAAGGTCAGCACATAGAGCTTCTGGTCCACGTCCAGCAGGCTCCCGGTGATCTGCCGGCCCAGGGCCTGCCGCACGTACTCCGTGAGCAGGGCGGTATCCTTGGTGTGGCGGGCGGAATTGGCCAGAGCTTCCAGGATGGAGATCAGGTCGCGAATCGGCACACGCTCTCGCAGCAGGTTGGACAATACCTTCTGCACCTCTCCCAGGCTCAACAGCTCCGGCACCAGCTCGCTGACGATAGCGCCGTTGGTTTTCTTGACAAAATCGAGCAGGCTCTGGACATCCTGCCTGCTGATGATCTCATAGGCATGTTTTTTAACGATCTCGGTGAGATGGGTGGCGATCACGGCTGAGGGCTCGACCACCGTAAAGCCCGCCACCTCCACCTCATCCTTGATGCTATCGGAGATCCACAGCGCCGGCAACCCAAAGGTGGGCTCCGTTGTTTCGATCCCCTTGAATTGCGATTTGACATCGGGGCCGATGGCCAGGCAGTGTTCCATCATGATGTTCCCTTTGCCGACCGCCGAACCCCTGATCTTGATCGAATAGGAGTTATTCTCCAACTGCATATTGTCGCGCAGGCGCACCGGAGGAATGATGAACCCGAGGTCCAGGGCGCACTGCTTCCTGACCATCAGCACCCTGTCCAACAGGTCTCCGCCCCGATTGGCGTCCACCAGAGGAATCAGGCTGTACCCCAGTTCGATCTCCAGGGTATCCACCTGGACAAGGGCCAGCACGTGTTCCGGCTTTTTCATCTCATCCAGTTCCCGGCTGCGCGCTGATTCCGTCTCCTGCCGCCGCGACTGTTTCGAGGAGCGGTCCAGGGTGTAGGCAAGGCCCCCCAGGAGAGCAGACATCAGGATGACGGGAAACGGGGGCATGCCCAGCAGCGCCAGCAGGATCAGGATGCCGCTGGCTATGCCGAGCGCCTTCGGTAAACCAAACAACTGTCTGGTCAGCTCGGTCCCGAAGTTGGAGCCGGTTTCGTTTCTGGTGACGATGATGCCTGCCGCCGTGGAGATCAGCAGGGCCGGGATCTGGGTCACCAGCCCGTCGCCCACGGTCAAAAGGGTGTACGTCTGCAAAGCGGATGACAGGGCCATGTTCTTCTGGGCGATACCGATGATGAAGCCACCCAACACATTGATCACCAGAATGATCAGGGCGGCGACGGCATCTCCTCGCACGAACTTGCTGGCGCCGTCCATAGACCCGTAGAAATCGGCCTCCTGCTGTATTTTCGCCCGCCTCAGCTTGGCCTCCTGTTCGGCGATCAGCCCGGCATTCATGTCGGCATCAATGCTCATCTGCTTGCCGGGCATGGCGTCCAGGGTGAACCGGGCTGCCACCTCGGACACCCGTTCGGCGCCCTTGGTAATGACGACGAACTGGATCACCACCAGGATCAGAAAGATGATAAATCCCACCACGGGGTTGCCGCCGATGACCAGGCCGCCAAACTTCTGGACCACATCGCCGGCATAGGCGTTTAACAGGATCTGTCTGGTGGTGGAAATATTGAGCGAGAGCCGGAAGATCGTCATCACCAGGATCAGGGTTGGAAATACTGAAAACTCCAGGGTTTCCTGAACGAATAGCGCCACCAACAGCACCAGCAGGGATAGGGAGATGTTGAAGATCAGCAAGATGCTGAGCAGGCCGGCCGGAAGCGGGATGATCATCATCACCACGACCAGGATCACGGCCACGGCCACTAGTATATCATTGTAACGAAACTGTGGTGCGGCTGGAGACATCTCTGGCATTGCCTGTTAACGCCTTCCCTTGTTTTTAAAGTAACCGGGCCGCAACTTGTACACGAAGGCCAGCACGTTAGCCACCGCTTCATAGAGGCTCTCGGGTATCGCCTGGCCGATCTCCGCCGTCTTATACAGGGTTTGGGCCAACAGGACGTCCTCGTAAATGATCACGTCATGCTCCCTGGCGGTATCCCTGATCCGCTGAGCCAACTCGTCGACGCCTTTGGCCAGCACGACGGGCGCCCGGTCCCTGCGGGCCTCGTATTTGAGGGCGACGGCGTAGTGCGTCGGATTGGTGATGACGACATCCGCCTTGGGCACCTGCTGCATCATCCGCTGCATGGAAAACTGCCGCTGCCGCTGGCGCATCCGGCCCTTGATCTGAGGATCTCCCTCGTACTGGCGCAGTTCCTCTTTCACTTCCTGCTTGGTCATACGCATGCTTTTCATGTGCTCCGCGTACTGAAAAGCATAATCGCCCACGGCAAGTATCAGAAAGAACAGACCCACCCGAAAAACAATCGTGCTGACGAGATTGCCAAGGATGGCAATAGTGTCCGGCAATCCCATATCCATCAGCCGTGGAAAAATGTAAGCGCTGGAATTGGCGACACCAAAGGCGACGTAGCCCGCCACTGAAATTTTGATTACGGCTTTCAGTAACTCGACCAGCGCCCGCCGGGAGAAGATCCTTTTAAAACCCTCAAGCGGGTTGATTCTCTCCAGTTTGGGCATGATCAACCCCGGTATGAACATGAAGCCGACCTGGGCAAGATTGGCGACGCATCCGGCAGCCATGGCTATCAGCATGATCGGCACGGCGATTTCGGCGAACGCCACAGCCGATAGGATCAGCAGCTGATTGAAGGTGCTGCTTCCCCACCGATGCCCCATCATCTCCATGATCTGCGCTGTAAAAGACAGCGAACGGCCGCCGATCCACAACCCAAAAAGTTTTAAGCAATAAAAGGTGCAGAGAAAGATCAGGGCTGAGCTCAGCTCAACGCTGCGTGCCACCATACCCTTTTTGCGGGTTTCCTCCCGCCGCTTTTGAGTCGGCTGTTCGGTGCGGTCCCCGTCAGGCAATCAGATCACCGCCTCAGGATCAGCAGCAGATCGCTGGAATGCTGAAAGAGAGCGTTGAACTGCATCTCAAAAGCCCAAACCAGCGCCGGAATGGCAATCATCATCAACCCCAGCCCGAGCCCGATCTTGAGCGGCATGGAAACGATGAAAACGTTCACCTGCGGCACCGCCCTGGCTATAATGCCCACCACCAGGTCGGCGATGAACAGAGCGCCCAGCACTGGCAGCGCCAGCTTGAAAGCATCAGCGAACATCGCTCCCGCCAGACCGAAGATAAAGGCGCAGACATTGCTATTGATGTAAGCGCCGCCACCGATGGGCAGCAGCTGATAGCTTCTCACCAGACCGCTCACCAGGACATGATGCCCGTTGATCACAAAAAAGCACAGCAGGGCGAGCAGGTATTGGAAATTACCGAGCAACGGGACCTGAATGCCCGATTGCGGATCGATCACATTGACGATCCCAAAACCGATCTGCATATCGAGCAGCTGACCAGCCAACTGGAAGACGGCAAAGACAATCTGGGTGATAAAACCCAGCGTGCAGCCGATCAGCAGTTCCCCGCCGAACTGCAAAATATACCCGACCAGGCTTGCTGAAACCGGTATCGGTGACTGGTAGGTGATCATGAACACCAGAAAAGCCAATAGCGCAGCCAGCCACACCTTGATCTGAACCGGGATCGTGTTCCCGCTGAAGGGAATGGCCGTCAGGAAAAAACCGGCAGTCCGGCCCCAGATGAGCAGATAGAGCGTCAACCCCTGGTACAGAAAAATATCCCACTGCATATCAGCGATCCTCACCGTGTAAGGTATTGAATACTTAGATACAGGTTCTGCGTGAAAGAGTCCATCACCCTCATCATCCAGGGCGCCAACAGGACCACAGTAACCAGGACGGCGATAATCTTGGGAACAAAGCTCAGCGTCTGGTCCTGTAGCTGGGTCGTGGCTTGAAAAATTCCGACGACCAGGCCGATAATCAGGCTAATGCCCAGCAGGGGAGCGGAGATCAGCAAGGCGGTATAAAGAGCGTTCTGGCCGAGGGTGACAATATATCCTTCTGTCACTTCCATGTCCTCCTATCGGAGTTGATGCTTCATTCTAATGAAAACTTAGGACCAATGACTTGACCACCAGCGCCCAACCATCCACCATAATAAACAGGAGCAATTTGAAGGGCAACGAGATCATCATCGGAGGTAGCATCATCATGCCCATGGACATCAGCGTGCTGGCCACCACCATATCGATGATCAGGAAAGGCACAAAGAGTATAAATCCGATCTCAAACGCCGTCTTCAGTTCACTGATAGCAAAGGCCGGAATAACCACGTAGGTCGGGATATCGACATAGCTGTTAGGTTTGGGTAAATTGGACAGAGACATGAACAAGGCCAGGTCCTCTTGCCGTGTCTGCTTGAACATGAATGAACGCAGCGGCTCCATGCCGCGCTGGAAAGCCTCAGCCTGAGTGACCTGCCCCTGCAGGTACGGCTGTACGGCCACAGTGTTTACTTGCTGGAAGGTCGGCGCCATGATAAAGAATGTTAAAAAGAGCGCCAGCCCGACGAGCACCTGATTCGGGGGCATCTGCTGTGTGGCCAGGGCGCTGCGCAAGAACGAGAGCACCACGATGATCCTGATAAAGGAGGTCATCATGATCAGGATGGCCGGGGCCAGCGACAGCACCGTGAGCATTAACAGGATCTGCAGTGACTGCGAAACATCCTGGGGATTGTTGGAAGTTCCCACATTCAGGCTGATACCGGGCACGGGAGGGGATGCCGCCCGGGCCCACCCGGTATAAAAAGCACAGTAGAACAGGATTCCCAGCGCCAGTGCGACGATGGTGACCGTACCCTTCTTTTTGATGCTCACCTTGGCCGATCACCCTTCCCAGCGCCTGAATAATTTCTTTTCAGATCCTGCAGCTTTGATTCCAATATTTGTAAGAATGGTTTATTGAAATATGAAGGGATGCCCCTTTTCCTCTCGGCGTCCGCCACCACCTGCTTGAACTCTGAGAGATCGATCTCCTTTTCGCCCAGCAGCGTGGTAATATTATGGTCGGTGACGCCGAGCACGTAGACTTTGCCAAAGATCTCGGCCAGAACCAGCATCCTGTTCGGCCCGATAGCCACCTGGTCGATTACTTTGGCCCAGGCGCTCTGCCGGGAGAGCAGGGAATTCTTCTGCAACAGCTTGACCAGCACCAGCACCAGGCCGATCACGATGATCAGGCTGAATACCAGCCGCAGCAGGAAACCGCCAATGTCAGGGGATGGTAACGATGCCCCCAGTTGCAGATTGTCCTGCGCGGTTGCCGCCTCCGCCGGATACCCGTTAAAAACGGTCAGGTACGCGGCCAGGCTCAAAGAAAGCAACCAGAAGAGGCTGGCATTCACACAAACGCTTGCTGCTCTTATCCTGCTTCTCAAGGCGTCGCCCCCGTTCCCAGGCTGTCTGCCTGATTATTGATGGCATTACTGATCGCCGCAATGAGCCCCACCGCCTTGGCCGCTTGTGCCGGGTCCATAGCAGCCAGGATCTGGCCTGCCTGGTCCTTGTCCATGGCGTGTAAAATGCCGGCAGTCATCTGGGGATCAAGGTTGTTGAGGATGGCAACGGCTTCGGCAGGTTTCATGCTCCCGTAGTAGCCGGCCAGGTCCTTGAAAGTTGCCTGTTGCTGCACCACGCCAGCTAGAGTGGCAATGCCCTGCGTGGTTATGGGCGTACCCGGCTGGCCCTCCTGATTAAGGGCGACCTCTTTCTGGAGCATGGCCACCTGTTGTTTCAGACTGCTGTTTTCCTGCTTCAGGGAGTTATAGGCCACAGCATCAATTTCACCCGCATTTTGAGAGGCGCGAGAATTGGCCAGGGGCATCTTGCCCAGAATATCCTTGATGTTGATCCGACCAGTTGCTGAAGCCACCGCCACCCCAGCGCCGGCCAGTAACAGACAGAGAAGAATGACTCCCCATATTTTTAGATGCTTCGCCTGAGCCGCCTCCCCTGCTTACCTGACCTGGCAGTTCCGATTTCATCAAGATTTTTTTGCTCTGTAGCCAGGAAATCCTGGTAATAGCCCTGCCAACGCTTGTCCCGGAGCCTCTGCAGCAGTTTGCGATCCCGTTGAAAGGCCAGCAGTTTGTCCCTGGCCTCCGCCAGTCGCAACTCAGCGCTCTCCACAGCAACGGCCTGTTCCTGTCGGCGACTGATCAGGAATGCATAGTAAGACTCCGCGGACAACAGCAACTCGACATCCAGGCCCTTCTGGCGAAGAGCGGCGTTATTCTCAAGCAGGCCGGCGATTCCTTTGTTTACTGCCTCCAGTTTCCTCTTTTCCTCTTCATAGGCTGCCTGAGCGCCGGCAACCGCCAGGCGCTGCAGATCTTCCTGCTGTTGCTTGAGATTCATATATTTTTGCAGGCGGAATTGGAACCGGTTCATGGCTGCGCCCCACGGTTAACGTTAAATAGATTGCCAAGGATGTTCTTCGTATCGTCAAAGGTGAACACCTCATCAACTTTCTGTCTTAAAAAGCTCCCGCACCGGTCGATCATGGCGATTGCCTCATCGATCTGGACGTTGGCTCCGGTTTTATACGCCCCTACCTCGATGAGGTCCTTGGCCTCCTGATAGGTGGCCAGAACCCTCTTAAAGTGTCCGACCTGTTCCAGGTAATCCGGCGCCACCAGATCATTCAGCAAGCGGCTGACCGACCCCAGGACATCGATGGCGGGATAGTGGTTCTGGGACGCCAGTTGGCGGGATAGCATGATATGGCCGTCCAGGATGCCTCTCACGGCATCGGTAATCGGTTCATTAAAATCGTCACCATCTACCAGGACCGTGTACAGGCCGGTGATCGTCCCCGTATTTGCTGATCCGGCGCGCTCAAGAAGTTTCGGCAGGATGGCAAAGACAGAGGGAGTGTATCCGCGGGTGGCCGGGGGTTCTCCGACGGCCAGGCCCACCTCTCTCTGGGCCATGGCAAATCTGGTGACGGAATCCATCATCAGCAGCACATCTTTTCCCTGCTCCCGAAAATATTCGGCAATAGCGGTGGCCACAAACGCTCCCTTGATCCGGACCAGGGGCGGCTGATCAGAGGTGGCCACCACCACCACGGAGCGTTTCAACCCCTCCGGACCGAGGTTTTTCTCGATAAATTCCTTGACCTCTCTGCCGCGTTCGCCGATCAGGGCAATGACATTGATATCGGCTGTAGTATTCCTGGCAATCATCCCCAGCAAGGTGCTCTTGCCCACTCCGCTGCCGGCAAAGATCCCCATGCGCTGCCCCTTGCCGACGGTTAGCAACCCGTCTATGGCCTTGATCCCCAAGGTAAGCACATCCCGGATCCGGCTTCGCTTTAAAGGATTGGGAGGGGCAGAACTGACCGGACGCCATTCTGAGGTTAAGATCGGCTCGCCCTCATCGATCGGATCGCCTAGGCCGCTGAGGATGCGCCCGATCAGGCCAAACCCGACCCTGACCCGGAAGATGTCTCCCGAGGCGATCACCTGGCAGCCAGGCCTGACTTCCTGTGTTTCTCCCAACGGCATCAGCAGTGTCGATTGATCCCGGAAGCCCACAATTTCTGCCCTGATCTGGGCATCCGGCGAGGTGATATAGCAGAGTTCTCCTATACTGCCAGGCGGACCATGGGATTCGATAGCCAATCCGATGATCTGGGTGATCTCGCCCCGATACTTGATCGGATCGAAACCATCGAGATAATGCACATACTTGTTTAGATCAATCATTCTTGGCAGCCTCCAACAGTTGGTGCTTGATTACATCCAACTGGCCATCGACAGTACCGTCAATCATGCCGAAAGTGGTCTGAGCGACAAAGTCTCCGCTATTAAGAGCATCGTCTATTACCATTTCAACCTTGTTACCGCTTGTATTGTTATCGATCAGTGGAGCAACCATATTTTTATTGGAGGGACTGGTTTTGAGAATTACCTGGCCAGACTCTCTAACTTGGGCGAGCACCGACTCCGCAATCCTGGACGCCTGTTCCGGAAACAACCGGAGATCCGCATGGATGATCTTTTTGGCTATCTGCAGTGATAACTGAATCAGTGAGGGCTCCAGCTCTCTGATCATGCGCAGCCTTTCCTGCTCCAGGTTTCTCTTCTGCAATGACCCTTCATTGGCCACTTCTTTTCTCTCTTGCGCCAGTGTCAGCAAACCGTCCCGATGACCTGCCTTGTAGCCGGTCTGCCTAGCCTGCTCATTGATCGCCTCAGCATCGGTTGTAGCCTGGTCTAGAATCTGGGCAGCCTGCTGCTTAGCTTCAGCAATGACCTTCTCGGCCTGCAGTTTGGCATCGTTCAACAGTTGGCAGGCAATCAGCTTGGTTTCAGCAATGATCATTTCAGATTCCTTGCCGGCCTCATCCGGTTCCTTGCCGGCCTCATCCGGCATCCGGAATTGCTCCGGATAGTTCTTGACGGTTCCTGCTTCAAGAGGCAGGACAGTAGATACCCTCACCGAAGCAGCCTTCAAAATCTTGTTAGTCATAGCCTCGCCCTCGCTAATCGCCCCTATTTGCTCACCACTTGCTCATTTCAAATTTGATAAGGCGTCATATAATTGCAATTGCGTCCAGATCGAGAAGATCTCTGCCATCGTGCCGGCATCCTGAGGAACGCTGGTGGAGGCATTCCCGCCACCGGAACTCTGGTTCTGGGCCGGATTCTGATACTTTCTAATGAGGCTGGTAACCCGATCCACATAATCCTGCGTTTCCTTATAGGGAGGAATCCCACCATATTTTTTGACTGCGCCCGGACCTGCATTGTAAGCAGCGATCGCCAACTGCAGGTTCCCTTGAAAGCCATCTATCAGCGCCCGCAGGTATTTGGCAGCGCCGAGAATACTCTGGCCGGGGTCATGAGGATCCACGCCCAGGGAACTGGCGGTATCAGGCATGATCTGCATTAACCCGATGGCGCCCTGCGCGGACAAGGCATTGGGGTTAAAACTCGATTCGGCATCGGCAATTGCTTTTAATAGCGCCGGATCGAGGCCATACTTACTGCCCGCATCTTGAAACGCCCGGTCCAGCATTGTCCTGAAGCGATTGGCAAGCGTTATTCCGAAAGTCGCCGGTCCGTCATGCCGGTCTCTTATGACCGGCGACTGCGCATAGTCAGAAATCCGGGTCAAGTCAATTGGTGTCAAGCTAATCACTCCCGATACACGGATCTGGCCGTCGATATACGCAACTTCGCTTATAATTTGTTAGATTCTTTTCCGCCTGCTGGCGATCGGCTCCAAACATCAGTTCAATCTATATCTGTGGTTCTACCGGGTTGAAGGTGCCGCTCAGGATCAGGATATCCACTCTCCTGTTTATTTGCCGGTGCTCATCCGTGTCATTGGCAGCAAGCGGGCGATATTCTCCGTAACCGGTAGCCGACAGGCGACTGGGAGATATTCCGCATTGCGTAATCAACTCCTGCACCACATCGGTCGCTCTCGCCACCGACAGTTCCCAATTGGACGGAAATTGCTGGTTGTGAATAGGTACATTGTCGGTGTGGCCCTCAATACGGACGAAATTTGGCAGCGGCTTGAGCGTTATGCCGATTTTCGTGATGATGGAACCGGCTTCAGGCGTCAGAGAGGCTGAACCGCTAATGAAGAGTATGGTGTCCTGAATACTGACCACCAGGCCGCGCTCTTCCAGGCTGACCGTCACTTTCCCACCGAAACCCGCCGCGGCTACTTGTTCTTCGATCTGTTTTTTTAATAGCGCCAGTTGCGAGGCATCGCTGCTAACGGGGCCACTATTGCTAACTGTTTCTGGAAGAATGGCATCCCCGCTGTTGAGAATATTGGAACTGCCGAACGCCGAACCCAGAACCCTCGCCAGCGCTTGAAACTTCTGAGTGTTGACGTTGCTGATCACGTACATCATGATAAAAAAGATCATGAGGAGGGTGACCAAGTCAGAATACGTGAGCAACCAGCGCTCCGAATTATTTGCTTTAGCCCTACGCTTCGGCTTCATCCTTCATTGGCCCCTTAAGATTACGCATACTTTGCGGACTCAGGAAAGCAACCAGTTTTTCCCTAATGAAGTTAGGGTTCTCTTTTTCCTGGATCGACAGCAGTCCCTCCACAGTGAGGCTGTGGTAGAGTATTTCCTCGCTGCTTTTAGCTTTCAGCTTGGCGGCGATCGGCAGCCACAGGAGGTTGGCCAGTCCGATGCCGTAGAGCGTGGCAATGAAAGCAACCGCGATCGCCGGTGCCAGCGTCTCCGGCGAACTCATACTGGCAAGCACATGCACCAGACCCATGACGGTTCCAATAATCCCCATGGTCGGTGAATAGCCCCCGGCCGCTTCAAACATGGCGATGCCCCGCTCATGTCTCGCTTCCATATAAGCAACCTGATTTTCCAAGAGATCACGAAAAACCGGCGTTTCAATACCGTCGATGATCAATTGTAGCCCAGTCTTCAAAAGAGTATTGTCGACATGCTCCAGGCTGTTTTCCAGGCTTAAAATGCCCTCACGCCTAGCCTGATCGGCAAAGGCTACAAATTGCCGGATCAGTTCATTCAAATCGTATTTTTGGTTTTTAAATGCAATAGCAATCAGGGCGGGAATGTTTTTTAAATTATCCAGCCCGAAAGAAATGGTGGTAGCCCCGGCGGTGCCGCCCAGTACAATCAATAAAGCGGAGAGGGAGAATAGGGCTCCGATCTTGCCTCCCTCGATCAGGAATGCCGATATAACGCAGGCAAACCCGATGATCAGTCCCAGCAGAGTAGATAGATCCATCTGAAAACACTCCAGTTGTTGGTATGGACTTGGTCAAGCGCACACTTAATACACCTACTGCATGACCAGATCAGAAAAATAGATATCAATGACCTTGCCTGCAGTCAGATGTCTGTTAAGTAGAGTTATGGCCTCCGATTTTAGCTTGGAGCGATCATCCATGATATCTGTGCTGGTCTTGCTGTTCAATAAGCCGATCAGGCTATCCTGCAGGATCGGCTCCTGATCCTTGATCTCATTTTCCAGCTTAGCGTTATCCAGTTTCAGAACCACTTTTACCTTGATATACTTCAGTTGGCTGATGTCTGAAAGGTTAGTGGTAAATTCGCCCATATCGTGCAAGATAGCTTTTTCTGGTACCGGCTTAGTGGCGCCAGATGTTTTAGTGACGAGAAAAAAGCCCATGATAACGATAAATAAAACCGCCACCAGCCCTACGGCTATGAAAATCGCTTTCCCATTGTTCTTGGAGCCAGCATTTTTGGAAACGGCAACAGTTTCTCCCCCAGCCATTCTTTACGCTCTCCTTTATTAAAATGTCAATTATACTGATGCCCTTCCAATGACCCCACCAGATCAAGCAAGAATTGGGCCGCTTTTTTAAGACTCGCAGCATCAACATTCGCTATGTCATCCCTGGTGGTATGGTTGTTTCTAAGCCAGAAGGGTGAGTAGATATCCACTGCCGGGGTGCCTCTTTTGGAAAACGATACCGCATCGCCAGGCATCAATTGCTCCGGATTATCGATCAGCTTCACTCCGGAACGGATAGCAGCGTCCTTGATGCCCTCATTGAGCCTTTCATTGTCACTGTGAGCTACTAACTGGCCGGCATTATTCCCAACAGAATCGAGATTGAGCACCGCCAGTACTTTACCGCGATACTGGCCGGCAAACCAGCCGGAACCGAGAAAACCTTGCTCCTCACCAGTCCAGGCGGCAAAAATCAGTGTATATTGAGGAGAGGGTTCTTTTGCCAGGATACGCGCCGCTTCCATTAACACTGATACTCCCGATGCGTTGTCGTTGGCGCCGTAATAAGTAGCGCCGCCATAGACGCCCAAATGATCATAGTGAGCCGAGACGATAATCGCCTGCTTGCTTCTGCCCGGCACTATTCCAATCACGTTCTCCGACGGTATCGGGCTATTTCGTTCCAACACGGGCACCCATCGGAGATTCAAGTAAATAAGCCTGAAGAGATAACACTTAACAGGCTGGTACCAGCCGTCCATACCTCCAGGCTGCAGGCCATAGGCTTGAAACTGATTGGCTATATACTGCGCCGCCATATTGCCTCCATTCTGTCCAGGTGCGCGTCCCTGCAACTTCGAAGATGCCAGATATTTAACGCAGTTCAACAGCATATTGGCATCTGCTTCTTCCGAGATATTCAAAGGCAGGACTTTCTTGAACACCAAATTTGGCCATTGCCGCACGGTCACCACCAGCCTATAAACACCAGTTGGTAGTATAAAACCCAAGGGTATCTGCCATCTGTATAGATAGCGACTTTTCGTAGCGGCAATGTTTACTGCATCCAGTTTGAAACTGGTATCGCTGTCGGTCCAGCTGTCTTTTGCAGGATCTGACAGGTATTTCCCATCGCTGTTGATCACGGACACGGACATGTCAATTAATTGCTGCTGAGCATCGATCCGGCCCACTATGGAATTTATAGGCGATGCCGGTAATTCCAATGAAAACTGCGGGTACGATAGATCCCGCACGATCTCCAGGGCTACTAAAATAACAAGTAAAATCAACAGAAGAGTGTGGGTAGAGTTATGCTTTCTGCGGTTGACTGGCAAGCCAACACCCGTGTTGACTCTTCTGGATGCTCTCATATTGAATAAGTGCTGACTCTCATCCTGTTAGCTTTTAAAGCTGGTCCTTCCCATGTAATAAAGCTGGCTCTCAGTTGCGCTCTAGCCATCAAGATCATTGTCATTCTCTGTTTCTTCTGGGAGACTTGTAATTTTTACAGCCAGTTGATGCTCATGGAGACCGGGATAGGCCAGATATTTTTTAGAACCACCAATCCAGACGTCCAGTTGCTGGTTTTTTCTCCTATTCAGCATCACGACATCTCCACTTTGGAGTTCCATCAGTTCGCGAACCGTGACCGTAGCATCACCGAGAATAACACAGACAGGTATCCGGACTGAATTTATTTGCATCCTGATATTATTACGGTAATCGCTATCAGGAACTTTAGAAGTTTTTGCAAACCAGTACTTGGTGCTGAATTTATCCAAAATCGGCTCGAGTACAATATAGGGAAAAATGAACTGCAGCGACCCGCTTACATGATCAATTTTTATTTCCAGCGACACGAGCAAGACGGTTTCGGTAGGATCAACTACCTGCACAAACTGGGGATTAGTTTCGATATGTTCAATTTTAGGGTTAAAGTTGATGATGTTGCTCCAGGCTGTGGATGAGAGATCGAGTATCTCCTGGCATAAATTCTCGATCAGGGTGCGCTCGATCTCCGTCAGCGACCGGAACAGATAGGTCGTCTTTTGCCCCCTTCCCCCCATCAGCCTTTCCAGCAGGGCAAACATGACTTCGGGGGAAATCTCCAAGATAGCGGTTCCTTCCATCGGATCCATATTAAACAGGATGCTAATAGACGGATCCAAAAGTGAACGAATAAATTCCCCATAACTTACCTGTTCAATAGATAAAAGCGCCACATGAAAATTCGATCTCAGGTTGACAGATAAAAAAGTGCTGACCGATCTCGCATAGTTGTCGTAAATAACCTGAAAAGTATTGATCTGTTCTTTGGAGAACTTATCAGGGTTACGGAAATCATACGGCCTGATCCTCTGCTTTGGTTGTTCCTGCAGCGTTTCTTCAGTTGCTTCACCGGACTGTATAGCCCTGATCAGCATGTCTATTTCGGATTGAGATAGAACCTCTACCACAAGTAACCACCCACCCCGATGTGCCTGTAAACAAGAAAAGCCTGCTTATAATTGCATACGCATTATATCGTTATAGGCATCGACTATTTTATTTTGTACTTGTGTGGTGAGCAACAGGGCCAATGACGCCTTTTCGCCGGCAATAACCGCCTCATGGAAACTGCTGGCGTTTCCCGTTGCGACATCTGCTGCCGTCTGCTCCGCATTCTTTTGCAGTGCGTCCACTCCTTGCAAAGCCTGATCCAGCAGCTCTTTGAAGGAATTGATCCCATCCCGTGCCGAGCCTGGCTGCGTCGTCGTCGTAGACGCAGGGGATAACAGCGGTGCAAATTGGATTTCCAAAGCAGCGCGCCTCCTCCGAATTTACTATTTTCCGATATCCAGGGCATGGGTGCACATTGCCTTCGATGCGTCCAGCGCTGATATATTGGCTTCATAAGCACGGCTGGCGTCGATCATGTCTACCATCTCCTGCGCCGTATTGACGTTGGGCATTTGTACGTATCCCTGAGCATTGGCATCAGGGTGGCCCGGGTTATAGACCGTCGGGAAGGGGCTGCTGTCTTCAGCAATGGCCGTAACCCTGACCCCGGGAATAGCGCTGCCTGCCGTGTTGCTGTCTGCGCTCTGTAAAAACTGGTTAAAATCTACGGCTGTAAAAACGGGAAATTCCCTGCGATATGGCAATGGTACGCCATTGCCATCGACATTTCCGGATCTGGTAGTATCGGCGTTGGCAATATTATTGGATATGATGTCCATGCGCAGCCTCTGGGCTGTGAGGCCGCTACCGCTGGTCTCCATTCCTGTAAACAATCCCACGATCCATTACTTCCCTTCTGTAATAGCGGTCCTGAGCATGCCTAACTGGTCGCTCTCGATCCTGGCCAGGGCATTATACTGCAACAAGTTCATGGCCTGCTGGGTCAATTCGCTTTCCAGGTCGACATTGTTCCCGTTCTCGGCACTGCTGGTGTTGGACGAGTCGATAAAGACAGGCTGTCCGTCGCCGCTGAGGGCATTGGCCAGTGTCTTTTGAAAATCGATGTCCTGCCTTTTATACTGAGGAGTATCGACATTGGCAATATTGTTAGCGATCAACTGTTGGCGGAACCAGTTGGTATCCAAAGCCTTTTCTATTACATTCAGAACCGAGTTTCCAGATGGCACCGTTCAACCCCCTTTGGGTAGCCAGTCAAGTGCTAGATCCTGTAATCGATGATGTGGCCCGACGTTATTATCATCTCGTCCGGACTTTCTTCGTCCTTTTTCTCATCATCCTGTTTACTGAATTCATGCTGCTCTTTCTTGGATTCATCACTGTTTATTTTCCCTTGCTCGGTTTTAGGAAGATTTTGGACGGTATTGCCGGCCAGTTCAGCCTGCTTTGTCAATGACAAGGCAAAGTCTTGCTGCTGGGCAGACTCTCCCGCCTTCTGGGCCTGCTGGACCTTTCCCGCCTCCGGGGCCCTCCAGATCAGAGTCTGTAGATCGGTGCCCTTGACAGACATGACCAACCCTCTTCCCGGTACCGTCTTTGAAAATCAAATCAGGAGCCAATCGATGCATCAACGCTGTTGTTGCTCTTGACAGCCTGCCGCTGACTGCTGAACTGTTGATACAGGACGTCGCTCAGGCTGTTGCCGGAATCTTGCTGGGCCAGCATGAGAGCGTACTGCTGGTTTTGCATGTCCTGCCAGACATCCTTGGCAAAGCTGGCACCCAGCACCCCATCATCCGGAATGGTTTCATCCATCGCTGACAGCAACTGATTCCAAAAGAAGGACTCCACCTGCTGGCAGGCATTCCTGAGCCGGGTGTCAGCACCGGTCAGGCCCTGTTTAGCGCTCAAATTAGTTACCTGCATATCAAGCACCCCGTAAATTATTGGCGATGCTGAGCATCTGATCTGAGGCCGTGACCGCCTTGGAGTTCAACTCGTAGGCACGCTGCGCCGTGATCAGGTTGACCATCTCCTCCACAGCCTGCACGTTTGACGATTCCAGAAAATCCTGCTCTATAGTGTAATCCAGGGTATCGCCACTCTGTTGGGATACAGGATCGCCGGAGGTCGCCGTCGCCTGGTAAAGATTGTGGCCGATATGCTCAAGCCCGCCAGGGTTGGCAAACTCGGCAACTCCCAATTTTTGAGAGCCGATCGTGCCATCCTTGCCTATGGTGATTTTGCTGGTATCGACAGTGGAACTGCCGGAACTGCTGCTGTCGCTAGGCTGGATCGCCGCCCCGCTGTCGTCCAAGACGTAATAGCCGTCACTGGTTACCAGATTGCTGTTGGCGTCGAGTTTGAAGCTGCCGTCCCTGGTATAGAACTTGGTGCTGCCACTGCTGTCCGGACTGACTGTAAAAAAACCCGGCCCCGAAATGGCCACATCGAGGGGGTTATCGGTAGGATCCAGGTTGCCCTGCGAAAAGATCGTTTGTGAACCAGAATCCCTGACGCCCAGACCGATAAACAGCCCCGAAGGGGCGCTGGCGGCATTCTGCCCGCCCTGTTGGGAAGCGACCGGTTGCTGGATGTTCAGATAGAGCAGATCTTGAAATTCCGGCCTGATCTTCTTAAAACCAGAGGTGTTGGCATTGGCCAGATTGTTGGATATCGTGTCCACATTGAACTGCTGTGCCATCATCCCTGATGCGGCAGTTAACAGAGACCGCAACATTCTAAAACCTCCTTATAAAATGCTTTCCAAATACTTTGTTTTTGAGCACGTCCCTCGATCGGTGCCCAGGAGGCTCCCCAAATGGGTCCAGCCTCAAGATTAGACATTCCCGACACTGCTCACCGCCTTTTCCAGCGTGCTGTCTGTTACCTGAATCACCTTGGCATTGGCTTCGTATGCTCTCATAGAGTCAAGCATCTTGACCATTTCGGCGACCGCATTCACGTTAGAATCCTCGCTGGCATCCTGCCTCACCGCATAACCCGGTGCCGGGGCCGCAGAGGAACCGGAAAAGAGAGAACTGCCAACTTTTAACCAAGTTGCGCCAGCCGGTTTGGCTGTCAAATAAAGCTTGGCGATCTCTCTTCCCTGGCTATCCGTGGCGCCGCTCAAGGCACCGTCGCTGGCCACGCTCAATTTGCCGTCGGGAACAAAGATCTCCTCGGCCTGCCCATTCAGGTCCCCCACAACTGAGTCTCCTGCACTGGTTACCAACTGCTTGTTCTGGTTTAGCTGGAAGTCTCCATTTCTGGTGAAAAACAGCTGCCCTTGCTGGCCTTTGACGGTGAAAAAAGCATTACCGCTCACCGCCATGTTTAATGGGTTCCCTGTGTCGTGTACCGCCCCCTCTTCAAATGAAGTGTAGATGCCGTCCAAGGCACTACCCGTTGTTGTCCGGCCGATTGGCGCTGCACCGTTGCCGTCGAGTCTGGCTAAAAGCATACCGGGGAAAGCCGAAACCAGGGTATCATCCTTGCGGTAACCGGGAGTATTCACATTGGCCATGTTCTGAGATGAAACATCGACATTCGCCTGGGCGACCATCATGCCCTTGGCAGCAGTGTATAATCCCCTGACCATCAGATCACCTCCTTATCCTGCGGTATTTTTACATTTAGGCAATAATCTGGTTCTCTTCGCCCCTGAAAATGATCACCTGGCCCTGCTCCTCTAATCTACGAATAACTGATACGATTTTTTGTTGGGCTTCTTCAACATCTTTAATTCTGACTGGGCCAAGATAGCCGATCTCGTCCTTTAGGTTTTCGGCAGCGCGCTTGGAAATATTATTAGCTATCTTCTGATACACACTTTCTGAGGCACCCTTAAGGGCCATAGCCAAATCATGAGAGTCAACCTCGCGCAAGATGATCTGCACGTAGCGATCATCGAGTTGCAGCATGTCTTCAAACACAAACAGCAACTTTTTCACCTGTTCCGCCAGTTCCGGGTCCCGATCCTCAAAGCCCTCGATAATCTTTTTCTCTGTAGCCCGATCCACCCGGTTCAGGATCTCCGCCACTGGTTTTAACCCTCCAGCGCTGGTGTAACTTTTTGACATCACAGTGGACAGTTGTTTTTCCAGGATGCTCTCGACCTCGCTGATGATCCCCGGCGACGTACCATCAATAGTGGCCATACGATAGGCAACCTCTCCCTGCTTGTCTGGAGGAAGTCCTGAAAAGATGCGCGCTGTCTGATCCGGATCCAGATGTGCTAAAATCAGGGCTATCGTTTGCGGGTGTTCCCCCTGGATGAAGTTCAACAACTGGGAGGCATCCGTCTTGCGAGCAAAATCAAATGGCCGCACTCGCAACGAGGCTGTTAAATTTTTAATAATGCTCTCTGCCCTCTCCGGGCCTAAAGCTTTTTCCAGCAGATCGCGGGCATAAGCAACCCCTCCCTGATTGATGTAATCAGTGACCAGACACATATCATAAAATTCTTGGGAGACCTGTTCTATCGTGTCCTGCGATATCTTCCCGAGGTTGGCGATCTCCAAAAAAAGCTGCTCGATCTCGTTCTGGTCCAGCTTCTCGATGATTTTAGAGGAAATTTGTTCTCCCAAGGAGAGAACCAATACCGCAGCCTTCTGTTTCCCAGTTAACGCATCCTTCATCGCTCTCCCCCTCCCCTACTCGCCGGTAAGCCAAGACCTCAGAACTTCAACCGTCTCATCCGGATTACTCCTGACCAGTTTGCGCAACTTTTCGATTACCTGGTCCTTGCTCTTTTTAAGCTCTTCAATGCTTGCTTCCGCGCTTGTTTCCGCTACTGTTTCTGGCTGGGTTACTGCCAACAGGTCCGTTATGGAGCCAGGACCTGTGTACGCCGGCGCCCTCCATGCCTGGATGGCTTTATTCAGGTAGCGCAACGCCAGCAGGAGCAGTATAAATCCTAAAATAGCGTACAAGGCCGTAAACAACTCGTGATGTATATTATCTGCATTCATCTGGGCTGCCGTCTGCACCGCCAAATCATTGTTGAATTTCATGGCGGCAACGGTAATTTTATCGCCCCTGGCTGTATTGATTCCTGCAGCTGCGGTCACCATATCTTCGATCTTTTTTTGCTGCTGCGGGTCGAGGTTGTCCTGATCCAGAATAACGGATAATGAAATTTGCTTGATCTGACCCGGAGCAACGATCCGGTGTTCAGTCTGGTTGTTTATTTCATAATTTGTTGTTTTATCTACCTTTTGAGTCTGATTATTGTTCTGGCCGTTTACTTGCTGATAGTTAGGGATATTGGAGGATGTGCCCGGAGCCCCTTGCTGCCCACCATTAGTATCAGTTTCCTGGATGGTATGATCGCTACGAACCTGTTTATCGCCATAAGTTTGATCGTTTATTTCCACCTGGTCAAAGTTCAAAGCAGTGTTAGCCCTCACTATGACTTTTCCTGGTCCCGCAACACGCTCCAGCATCGACTGGATCGAGGATTGCATTTGGTTGTCGTAGTCCTGCTTGATCTTCAACTGGCCGGAGGAGAGAGCCATTTTCGATCCAGTGCTCAGGTTATCTGAAAGAATGTTACCGGCAGCGTCAATGATACTTACGTTTTCAGGCTTCAGGCCTTCTACGCCGCTGGCAACCAGGCGAGCCACGCCCAATACCTGAGAATCCTGCAGGCTATACCCTGGCTTGAGTTTTAAAAGAACAGAGGCGGTGGCATCTTTGCTGTCCTGCACGAATAAGGACTGGTCCGGACTGACTATATGAACCCGAACATCCGCCACTCCGTCAATCTTGCCAATAGTTCTCTCTAATTCACCCTGCAGCGCAACGTTATACCTAATTTTTTGTTCGCTTTCGGTCTCGCCAAAATGATTCTGATCAAAGGTTTCAAAACCGACTATATTGCCCTTTGGTAAATTGTTATTTGCCAGATCAAGTCTTACCTGATATTTCTGAGCATCCGGAACAAGAATGGTATTTCCCGCATCTGTTATCTGATACGGTATTTTTTTATCCTTCAAGTATTGAGCGATCGACGCCGCATCCTGAGTATCAAGATTGGTATAGAGCGGCGTATAGCGTGGATTGGTGACGAATACTGTCAAGATAGTAATAGCCAATAAGACGAAAGCAAGGCCGCCGATAAACAACGTCTTTCTGTTTTTATCGAGCCCATTAAAGAATCCTGGTATATTTTGGATATAGCTAAGAATTTTGTCGATAATCGGACTATTAGGATCGTTCTTCATTCATCATTGTTCTCCTTTCCCTCAGGTTAGTTTACTTTTTATATCCTCTGCTCTCGGTTGACTTCAAATTGGAAACAACGTAGCTAAAAAAGTTTTTTACGCCAGCCGGAGGCTCGAGAGGAAGGTCTCCCAGTTCAGAGGCAAGCTTGATCGTATCTATCGAAGCCTGGGTATATGGAGAGGCCATTATGTATGATTTATGGTTGCTGACCGCATTTGGCACCGCCACGTCCTGTGCTACGTAACCGAGGATCGCCAACTCGATATGCAAGAAAGAACGAACTGCATTTTGCAATCTTTTTGCCGCAAGATAGCCCTCCTGCTTATCGCCGATCATGTTGACAATAATTTTTAATTGTCCACCACCGTGATGTTGGTGATAAAGCTTGATCAGGCTATAAGCGTCAGTGATAGCAGTCGGTTCAGGTGTTGTTACCAGCAATATTTCCTGGGCAGAGAGCAGAAATGTCATCACTTGGTTTGATACACCAGCACCAGTATCAATAAAAAAAAAGTCCATCTCCTGATCTAATATATTGACATCCTTCAAGATCCTCAGTAAAGTCTGGGAATCAGCATTAGCCAATTCGTAAATTCCGGAACCTCCCGGAATAATTTTTAGCCCATGAGGGCCATCTATAATAATATCGTTCAGTTCTTTTTCACCTTTGATCACATGTGATAGATTGTACTTCCCGTACATACCCAAAATCAGATCTACGTTTGCCAGCCCCATATCCCCATCCATCAGCATGACGCGGTAGCTAGCCTTAGCGAGCGTAAGCGCCAACCCCAGGGCAATATTAGTCTTGCCAACTCCTCCTTTGCCGCTGGTAATGGCTATCACCCGGCAACGCTTAGGTAAGGAATGAAACAGTTCGTCCTCCATTTTTTTATGGATAGACCTGACCATTAATCTAAGGTTTTCAGCCTGGTCTAACACTGTCATCCCTCCCTCAATACTAGTTGTGCAATATTTACCGGAGTGGGAATTTCAATATCGTCGGGCACATTCTGTCCTGTAGTGACATAAGCCAATTCTTTTTTAAAACCGGCGACAATATTTAATATGGTTCCATATCTATGCGTCTCGTCGAGTTTTGTAAAGATCAGTTTAGCAATCGAGAATTTCTCAAAACTTAAAATAATCTCATTCAAATCCTTCTGATTGGTGGCCACATTTAACACCAGATAAATTTTCAATTCCGGACAAGCATCTAAAAAACCCTTGATTTCAGCTATTTGCAACTTGTTGTAAGGACTTCTTCCTGCAGTGTCCACCAGCACCAGATCCTTATCCTGATGCTTGTCCAATAAGCTTTTAAGCTCCTTTGGAGTATGAGCCACATCCATGGATACAGAGATGATATCCGCGTACGTTCTTAACTGCTCTAAAGCGGCGACTCGAAAAGTGTCTATGGTGATCAGGGCCACTTTTTTCTCTTTTAAGACCGAGGCGATTGCAGCCAGTTTGGCCAACGTTGTCGTCTTGCCAACCCCGGTGGGGCCGACCAAAGCGATACGCTCTTTCTCTTTGCTTTCAGTACTGATATATTCTTTAAAGTAATCGGTGATAATTTCCAGGACATCGGCTTTGATCGCCGCCAGATCCTGCCACCGGGATTGATTGATCTTATACATGGCGCGATCGATGATCTCTCTAGCTGTACCTTCGCCAACATCGTTTGATAATAGGACTTGGAAGATCTGCTCAAAGCAACCGGGGAATACTCGGCGGGGTTTGCCATATGAGGGAGCGGGCATATTCTCTTCAAGTATCTTTTTGAGTTCGGATACCTGCCTGGAAACAGCATCATTCTGGATCAGACGAAGCTGCTCGAGCCTGCAATCTTGTTCGCTGTCAACCAGCACTTTACGGTTATCGCTGTCTGCGGCAGCGATAACCTCTAATAGAGACGGGCCGAAGATCCCAAGGATACCGCCTTGCCGCACCTTGCGTGACTGAATAATGATAGCCTCGCTACCTAATTCAGACTTGACCTTGCCCAGGAGATCGGGCATATTATCTCCGTAAAAGCGTTTTACTTTCACTTCGGCCATCACCGCCTTAGTAACGAATCCAGTTAAGTACCCAATACTTTGGCGAGAGTCTGTAAAATACGCTCCGGCTGAAACGGCTTGACGATAAAATCACTTGCTCCGGATTGGATTGCTTCTATCACTAAAGCTTTCTGGCCCATCGCAGTACACATGACAACCTTGGCGCTGGCATCAATTTTCCGAATCTCTTTCAAGGCATCAACCCCATTCATCTCCGGCATGGTTATGTCCATTGTCGCCACATCCGGTTGCAATTCTTTATAAAGCCTGATCGCTTCTATTCCATTCTCGGCCTCACCGGCTACTTCATAGCCTCCGCCGATAAGAATATCCTTGATCATCGCCCGCATGAACTTGGCATCATCTATGATCAATACCCTTTTTCCCAAAAAGATGATGCCTCCTTCCTAAAATTACACACGGTTTTTAATACTGCCAACTCTCTCTTCGCAATTGAGAATTTCCTTTATCCTGACTCCGTAGTTTTCATCAATGACAATAACTTCGCCCTTTGCAATATACTTGCCATTTACCAAGATGTCCAAGGGCTCTCCCGCCAATTTCTCCAATCCGATGACCGAACCTGGTCCCAATTCTAAAATCTCTTTTAATGACTTTTCAGTTCTTCCCAATTCCACGGTGAACTGCAAGGGAACATCATAGATCAATTCCAATTTGTTATATTCTGCCTGTCTTACGGGATCGTTCTTCATAGTCATGCTCTTCTCCAAGGGAAGAAATTGAACTGGTTGCGCAGAAACCATTTTTTCCGGATGCTCCCCAGTAGTGGTCTTCAGCGGCTTTAAGGGTTCTGGTGCTTGGTCAGGAATGAGCGCCCCTTCATTTTTAGCTCTTCTGATCATTTCCAGAGCATTGGTGATCGGCATGACTTGGCATAGCTCCATTTGCACAGGCTCGTCTAAAACCATTGAAAATTCTATTCGGACCAGTATTATTTTTTCATTCTGATACTTGGAAAACAGTTGTTTTTCGTCATTGACTATTTTTATCGTCGGTGTGGAAATAACCACTTTTTCGTCAAACATATCCGCCAGCGCCGTTGCTGACGTTCCCATCATCTGATTCATGGCCTCTCCGACCGCGCTCATTCTCAATTCATCTAACTCTCCGGCGATAGCTTGGCCCTTGCCTCCCATCATCAGGTCGACGATGACTTCCGCATCTTTAACTTTGATCACCATGAGGTTATCATGCTGGAGTCCCTCTATGAAACTCACTGTCGTGACAATGCGTTCCGAGGAGATAATTCCCTCTTTGACAATTCTGTCCCAGGTCGTTTCCGAAATAATCGGACTATTACTTCTAACTGGTCTTTTTATCAACTGCGACAGAGACTCAGCTGACTTTTTCATGGAAATATCAACTATTCTTACCAATGTTTTTCTATCGCTTGAAGACAGTTTCAGCTCTTCAGTTTCTGGCAAATTAGCATTAATGCTGTCAGAAGAATCTCCTTCCAGCAGAATATTAAGTTCCTCTTGTGTCAAAACTTGCCTTTCCATATCCAGTCCACCAGTTCAAAATATTAAAAAATCATACGTTGATTAATCTCAATTGCTGCATAGGTTTTAGCATCATATATGGAGAAATAAATTCTTAAATCTTAAACTATCTTAGCTAGACTTGCTATTTTACCATGTATTTATTGAAAAAAAGGTTTCATCTTGTTATATTAATACTAGTAGGGTAAAATGTCAATTAATTGCTATATATAGAATATTTTGAATATTCGTGTCGGTATTTTCCTCAGACTCCAGCAGCGCTCCATTTTGCTGATAGATATAAAAACTGCTCAAATTACTATTTTCCATCAATAGAAAGAGTTGGCAAGATTACGTATGCAGTTTACTACACTTGCAGGTAAAGAATCGGAGAGAATGTTTGGCACTAAAGAGTTCCTAAAAACAGACCGATATAAAGGCTAGGTTCTTTATCACTGATTTTCAGGCTTCAGAACAACTATATTGCCAGTCTTCTGTAATAAAAATTAGTGTGAAAACAAAGTTTCGTTCACGGAGGGAAACAAAACAATTGGACAGCGACCTTGAAGAAAGGCTGGAAATGGTCAAGGACTTTGTAACCGAGAGCCGCGAGCTGCTAGAGAGCGTTGAGCCTCGGATTATAGACATGGAAAGGACCGCAACCGCCTCCGGGGTGGTGGACGAGGAGATTTTAAACGAGGTCTTCCGTCTTTTTCACTCTCTTAAGGGAACGGCCGCCTTTTTAGATCTACAGACAATTATCAGTGTCACTCACGAGGCAGAAACACTGCTGGACATCCTGCGTAAAAATAAGGCGTTCATAAAACCGGAACATATCGATCTACTGTGCCGCACCAGCGATCTGATCAGAAACATCCTGGATGCTGTTGAGCGCCAACTCACTGATGAGGGTTTTGAAGCTGAAGCAGAGTTTATCATCAATGATCTCAGAAACGCCATCAATCCGGCAACCGAACTGGATGTGGAACGCCCTGGGATTTTAAGCCCTGATACCGACAACTCAACACAGGAGCCAGATCCTGAACAGGAAGAGGAATACAAACGGATCGAGAGTATGGTTGCCCGGGTTACGGCCACAGTTGCACAGCCTGAACCGGACGGGTTTGCGGAACCTCTTGATCTGACAGAAATGGTCCTGTCCGTAACGCCGGAGATGGCTAGGCGCTTTGCCGAAGAAACCCAGGAACTCTGTGAAGAAGCGGAAATGGCCCTGCTAAGCCTGGAAAAAACTGCTGACGCTGAACTCTCCTCCCAGGTTTTTAGATCGTTTCACAGTATCAAGGGAAATGCCGGCTTCTTCGGATACGGTGACATTGAAAACCTGAGCCACCTGGCTGAAAACGTCCTGGGCATTATTCGAGAACGGAACCAGGCCTGTGATCATGCAACAATGTCCGTTTTATTGAGCGTTCTGGATGCCATCAGCAATAAAGTCCTCAGCACAACAGGTGGAGTTAATCAAGCAATCCCCAATTTTCAGCAATTGATAGGCAGTTTGGAGAAAATTACTCAAGAGCTAGAGTCCGGTTATGTAGAAACTGCTTCCTCCCAGGAACAGGACCTAGCTGGCCAAAATTATGACGACTCCAACTTTTTGCCAGAAAGACAAGAACATAAACCGGTTGCAGCGACTGAAGCTCAGGCTGTAATATCTGCAGAAGATAAAGTGTTGCCTGATGCCAGGATAGAGGATCCGGGGATCGTTGATTCGGCTACACTACAAAAGCAACCGGCGTCGAGTAATGTGCAGCAAGTAATCAGAGTGGATATCGAGAAACTGGATAAACTGCTGGATCTAGTCGGTGAATTGGTGATCGCCGAGGCGATGGTAACTAACGATCAGGCTGTCGATGTTTCGCAGAATGCCCGTTTTAGCAAGGCATTTCTACAGTTGGACAAGATATCCAGAGAAATCCAGGAAGTGGCCATGTCTATGCGCATGATCCCTCTGGCCGGAGTATTCCGCAGAATGCTGCGCCTGGTCCGGGATCTTGCCAACAAGGCGAATAAACAGGTAGAACTAGAGATCATCGGTGAAGACACGGAAGTGGACAAAACAATTATCGAACAGATCTCTGATCCCTTAGTACATCTGATCAGAAATGCTGTTGATCACGGGATTGAAAGCGTCACCGAGCGCAAGCTCGCAGGCAAATCGGAAACCGGCAAGGTTACCATTGAAGCCAAGCACTCGGCAGGAGAGGTATGGATTACGGTCGAGGATGACGGCGGCGGACTGAACCGTGAAAAGATTTTCCGAAAGGGAGTGGAAAAAGGGCTGGTTAGAGAAGAAGACCGGGATATGAAGGATGAAGACGTTTGGCGCCTGATCTTTGAACCCGGTTTCTCAACAGCAGAACAGGTCTCCAACATTTCGGGGCGTGGCGTAGGTATGGACGTGGTAAGGCGGAATATAGAAAAGCTGCGAGGCAAACTGGATATCCGCAGTAAACCCGGCATTGGGACCATGTTCGCTATTCGGATTCCACTCACTCTTGCCATAATTGAAGGAATGGTGATCAGGGTAGGCCACAACCGTTACATAATCCCGATCAGTTCCATCAAGGAATCATTTCGACCTAAGTCAGACCAGATCACCTGTACGCCTGACAATCTGGAAATTGTACGTATCCGGGGAGAACTGTTGCCCGTCGCCAGGCTACATGAACTCTACCACATAGATCCAAAGCACAAAGACTTGACTAAAGGAATACTCATTTACGTGGACAGCAATGACAATAAATGCTGCCTTTTTGTAGATGAACTTATCGGCCAGCAACAGATCGTGATCAAAGGGCTGCCTGCTTATCTGAAACGGGTACGGGGCATTTCGGGCTGCGCGATCATGGGGGATGGTGAGGTTGGCATGATTATGGATATTGCCGATCTCGTCAGTTCGATAGAAAAGAACGCTTCATAAAAACAAGAACGTTAATTACGGAGGCGGTATAGATGGGTGCAAGGGAGAAGTTTGAGGCGGATCTGCTGGAAGACGAAGAAGAGGAAAACGAAGACACTCAAGAGGATAAATACTTGACATTTGTCCTCAATAAAGAGGATTTTGGCATTGAGATCAGATATGTCACAGAGATTATCGGCATTCAGAATATCACAGAAGTCCCGGACATGCCTCTTTATGTCAAGGGAGTGATCAACTTGCGGGGTAAAGTGATCCCGGTTATGGATGTGCGGCTTCGTTTTGGTGTTGAAGAACGCCCTTATGATGACCGCACCTGCATCATCGTGATCAACATCGACGAACAGCCGGTTGGGCTAATCGTCGATCGCGTGCTGGAGGTGCTAGACATCCAAAAAAGCGAGATTGAACCGCCTCCAAAGATGAGAAAAGGGAAGAATAATAAGTTCATCCAAGGCATGGGCAAGGTCGGGGAGCAGGTAAAGATTCTATTAAACGCCAATAGACTACTTTTCGACGAAGAGGAGAGTGCTTAGTATGGAAACAAACAGTGACAAGGAAGCCGCCGCCAAGGGGGGCAAGAAAGACCTATCAGTGTTGGAAATGCTTCAAGCACCCGTATTCGTTGTAGACAAGAATCGGAAAGTTGTTTATGGCAACGATTCCTTTGCAGAACTGGTAGGTAAAAGAAAGGAGCATCTGGAGGGCACACTGATTACATCACTGATCAAATCAGAGATTAGTTGCGTGGAGAACGTCCTTGTTGCTGGTGATTCCTCCCACATTGAAACATGGGCGACAATCAAGGACAGAAAGTATTTCTTTGAATATATACCTACTCCTACCTATGATTCCAAAGGCAATATCACTGGCGCCATTGAGACAATAGTCGATCGGACAGGCCACAAGCTAGCACTGCAAGCAATTCAGGAACTGGTGGAAAAAGCCAAGGCTGGCAATCTTTTAGCCAGGGTCGATATTCGGGCCGAGGGGGATTACCAACTGCTGGTGGGCGGAATCAATGAAATGCTGGATGCTCTGATCGGTCCACTGAATATTGCCGCTGATTACATAGACCGAATCAGCAAAGGCGACATCCCCGAAAAGATCGCCGAGGAATACAAGGGTGACTTCAATAACATCAAGAACAACCTGAACAACTGTATCGACGAGGTCGGCGTCCTGGTGGACGAGGTGGGAGTAGTGATCAGGCTCGCCCGCGAAGGCGACCTGTCGAAGCGGGCTAATCCTGATCGTTCGAAGGGCGTCTACCGGAAGATCCTCCGGGGAATCAATGATGCCCTGGATGCCCTGATCGGTCCACTGAAGGTAGCTGAAAATTACGTCGCCCGGATCAGCAAGGGAGATATGCCGGAGAAAATCACTGAGGAATACAAGGGTGACTTCAATAACATCAAGAACAACCTG
The DNA here is from genome assembly GCA_023249405.1 of Peptococcaceae bacterium. Classification (GTDB taxonomy): domain Bacteria; phylum Bacillota; class DSM-12270; order Thermacetogeniales; family Thermacetogeniaceae; genus Palsa-1188. The sequence goes on along the minus strand of JAHFCR010000026.1, from coordinate 879 downwards.
AACAACTGTATCGACGAGATAAAGGGCGTCACTGCAGAGATGACCGGCCTGGTGCAAGCTGCTTCGGAAGGTATTCTCTCCAAACGCGGGGACGCCGATAAGCTTCACGGCGCCTATAATAATACAATCCAAGGCATGAATGGGCTGATTGACTCGATAGCCAATCCGCTCGAGGAAATAATGATATGCCTACAAAAAATGGCGGTCAACGACCTTTCTAAAAAAATTACTAAAGACTATTTAGGTATCTGGAATGATATCAAAAACGCCGTCAATGATGTTCATAACAGGCTGGTAAAAATACGGGAAACGGTTTCTCATATCAGCGATGGCAACCTGAGCGACCTTGAAGAATATAAGAGAATTGGGCGCAGAAGCGAAAATGATACACTGATGCCGGCGTTTACCAAGCTGCTGGAATCTACCAATCAAATGGCAGATGTGGCGCAGTCAATTGCTGACGGCAATCTTTCGACAGAGATTTCTATCAGGTCGGAAAATGACGTGCTTGCCAAAAGCTTGACCAACATGATCAATGTCCTCAACAACCTGGAGAATGAAATGGGACTATTGTCCAAAGCAGCGCAGGATGGGCAACTGCAGGTACGCGGTAATGCAGCAAAATTTAAGGGTGCATATAATGAAATCCTGGCCGGTGTCAACGACACCCTAGATGCAGTGCTGAAACCGGTCAACGAGGCCTCCGATTGCCTCAAGGAGATGGCAGGCGGCAACCTGGACGTGGAGATGAGGGGAGAGTATAAGGGCGACCACGCCGTGATCAAGGATAACCTCAACGCCACCCTGTCGGCCCTGAACGACATCCTCAACCAGGTGGCGGTGGCGGTGGACCAGGTGACCACAGGGGCGCGCCAGGTC
>JAHFCR010000088.1 GCA_023249405.1 Peptococcaceae bacterium | reverse complement strand
ATGATGGCGCTGTCCATCCGCTACATCCTGAACCGCTATGGCATCACCCGGCTGCAATTGGATGGCTACCAGGTCCGGGCGGTCGGCGGCCGCTGGGCCGTGGTCGAGGCGGCGGAATGGATCACGGATAGGCGGTGCCCTCGGTGCGAGGAAGCTTTGTATACTGATGGCAGTAAGGTGGCTATACTGAGCATCCGTGAGAACATGGATCCGGGGTATGACGAGGTGAGCTATGGGTGCCGGTGCGGGCGGATATTTCGGAAGCTGGAAAGGAATGATTAAAATAGAAAAGCCCCGGTCAGGCGCCGGGGCTTCTGCTTGCCTTGAAATCTTCTATCTGTTTCCGGGTCCAGATCTGGCCACAGACCAGCCTCGCTACCGGCTCGGGGAAAACGCCGCTTCTTTTAGCATATGTGGCCACCCTGCGGCGATCCCAACCGAGGATCGCCGCAGCCTCGGAGACACCGACAATATCCAACTTCTTGACCATGTTACCTGCCGCCTATCCTCTTCGTTGTCTTGTTCCAAATCCCCAGGGCGATGGCCGGGCCGGCATTCCCCCGCCGGGCCTCCCACACCGCCTTCCTGTGAAGTCCCAGCATCCTGATCAGTCTGTTCAATATGATCGCCTCCTTTATGGCTGTATCATACAATAGCGGTATGATGGTGTCAACTAATCTTTACCATTGGAATTCATTGCCGAATAGATGACGGTTAAGCCAATCCCGCGCGCGGTCTCTTTCATCTGAACCGCACCCAGGCGTTCCGGTTAAGTCCTCAAGAAAGGCATGCACCAATTCCGGCGGCGTGATTCCAATTTCCTTGCATAGTGATTTTAATTCATTCCGTGTCTCATCAGTAAGCTTGATTACCATGTAAATAGCCCCCTTTCTGCCGGGATATTGGCCCCCCGGCTGGCCGTAGAAGATTAGTTATTTACATGCAATGGCTGAAATCTATATTGGGAAGTAACAATTAAGCTGTTTTCAATAAACAATTTTGCTTGAAATATGCTGGTAAAAACACCAGATGATTGGCTTGTTCCGGTTTTTACATCATAAATTTGATACTGACCTGCGCCTTCTTCAACAATCCAGTAGCCTTTGTATTGGACCTGCTCTTGAGATGTCATCAAAATATTGTCCATTTTATTCCTTTCTCCGTTTTAAGCCCGTCGGCTTATAGATACTGTGCTATTGCCCTGATACAACGGTCCTGATAAACATTTATTGTCTTGGGCTGCTCAATCTGCGCCATGATCTGATACCGCTCGGTCGGCGTCAATCGGAGCCAAACGTCAAGGGCATAATGCTCTTTGCTGGCCGGGATACCAAATTCTCGGTTCAGCTTTTCGCTGGCCACCTTGATCGCTTGCGCCTTACCTAAGATTTCCGGCTTCAGTTTCACATGAGATACGTCATACTTTTTCATATTCTCTTCGCCTCGTTTCATCTATCCCCTAAGGGAGGGGGTCTTACGACCCCCGTCGCTCTTCAACTGTCCAACTCCTTACCTGGTTCTCCAGGTTCTTCAGGGCCTCCAGCGGCTCTATCAGCCCCATCACCTTGTTGCCTCGCTGGATTGCTCTCCTGATGGCTGCCAGCCCCTCTGCCAGCGTTTCCAGTTCCACCACCCGAATCCTCACTTCGTCCTTGCCCGGCCTTCCTGGCCGCTTGATTGGTCCTTTCAATCCGGCATCTCCCCTCTGTTATGTATGACCTTGTCATACTCTTATTATAGCATATTGTATGACTGTGTCAACAGTTTTAGGGAAAAATTATAAATATTTTTCATAAAAAAAGCCCCCAGCAAAGTTGAGCGGGGGCCTTTCCAAAAACTCTGGAGACTATGAGCTTTTAGCTTTTTCAGTCTTTTCATTAGCCTTTCCATACTTTTTTACGGTCCTAATGTTGCAGAGCACGATCTTTCCAGGCGGGAAATTGGTGGCAATAGAAACAAACTTACCTTTGTCGCCTCTGATTTGAGCCATGTATTATTCCCTGATCCTGAATACTTCCCGGACAATTTCCCGCATATCGCCCTGATCGTGTTTTGTCCAGAACCCCTCCGCGGCATCAACCACGGCCAGCGCCTGAACATCGTTCAACTGCTTCAGCTTCTCCACCAGCGCCGGCCCGTCAACTTCCCACTTCTCAGCCAAGCCTTCCAGGCTGCAGCCATCCTCGACCTCGGCCCACAGCATGCGGGCGTTGTTGGCATCCATGATCGTGCCGTTCAGCACGTCCACGATCAGGCAGGCGTCGCCTTCGGTGAGGTTGCGGGGCAGGTTGCGCTGGTAGAGGGTATAGAGGCGATCCAGGTCCCTCCGGATGGTGAAACTGCGATTCTCGCCCCGGGCGTCGATCTGCTCGGCGGTGTCAGGGGTGAGTACGATGTGATATTCGTTTTTGCTGGGCATATGATTCATCCTTTCTGATTCAGCCTTGAGCGGCCCCGCCTGATTGTGGCGGGGTCACGGGCATGCTCCGTGATGGCCTAGCGGCTAGACGATCTTGACCAGATCATACGAGGTCGATGGATGATTAAGGTAACCCTTGATCACTATGCCCTCGCAGGGATCAAACGGCTCATCATAACCGTCCTTATCCCGGCTCTTCGGCCCATCGGTCAGCCAGACGATCTCCGCATTGACACCAGCCTTGACCAGGACAGCAACCTCGGTTAGAGCCTCCGGGCTGGGGTTGATACGTTCTTTCCAGGTATAGTCATCATCCAGAGTATAACCGGGCCACTCCAGAGCGGCGCGCTCGATGATGTACTTGAGGGTGATCTTGTAGCCTAACTCGTGGGCCTGCTTCAGGTAGTCACTGCCGCTGGCAGCGATCCAGGTGGCCAGTTCGGAGTTGAATTTCTCCTTGCGCTCGGCGGCTTTACGCTCTCGCTCAGCATTTTCCTGGCGGCGCTTTTCCTCATGTTCCTGGCGTTCTGCGTCCTGGCGTTTCCGGAGGGCCTCATTCTCAGGCCCGTGAGTGGAAAACAACTCTTTGGCCGCCGCAATTTGATGCTGCCGTAGGCTCTCCCATGCCAGGAGCAATTCAATAGTCTGCGGCGAATCAAAGCGATGATCCTTTTCCTGCTCACGCAATTTCCATTCACCAAGGCCGTCCTGATACACTTCAGCCAGGATGACAACGCGCGCGTGATAGCTATTGTTGTGCTCAGGCCGGTAGCCGATGTATAAATAAACCTCACCGTCGCTGCTCACTGTCGCCAGTTCGATAATCTTCGGCGTCACCGGGGGCTCAATAACCTGCAGTTCTTTCCCGTCCCCGCCCTGTAGCAGGGAAGCCTTGCGCCCAGCCTCGCTGAGCAGATAAAAAACCTTCGCTGTCTTTTCCATGGTTCTCCTTGGCGGGCGTCACGCCGGGCGCCCATTCTCTCCGCTTGGAGAGTCGGCATTTGTTGGGATGCCAGCCCTTGGCTTTTTTGCCCTTGAGCGAAAGGGGCTTGCGGCCCCCTGGCCGGGATGCTCGGCCATCTCCCTGGCGGGCTTAGGCCTGGATTCTATCTGCCTCTGCGCGTAACTCGGCGGCTCTTACCTTAAATTCGGCGGCCCGGCGCTCCTGTTCCTCGCTGGAAAGCCAGCCATCGGCATCGTAGACCAGAGCCCCGGCAGCGAGGCTGTCCTGCCGATCGGCCTTGGCACGTAAATCATTGGCCCGTTCTTTTGCCGCAGCTGCAGGATATTTTGCAGTCCATGCTTTGAGAGCAGCTTCAGCATCAGCCAGCAGCCCGTAATACTCGCCGGGATAATCGACCAGGCGCTCTGCTTTGGCATACATGGCATCAATGCGGCGGCGCTCCACGTTAGCGGGGTCATTGCGGATAGCATTGATCTCAGCCCGGTATTCATCACGGGCATCCAGCAGAGACGGCGTTACCTTGTTCGGAACCAGAAGGTATAGATCCTTGGCCAATGGCATCCTGTATGCGTCATAGTCAGCGGGGTCCTTCCCGATCTGGCGTAGCATAGCGATCTGCTTTGCCGGTGGTGCTATGGGATTCGGCAGAGTGCTCAGCTCTGGGGATATCGGAGCTTGCCTGCCGTTAGTGCAAATATCGAGGCAACCATGTACCAGGGTGATAGTGCGCTCATCGTCTTTGTAGATAACCTTATCCATTTTTGTCTCCTTCGGGGCTTCCGCTTGGTCGCCCGCTCCCCGCCATGCGGGGTCTGGTGTAGGTCACCGTCCTTTTATGATCTAAGTATACCACCCGGACGCCACCCGGTCAACACCCTTTTGAGTTATTATCGCACAATTTTTAAATATGCCCAATAGTCCTATATTGCAAAAAAAATAAGCCCCCGGGATGGGGGGCTGCAATGCAAATAAAACCCCCGGCCACCCATCAGGGCAGCCGGGGGTCAAGGATAAAATTCTGGGATCTCACGTTTTCGAAGGTGGGTTTTTTAACTGTGCTATCAAAGCGTTTTTGGGTTTCACGAACATATCATAGAGCCCCATGGCCGCTATCGTTACGACTATCGCATTGACCAGGATCAGCAGCAACAAAATAACGAGCCCCTGGGCGCCCACGTTAAAATCACCGTGATCCCAATACATCACGGTGACAAAGATCAGTGCCCAGGCAAAGGCGTAGAACTGTAGCACGGCGTCCGGTATTTGCCTGCCGGCAAAAAATGCCGGCAGGATGATCAGCTTCGTGAATTGCACCAGAAGCAATACAGCCAGAGCCATGCCGGTGAACGACAGCAAATAGGCCACGGTGATAAAATCGGTCGGCAGTTGCATAGCAGTTTTCCTCCTTTCTTAAATGTTTTTGATCGCCGTCAGCATGGCCGCCGTGGCGTGCTGCCAGGACCAGAACGATTGTCCCGGGCAGCCAATCTTCCACGCTGCCTTGCCGAACGCGGTAATCTCCGCCGGCGCCACTGAGCCGTAGGCCTGGCCAACAGGCGCCGCCGGCAACCCGAACTTAGAAAACTGGTTGATAGACTCCTGCAGCGCCATGTCCGGCGCCATACCAAACTCTCCCCAGTAGATCTGCGGCATGGCCACATGGCACCTATGCGAAAACACATCCCAGGGGAAGCCGGGGTGCAGCTCCGGGATGCCAAAGCTGCTATAGCCGAACGTGGCGTCCGACACCTTGCTCACACTTACAGCGTCCAGGAGTTGCCCGGCCCTCTGCCGGCCGCCGGCCGCCTCGTACTCGACTTCAGCGTCGATGACGAACCAGTCCGCTCCCGCTGACAGTGCCCGCTCCATGGCCCGGATCTCTCCGGGGATCTCCTTGCCGTAGCTGTAGCCCCAGGCCGCCACCAGGAGCCCTGCCTTGTGCGCTGCGGCGATTATTTTGTTGAACTGCAGCCAATAGTCGCCGCCGTCCCAGGCCTTGACGATCAGACCGGAGAGGCCCAGTTGTTTTGCCCTGGCGCAGATGGCCGTAGTATCGCCTTTGAGGATCTGGTCTAGATACCAGATCCACATTTGTTTGCCTGCATATGGTTTCATGCCACAATCACGACCTCGTTCTCGGATTGCTCCCAGTTCACGGTACCGTCTTTCAACGCTTCGACGATAGCCCGGATGGGGCCGACAACGGTGTCGCCGCTCATGGCCACGTTGCCCGGCAGTGTTATCTGGCTCTGACCTCCGGCTGACGTGACCAGAGCCAGATTGCTGCCGACGTGCAGCAGGATAGTCATCTTATCTGCATTGATCGACACAGATTTATCCGCTTGCTGCCAAATTACGACATCATCCAATGCCTCGCAGATGGAGCGGATGGGCCCGATCACCGTACCGCTGACATTCCTGGGGGCTACCGTCAGGGGCTCACCCTGGCCATTGACCAGCATGGTTTTAGATCCCACCGTCAGGGCCACGGTGCGCTTCGGCAGCGCAGGCGGCACCTGGTCCAGTGCCTGCCAGACTTCCATCATGGTGTAGTAATCATCATCGATCTTCTCCAGGAACCATTTCAGCGGGAACCAGGCCTCGTCATTCAGCGCCCATTGGCCGCCCCAGGTATTCCACATTAGAATTTCGAGATCGCTGAAATCAGACTTGACGCAGCGGTAGTCGACAAGCTTGATCGCGTGGCCACCCTCAATGGATCCTTCCGGAAGCGGAATCTCATACTTGGGGCCGACCACGTTCATGAAGTTCTGGCAGACGACTATTCCGGCCTCCAGGATGTTGCCTGCGGCCAGAGAGGCCAGCATATGCGGAATCAATGGTTTGCGATCGGTGTCGTTTTCCGAGAGGATCAGAAGCTTGTCCTTGGTGCGGTAATTCTTCGCCTTGGTGATTAGAGCGGCTGGCGGCATCGGCAGATCCACGTCCGAGGTCATGCCCGAATAAGGATAATCAGAGTCCAGCACGGTGCCGTATTGCGCGCTGACGGCCATGGCGTTGCCGATGGAACTGCCGGCGTTGTGAGGGTTGCCATCGATATTCTTCTCTACGGCGTAATGGAATCGGGCGGAGAGAACACCAGTGTATTTCCCCTGGTCCTGCGCGTTCTTGGCCAGATAGCCGGTGACGGAGCTGGCGGACGTGCAGGCGCCGAACTGCCCCTGATCGAACTTCGAAGTACGGCCGGGGAGAGCATCCCGGTTGAACGTTTCCAGCGGCAGTGAAGCGGTCTTGGGCGTTTCATACAAGAGATGAGATCTGAATGTTGCAGCGTCATACTTGGTGGGGACCAATGCCAGAGAGCGTCCGGCGATCTGGTCGGAGCCGCTCTTGAGTTTTTCGTGCAGCTTTTCAATGTGTTGCTGATGCGGATGCAATACAATGCGCCTCCTTTGAAATAAAAAAGCCCGCCATTTGGCAGGTTATGATTGAGGATTGCCTTCTTACTTGCCTATCGTCGTCTCCTGAATGCTTACCCGGGTCTGCTTTTCCAGCCGCATCACCTCGGCCATGATCCGCGCCGTCAGGATGTTGTCCTTCTTCTCCTGCATCCGGATCCGCTCATCCTCGACCTCGACATGGATTAAAACTTTTTCCATGTGCTGCAGCATGGTGGTGAGGTGGCCCATCACCTGATCGTGGGTTTCCTGCAGCAGCCGTTCTGTCTTGGCGCCCGACTTTTTGCTCACGAAGCCGAGTATGGGCAGCGCTGAGGCCTGGAATATTGCCGTGCTGATGTAGGTGATCCAGCCTACCAGGGATGCTGGCCGCTGCCAAAATAAAACGACCACCACCAGAGACGTGATGATCCAGAAGCAGGACATAGAAGAAAGATATTCGGCCATCATGTCGGCCAGCCAATCGTTGAAACGGGAGAGCATGATCATGGACCTCCTCCCGATACGAACTTCCAGATCACGTCCCAATGGACTTTCTGAAGCACACTGGTCAGAATGACAGATGCCAATGGTATGCCGACAAAAGCCATCTTGGGAGAAACACCGCGCTTCTTCTCTTTGCATTCTTTACAGTCCTGCTTCGTAATGTTGTTGGCCTGGGCTTTGACCATCTCATCCAACCGCTCATGTATGCGAGTGTTGGCATCGTGCTGCTCTACCCAGCGCTGCGCCTGATCTCGTTTGAGTTCATCCAGGCAGCGCAGAATCAGCTTGCCCTCCTTTGAGATGTCATCCCTGTCCGATTTGGCTACTGCCACCTCTCCACCCCCTGGTATTGAATTGTCGAATCACCTAGGCTACACTACATTTGCAGGCAGCGGCCCTGGACAGCCGCAACCCCGTGAGGATTCACCCCCTGGGCGGGGGCCTGCGCTCTGCATTACCACCAAATCTGCACTTGACCGTTGCCGCCATTGCCTCCAGTTGCAGAAGAACCAGGTCCATGCCCAGAAGCACCGCCGCCGCCCCCTGCTGGGAAAGAACCTGCATTGCCGTTAAGAGGATAAGATTGATTACCCCCCCCTGCGCCGCCGCCGCCACCACCACCACCACCAGAGCCACCACCGCCCGCACTATTGTTGCCCGGCCAAAGTCCACCTTGGCCGCCAGAGCCGCCGGCGCCGCCACAATCAAATAATGTGGCATCATTACCGCCGCAATTGCCGCCGCCGCCGCCGCCACCAATAGCTCGCATTAAAACAGCGCCAGAGAAACTGGGGGTATAAGCTACGCCAGGATAACCCTGGCCCATATTGTCGGTGCCAGTGTTTGCTCCTCCTGCACCGCCGCCGCCGCCTCCACCTTTGCCGCCTGACATGGTATAAGGAGCAGCACTGGCCCCTTTGCCGCCAGGAGCCTGGGCATTGCCAAAACTCGTAGTTTCCCCATCTATCCCAGCAATAGGAGAGCTGGCTGTAGTGCCGGCACTTCCAGCACCAGCAGCGCCGACCACGACGCTAATCTGTTGGCCTGGCGTCACGGATACCAGCACTTCGACGTAGGCTCCACCTCCACCAGCAGCGCCGGCATTGTAGTTATTCTGATAATTACCGTTACCGCCGCCGCCCGCTCCCCACAGTTCCGCTATGATCTGGGACACTCCGGCAGGAACAGTGAATGTGAAGTTCCCTGGCGTGGAGAATGTCTGAGAACCGTGGCCCTCGTAGGCCACCGATCCCCCGCCGTAGTGCCCCGCGGGGATGCTGTCGCCCGGGTTGAACGTGGGGGAGCCGCGCTCCGGCATGATGCCGGTGATCTTTGCCCCGTTGACGTAGGCCGTAGCATTCGCCAGGATCTGCGCCGCCGTGGCCGTGGCGTCAGCTGTGAAAGTTCCAAGTACCCCCCCGACTGTCACTCCCGCCTTGATAACTGCAGCCGCAAAATTAGTTAGGAGAGCCCTGATTATCCCCCCTGGGCTGTACCCAGCTGGAATCGTAACCTGGCCGTTCTGCGTTGTTATCGTCGCTGACGGGTCAGGATTGTTTGGCATGGAGCCAATAATTGGCCCCGAATCCACCGTTGCAGTCTTGTTGAGCAGCAGGTTAGCTGCTAAAGCGTTTCCACCACCTCCTTTACCCTGTACAATAAAATTTCCGGTCGTGGCATTGTAGCGCAGGCTATAGATAATCCCCGCTTTCAGGCCCCCGGCTGTGATAGCGTTGCCGAGGGAATCCAGGATTGTTTGTGCGCCCAGCATGTTGACGTTGATGATGCTCGCGCCGGTGCTGGTGTTGGCGATCTTGACCGCTAAGGCCATACCGTCTGTGTATGCGGTCGGAGCCGGAGAGAGCATCACCACATAGGCGTTGGCCGCGCCGGTGTCGACAGCGTAGGGGATAAGCCCCAGTTGTTCTTGCACGAACGCTGTTGTAGCTATCTTGGTTGATCTGTCAGTTGCTGTAGGCGTTGGCGCTGTCGGTGTCCCGGTTAAAGCAGGTGATGCCAGTGGCGCATAATAACTTCCAAGTTGACCATTTAATTTATAAGCATCTAAATCTCCGCCAATAAGCTGCCAGCCCTGTGCCCAAAATACAAATTCATAATAACTTCCCGTAATTAAGTCTCCGACATTTAGAAGCTGTCCATTCGCTTTGTATATATATTGTGCTCCTAAGCCGCTTACGTTCAAGGTGCATGTTGTTGAACTATTTGTATTTAGAATTTTAACTACAATTCTCATACCATTGGCATAACTTGACCATCCATATGTAGGATTTGCTACATAAGCATTTGCCGTTCCGGTATCTATCGCAAAGGGCACACTGGTCGCACCGACAGCCACTCCATCGAGTTTGGCCTTGTCAGCATGTGGATATAAGCCATCTATTGTCTCGGTGGCTACCGGGATCGGGTCGCTGCCGCCCATGTGGGTTGCTGCGTGCGATGCAGGCGGCAACGCTACCCAGGCGACCCCGTTACTCTGATACAATTGCCTATTGACTACACAAAGAACGTTAACTGCCCCCACTGCCGGGAGTGCCGTTAGGTTGGGCAATTGCAGATATGTTCCTGTAGTGTTTGCCACGGCGGCCAGGACTGTCAGGCCGTTATCGGCAATGTTGTCGGTCCAGGTCGTGGTTACGTTGTCGCTAATCTGCGCCAAAACATAGAACGTGCTGCCGTTGGCCTTCGTCCGGCAGAGAACCCTGGCGACGGCGCCTGTTGGCCCTATCGGGATGTTGGATAGGGATGCCTGCTGACCGCTTGGCGAAATTGTAGCGCTGGCTGCTCCGATTCCTGTATTGCCCTGAAGATGCAGTGTTCCGGATCCGACAGGCCCCTGCCAATATCCTGTCAAGAAGCAAACCGCGTATTTGTATGCTCCGGTTAGGTTCCCGGCTGTGGCATAGACAGCAGCGGTCGGCGCCCCAGGGACGGCAATAGGAGCATACAGAGCTATGTTTCCTACGTCCGCCTGCCCGGTCAGACTGTCAACAAGCTGATTCACATCGGTGTCTTCCACATCTCCGCCATTTATTGTCTTATAGAGACCCAATTCCCGTCATCTCCTAACTGCTGAATGTAGTCTCCCACTGAATTGTGATGTTTTCCGTTGCTGAAGGCGTAAATGGGACCGGGAACATCGTATGATACCATCCATGACCATCGGAATCCAGCATTAGCGCCTCGGTAACCTGGATGGTTGCAAGACCGGCTGGCACTTGAAACACGAAAGTCGTTGTTCCGTTGCTTGGCACATTAGGCTCCACATAGCTCATGTTCCCGATTGCTCCGGCGATCGGAGCGAAGAGACCGGGATCCGCATGGCCTGGGGTGCCACTTCCAGAACCCAGCTGCACATACGATGGGGGAACCACTGGCTGGTACCCGAAATTGTTCTTCCATCCAATCCACTGGGCGATAGCCCAGAGAGCGTAATTTAGGGAAGCGTTGTGAGATCTGAATATTCTCTGTTTACCGGTGCATTCGTCGGTTAATATTACCGTTACGTTATCTATAATCCTGATTCCTTCGCGAACCTCTCTCATAAGCCGCCTCCTACCAGGTATACTGCCCCCACTTGATTCCACTGCCCCACTTGGCGCCCTTGGCTACGCGTGTCTGGGACAGGGAATCGTTGAGATGCGCCGTGTCTG
>JAHFCR010000087.1:4987-11176 GCA_023249405.1 Peptococcaceae bacterium | reverse complement strand
TCTCCCAGCTGTCTGTAGACCTCGTCGGTGGACATGTGCACGAACTTCGCCAATTGGTACTCTCTGGCCAAGTCGAGCAGCACCTGCGTCCCGCGGACATTGCTCTCGATGAAGGGAGTGGCGTCAGTAATGCTGCGGTCGACGTGGGACTCGGCGGCGAAGTGAACGATAGCGGCAATCTGCTCCTTCTCAATTATATTGGCTACCAGGTCGCGATTGCAAATATCGCCCCTATAGAAACGAACATTGTCGCGGCACTCCTTGATCCGGGCCGGGTCACCGGCGTAGGTGAGCTTGTCAAGCACCGTTACCGTGTAGCCGCGTCCCACCACCAGACGCACGAAAGCGCTGCCGATGAAGCCCGCTCCTCCGGTCACCAGCAAATTCATTCAGATCACTCCAGTTTCTGTGAGATATTTCCGGGTGGCCTCCGGCCAGCCGGGCAGGGCAGCGCCGGCGCCGCTCAGCGAGGTGAAAGGAAAGGTGTCCAGGGCCGAGAACTCCGGCCGGACCGCCGGCGACTGGAAATCGGCGCTCAGGGCGGGCAGCAGCCGGCCCTGCCAGCCGATCTGCTCCAGGATGAAGCGCGCCCACTCGAAACGGCTGCAGTAGCCGCTGTTGCACAGGTGGTAGAGGCCGTAGCGTCCGGTCTCCAATAACTGCAGGGTCGCCCGGGCGAGGTCGGCCGTATAGGTGGGAGAAGACACCTGATCGGTGACCACCTTCAACTCATCCCGCTCCCCGGCCCATTGCAGCAGCTTGGTGACAAAATTGTCGTTACCTGTCCCGAAGACCCAACTGGTCCGAATCAGGAAAAACTTCTCGCCCAGCAGCCGCACCTGCTCCTCCCCGAGCAGCTTGCTCTCTCCATAGCGGGAGAGCGGGTTCGGCGGGTCGACGATAGTGTAGGGGGTTGTCTTCTTTCCGTCGAAGACGTAGTCGGTACTGTAGTGCACCAGGGTGCAGTCAGCCTCCCGGGCCACCTGCGCCAGGCCGCCGACGGCGATGGCATTGACCATGAAGGCCTGTCGCCACTCCTGCTCTGCCCGGTCCACCTGGTTGTAGGCGGCGCAGTTGATCGCCACATCCGGCCTGGCATCCTGGAAAACCTGGCGCAGGCGATTGAAATCAGTGATATCCAGGGCCACCTGCCCGAGGGCCAGGCAATTCTGATCTTGTTCGCGCAGTAACGCCCGGAAGGCCGTTCCGAGCTGGCCGTCGGCGCCGAGCAGCAAATACTTCATACCGGCGTCTCCCAACTGGAGATGATCGATGACACCCATGGCAAAGGCAATGGTGCCAACAGCTTCATTGTCGTCCTCTCCGCAATCAGTATTGTTGTAGTGTCAGTTATTTATAAGAAGCGAGGATGAACCGGTTATGGCCTGTTTTCAGGCACCACCTCAAGCTCTACGGCACTCATGGCATCCCATAAACGCACGTCCCAGCAGGCCACTACCACCCGACTTGTCACCCTCGTCTTCAGTGTTAATGCAGCAGCAAGATGAATAGCGTCAAAACCCCTCAGGCGGTGTTTGTCGGCCAGATCTCCGGCAAACCAAACAAGGGAATCAGATACCTCCAGGGACAAATACCTCGTCCAATCATTCCGCAAGGCTGCCACAACCAGGCAGTAATCCTTTTCCGTCAGCAGACCCTCGCGGAAACCCCGAGCCAGAGCGGCCCGTGCTTCCGGGTAAGCCACCTTACTGGTAGCTACTACCGAAGCCGCCTCCACCAGCTTACACACAGTCTCCGAACCCTGTTCGTGTACATAGAGCTTCACCAGAGCGCTGGTATCCAGGTAACAGATCATCGCCGGTCCTCGGCAACCAACGCTGCGATCGAGGCGGCGCCGGGAACTTCTGGCGGCAAGGCTGCCCCGCACGGCTTGCCTCCTTGCCAGGAGGCTAATCCCTCTTTTACGAGGCTTAAGGCTTGAGGCTGGATCGTTTCCTGAATTGGCGCCAGCCGGGCAATGGGAACATTGCGCTCGGTGATGATCACTATTTCGCCCTGCTTAACCCGCCTCAGGTATTCGCTGAAGCGGTTCTTTACTTCCCTGATACCCGCCTCCATGGGACCACCTCCTGTAGCCACATTATAGCATACAAGAGGCTACAAGACAAATGCCATCCTCGCGCACGATGAACTATATTTAAGTTAGCTGGAAGGGGGAACCTTCCACGTGCTCCCAGCGGATCTCGTCCACCGGCTCCTGCCGCCCCTGGCCGGCAAAGAGCTGGCTGGCGGCATTGAAGACCAGTCCCGGCTCACCACAAGCGTTGCGGTAGGCATGCACCACTCCCGGGGGCACGGCGATCGCCTTCGGTGCGTCGGCCCCGGCAAAGATGACCATCATCTTGCCGCAGCTGGGGGAATCCTGACGCTTGTCCCACAGATACACCTTGAAGTTGGCCGGTCCGATGAAGCAGAAGTAGTCCCACTGGACCACGTGCTCGTGCGGCCCCCGGGCCACCCCGGGCCGGGTCAGGGAAACGTAGCTCATCACCGGCCAGACCTGCTCCGGGATCTCGTCCTGCCGGAACAGCTCGCACAGCCAGCCCCGGTCATCCACGTACTTTTTCAGATCCCTGATCATAACACTCTCAACTGAGCCTCGTTCAAAACTTGCTATCACCTGCACACCCCCCGGAAGCATCTTACCATCCTGGCGCCCGCCATTAAATAGTTATTCACCCTCATGCCAGGCGGATTTATATATTCTGGGTCTTTCGAAACTCATCAAAATCAACCCACTCTCCACGGGCCACTTCTTGTAATGCAGTTTCTATTTCCAGCACCTCTTCTTCAGAGAAGCAATCATCGCTCAGGATACCTTCGGCAAGCAAACTGGGTAATAATACCGGTAAAACAGGAGAATCGTCCCTGCGTTTCATTATATGCGCACCTCGGCGTCGTCGCCGATGCACAGGCGCAGGGCGTCCTTGACCCGCCCATCCTTGAATACTTTGCTGTGGCGGCCGATCAGCGACTCGTCCATCCTGGCCACATCCTGAATCTGGCTGCCCTCCATGATTACCGAGAACTCGATGCAGGAGTTCTCCACCCGGCAGTTGTCACCGATGCTGGTATAGGCACCGATGAAGGAGTTGCGCACCACGGCGCCCCTGCCGATCACCGCCGGGCCCCGCACCTGGCTGCCCTCGATGCTCGCCCCTTCTTCAACCAATACCCGGCCGCTGACCTGGGATGTATCATCGACGCGGCCGTAGATCTCCCGTTTAATCAGTCCGTCCAGCACCACCCGGTTGGCCTCCAGCATGTCGTCCTTCTTGCCGGTGTCCAGCCACCAGCCCTGCAGTACGTGGGCGGTCACCCGGCGCCCGTCGTCGACGAGCTGCTGGATGGCGTCGGTGATCTCCAGCTCGCCACGCCAGGATGGTCTGATCCGGTCGATCGCCTCATGCACCAGAGGTGAAAACAGGTAGATGCCCACCAGGGCCAGGTTGGACGGAGGCTCCTTGGGTTTCTCCACCAGGCGCTGCACCCGGCCGTTGCCGTCGATCACCGCCACCCCGAAGTGGGTGGGATCGGCCACCTCCTTGAGGAGAATGATCGAATCCGTATTTGCCTCTGAGTCGGCAAATTCCTGCACAAAATTCTTAATGCCGGAATCGATCAGGTTGTCGCCGAGGTACATGACGAAGGAGTTGTCCCCCAGGAAATCCCGGGCGGTCTTCACGGCATGAGCCAGTCCGAGCGGCTCCGCCTGGTAGATGTAGGTCAGCTTGACCCCCCAGCGCTCGCCGCTGCCGAGGCTCTGCCTGATCTCATCACCGGTCTCCGGGGAGTAGATCACCCCGATCTCCACGATGCCGGCCCGCGCCAGATCCTCGATCACGAAGTGCAGGATCGGCTTGTTGGCCACCGGGACCAGTTGCTTGGGGATGCTGTAGGTCAGCGGGCGCAGGCGCGTCCCCTTGCCGCCGCTCAGGACCAGACCCTTCATAAAATAAACACCACTTTTTTTGTCGATTGCATATCTTTTTCATCAAATATTGTACTAATGAAAATTCTTCGTCAGAAGTGGTAATTCCTGCTTGAAGCCGGCTGCTTTCTCGCAACCCGCCAAACAAGCCGGCCTGCCCGGGTTGCCTCTAAAGCAGTCTCCGGCAGGCCGGCTTAATCATCTAAACTAGGCGAAACAACAGATCAGTTAGCCTGTCGGCCTGAAGCAGCCTGCTTTTCAGCACCATTCCTCAGAGCCAGCAGCTTGCTGACCACGGCGCTGGCCTCCGCCCGCGTCGCCTGGTTCAGGGGTCCGAAGGAACCGTCCGGATAGCCGCTGATCAGGCCCTCCCCGGCGACGACCGCCACGGCCGCTCCCGCCCACCCGGCGATCGCATCCTCATCAGTGAATTCGGCTGCAGCACCAGCGTCAGCGCTGATGGCAGCGTCCTTGTCCGGCACCGCCGCCAGGAGCATCCCCGCCATCTCCTGCCTGGTGATCGGGTCATCCGGCTTGAAAGCGCCGGCGCCGTCTCCCGTAATCAGCCCCGCCGCCGCAGCCGCCTCGACGGCGCCGTCCTCCCAGTCGGACGGAGACACATCCCGGAACCTGGGCACGGGTGGCGTGACGGCGGCCAGGTTAAGCGCCCTGGCGATCACCGAGGCAAACTCCGCCCTGGTGATCCTGCTGTCGGGCCTGAACGAGCCGTCGGCGTATCCCGAGATGATCCCCTGCTGGGCCAGCTGCCGGATCGCCCCGGCCGCCCAGTAGGAGTCGGGGACATCGGTATACGCCGACAGGGCAGCCTCTTTAGCCCCCGGTGGCTTGACCGCATAGACTACGAACTGCGTGAAGTGCCGCGTCCAGATGACGATGTTGACTCCGTCGTCATAATAGCCGTCCTGGCTCCCGGAGGGGAGGGCGCCGGCCGAATTGGTGTTCAGGGGCGGACCGACGATCTGCCGGAAGACGCCGTCCCGGATGTAGCCGACGCTCTTGCCGTGCTGGCCGGGCAGAGTGATCTGCACCGGACGGTCAAACGCCAGGGCCACATCCCCGTACCCCACCGCCACCACAGCGGCCGAATCCGGGTCGAGGCCGTCAGGCAGTCCACTCACGGCGGCCAGGGCGCTGCCAGGGACGGCGGCGGGCGCCTGAATAACGCCATTCCAATTGGAATCCGCCGGCGCGCTGACAACGGTTCCCCGGGGCAGGGAAACAACCACCGTAGCCGTGCCGGCGCCCTGGGAAAACCGCACTGCCGCATTGATCACCAGCGCAGGAAGCGGACCGGTGGCAATTGCAGCCGCTCCCGCCCTGGGGGTGGCCAGCAGCGAGGCCAGGCTGACCGTGGCACCGTCCACATCGGCGGGGATGTTCACCGTAACCGGCGTTCCGGACTGCTCCGCGGCCTGGATCAGTTCCCTGGTGATAGAAACAGCTTTAGATGATTCGGCAACTGCAACTACCGCCTGAATAGCCTGGGCCGGAGCCGCAGCACCGCCGCCGGCGGGAGCCCCGGGGTTGCCCGAACCGGGAAGATACTTCGCCTTCAGGGTGTCGTAGACAGGCTGCAGCGCCGCGGGTATATTGCCACTCATGATGCCCTGCAAATCGCCCTCAAACATGCCGATTAGGGCGGTTAACAAGTCTGTATACCTGGATTGGGTGAGCAATCTCTCTGCCGCAGACAGGAGAGCGCTCTTAAACTGCTGCTCGCTGGTGAACTGTCGCCCCTGCAGGGCGGTATCCAGGTCCCCGACGAAGCCCTGCAGTTCCCCTGGAGCCAGAGCGTTTAATTGGCCTACGTATCCCGCATAGTCCCCCGCCAGCTGGCTGTAGACGTCAGCCACAGAGCCCGCATATACGAGAGAAGAACCAAAAACTATCGAACAGACCAGCGTCAGGATCAGGACAACTGCTATTTTTCTGGCTGCCATTCCTCCCACTGTCATCACCCCCACCGGACTACATTCTACAGCAGGAGTAATTTTCCTATCATCCATGTGAATAACCGTATTAATAATTATGCTGATGCCAGTGCAATGACCCGTCCGATTCGATTCAAACACGCTGCCGGGTCCCTTCCGGTCAGCTCATTGCGCCGGAACGGCGCTGGCCAGGGTGATCGCAGAGGCCTGTCCCCCACTGCCGATGTGCTGCAGGATAAACTCCCTGTCCTTTTCCGATGGCAGCTTGATGGTATCATAAAACTT
>JAHFCR010000087.1:0-4887 GCA_023249405.1 Peptococcaceae bacterium | reverse complement strand
CTCATTGCGCCGGAACGGCGCTGGCCAGGGTGATCGCAGAGGCCTGTCCCCCACTGCCGATGTGCTGCAGGATAAACTCCCTGTCCTTTTCCGATGGCAGCTTGATGGTATCATAAAACTTGTACATGTTAACCTTGGCGTGATCATCGCCGAACAGCACCCGGAAGTCCTCCGCGAACAACTCCTCCTTCACCGAGGCGCAGCCATCCAGCAGTTCCCCGTCCTTCACGCCCCTGCTGGCGATATACTTCTCCAGGTCGTCATTGGACACGTAATACTTTCTGACCAGGTGCCCGATCTCGTGGACAACGGCGCTGGAAACCGAATCGTCGCTCCAGAAGCCGCTGAAGATATAGATATTGTTATTTAGAGCGGTGCCGCCATAGGGGACCTTCTTGCCCTCACTCATCCGGTAAACCTGTTGGTTGTAAAGGCAGACGTTGATCTGCCTGGCATCAAATATCTTATTCTTGCTCAAGTAGTCGACCTCATT
Source organism: Peptococcaceae bacterium (assembly GCA_023249405.1). GTDB lineage: Bacteria > Bacillota > DSM-12270 > Thermacetogeniales > Thermacetogeniaceae > Palsa-1188. The sequence continues at coordinate 4,394 of JAHFCR010000087.1, read as the reverse complement.
CTGAACCGCAGCGACCGGAATCGTTTCGCTGGGAAAGGGATCCTTGGCCTGAAAGCCATCGCCAGGCAGCGTGGACACCTCCTGCAGGGTGATGCCCGCATAGCAAACCCCGGGGATCGACAGGAACAACACCAAAAACAGAGCGCCTGCCAGAAGGTATCTTGTGCTTCTCATTTCGGTAACTCCCCTTTCCTGCTTACGGCTGTGGCCTGGCGAATTGTAGAACAATTCTTGGTTCTATTGTCCTACTTAATTGTGTATAAATTGTAGCACTATAGGGAAGGGGATTATACCGGGCTAAAGGCATAATTGTGTAACAATTATCTAGGACTAAATAACTATCTTTTAGACGCTGTTTACGCGCAAAATAAAACAGCCCGCCCCCAAGCCTTTTGTGGCTAGAGGACGGGCTGTGTATTGAGTCAACTGGCAATCAGCGGCAGATCAGGCGCGGGTGACACCGGCGAAGCAGGATGTTGGCTGGCGGTCGGCTGAAACGTAAGCGTCAAATAATCGTAGACGTTGTTGCCGTGTCCAAAACCGTGCTGATCACTCCCCCAATAAAAAACCGCCCGGAGGCGGTTATTCGACATTTTTCAACAAAGGGAACGCTCATTTTTCCTAGAAATATATTGATCAAAAGGAGGCCTTGCCCATGAAGAAGTTTTACCTTGGTATTGTTACCGGCCTTGTTGCTGGCCTACTTCTGGCCACCGCCACTTTCGCGCTTGCTGCCGATCAGATCAAGCTCATCGTCAACGGCAAAGAAATCCAGTGCGACGTTCCACCGCAAAACATTGACGGCAGAATGCTGGTCCCCGCCCGGTTTCTGGCCGAAGCCCTGGGGGCTGCGGTGGAGTGGGATGCAACCAACAATGCGGTAGTTGTGACAAGCAAGCAGGATCAGGCGCTAACGCCGGCGCCGCAACCTGGTGACAAAGACAGTGATCAGGGGCAGGGCCAGGATAAAGGCGAAGTTAAGGTCACTCCCATCAATGAAAAGACGCCAGAAGGCAATACCAAAATCGGTGAAACCAGAGAAACCAAGGACGGGGTTACGTGGCAATACAAAATCTACGATTCTAACGGTAACCAGGTTGGTGAAGGCGGCGGCGGCGGTGCCCCCAGCGGGGTCTTAAAATAACAAATCAGCCATTTTGCTCGTCAATAGTAGCAGGGTTTTGTTTTATGATCTCGCTTTTTAATTCTTCTTTAAGCTCAGCTTTAAGCTCAGCTTTAAGCTCATCTTTAAGCTGAGCTATTGAGCTTTTCTCCACTCTTTGAGATGGGCTTAGAATCAAGACCCCGTTTTCAGTGATTATTTTCGTGCTAATAGCATCCATTTGTATTTCCTCCTTAAAAATTAGAATATAACGATATAGCCAAAATCCAACCCTTGTAAAAGCCTAGATATTTCATATTCGGTGTAGTTGGTAGTTATATAACCACCCATATTTACTTTAAAAACGTCACCAGATACTGCGTCGCCAAACCACTGCCTCTGTCTGTCGAAAGTCTGGTATGTATAAGCCTGTACAGTAAAAGTTCCATTTGGTATATCCTTTGAAACAACATTCAAATAGACTTGCGGTTCTCCACATTTGCAAGATAATCCCTGGTAAACGATTATATAGCTTTCGGTATAAATTCTTTTGGGATACAAAAAAACTTGAAAGTCCTTGCCTCTATACTCCGATGGCAGGGTGACAGTCTTATTGGCGACTAAGTTAACAGGAATATCATAAATAAACCCGTAAGGTCCACTTGCACTCGGGGGGTCTCCCCCTGGAGTATAATTAAATGATGTCCAACTGCAAACACTGCCACTATACCATGTTGAACCGCCTGGAAAATTAATTGGTATAGGACATGTTGGAAAAGCAAAATATGCCAAATAATACATCGTCTGACGCGTCGTATCTTCTCCGACATTTATCAAATAATGATACCTTTTCCCGGCACCCGCGATATACCGCTTAAAACCATCCGCGTCCATTCTGGTGTAACTGCCATCAGAATGAAATACCTTGCCGCCATATACACCCGGCTCTACTTGCCCCCAGTGGGCGCGTAAAAGATCTGCGGCATCAAAGATTTTAAATCCGTCGTTCTGCATTTTGCAGTACGAGGGCAGGTTATGCGGACTCTGCAAGGCGTTATGATTGCTGATCTGAATATTGGCATTAGCAGCAGCTGTGTTTATTGCCGTGTCCTGCGCCGCGTTAGCCTTCGACTGCGCCCCGTTTTTCGTCTCCAGGTTGCCTGCCGGGTTTCCGGCAATCGCCGTACCCGCGCCAATTTCGCCGGAAACAAGCCACAGGCCGAATTTCCTTGTAGTCTGGTTTAGGTTGTAGCCCATGCGCATGAGAAGCGCGGTGTCTCCATCAGACTCCTGGGGCTTGCCGCTATTGTAATACGCCTGGTGCTCCACCAGGGTGCGGGCGCGGTTGGAGATACGCAGATCGTGGATTGGACCATCGCATTGCTGGTTGCCAGCGCCATCACTGCCAATATACATGCTGGCCGGGAGAGCCCCGATAGTCTCTGCATACGAGATGGCATCAAATTGCGTATTATTCACAAAAAGCGATAGCGTACTCCCGTTACCACAGAAACATATCGCATACGGTGTACCAGCAGAAAAAGGGATGCCCAAAGTTCCGGTGCATGCCTGCTCTGTGCCCCCCGATGTGACACTGCATTGAAAAGCGCCATTGGAGTATATCAGAATCCTGTACCAGTTATTTGCATCTATCTGCATTCCCCAGCAGGATACAAGAGCAGGGGCAGTTTTAGGATTATAAACAAGCTCCACCGCCCAATTGCCTTTCGTGAGCACCCCCGCCGTAGGGATGGCCAGGGTTTCGGCGGCGCGGGCAGTGCCGCCTATCTGCCAAGATGTGGCATAGGCTTTCTGCTCCATTTGGAGGCCGTCAATATAAAAGCTTGAAACTACGGGTGAATCCCACTGCTGTATAGATAAATAGTAATCCGATGCCGCAGAAGTCGGCGTGTAGGTAAATGTTATGCGTTGCCAAGTATCAGTAAGCGTTATGGGACCGATGGCAGCTAGCCATACGTGAAACGAGCCCTGAGAAAGTCCGAACCCTACACTTCCAGAACCCCTTACATAAACACTAAAGGTGTAAGGTATTCCACCCGTTAAGGATAGTAACGATATGCCTGCCCCATACCAATCGCTTGTATTTGGGCATAATACATGGAGTGCCCCACCACCAGCCCATGAAGGCGAAGCAACTTGAGATATAGTTGCTCCGCCGACGGGTTGAAACCCGGTCGTCCCGCTTATCGGATGGGACTGGTTCGCCGTAAGCAGATTGGTCGTGCCTTCCTCTGCCATGATCCCCTGGGATGCTGAATAGACCTCGAAATCGAGGAACCTGCCTGCAGCGGTTGCGCTGTTATTCCTTAGACCAACACCGCCTCCGGTTAAAGCTGTATCGGTGGCGCTAATGTATTTAGTCTCATTTACATACACTTCTTGCAACGAGCCGCAGAGCCTCCACTTTATCCGCTTCGAGGTTCCCCTCGGCCAGGTAATATCGGCGGTTGCGAATTGCGTGTAAACACCTCCCACGCGCTTGTTGAGGCGCAGGCTGAGAGATGGATTATCCCCGCTGTCGTCGGAGAGGCAGAGGACGTAGTAATTGTTATTGTTCTGGTATCTGGCAACAACCCCGCTGTTGCCAGCCTGGTCAGAGTTCACCTCGATCTCGCAATCCTGGACGATCAAGTTGTTTTTGATCAGTATCGCTTGAGCCCCGCCGGTTCCGGTCAATACTCCGCCGCTTACCGCCCACGTTGCCGGAGAGTCGCCGCCAGATGTATACTGCGCCGCCAACTGGTCAGTGTCAAACATATCCTGCCAGACCGGAGCGGGTTGCCGGGCGTACTCATACCTGGGGGCATCTGAGACCACTTGGGTTCCGTCCTGCTTGTAGGCGACTGAGGCACGGGCGAAGGCAGCGATCTGGTCGGCGAGGGTTTCAAAGCTACCCAGGTGGCCCAGCAGGATGCCGGCAGAATCGTAGACTCTAACGCCGTCATTAGCATATTCTACTTCACTGGACATTTTATGCCTCCTTCTGATTATATCTCGGCATATTATACGATAGCCCAGATGGCATTATCACAAAAGTCGCGCGGAAACCGAGATCGGCGAACGCATCCCATACTCGTGTTTAAAAAACCGCCCAGAGACAGCATGATTCCTTCACAGCAGATCTAGGCATTGTCTATCACTCCCATCCTTGATTGCATATTCCGATAGGATCGTCCACCTGTTCCGACAATAGTCGTCCACCATATCCGGACTAAGTCGTCCACCTGTTCCGAAGAGAGTCGTCCACTTTAAAATTTCCAGATCGGAGCTA
>JAHFCR010000150.1 GCA_023249405.1 Peptococcaceae bacterium | reverse complement strand
TAAGTCTGAACGGCTGCGCCGGAAAGCCGGCGGCCACATCCGGCACGGGGGGCAAGGCGGCCACCCCGGTCTCTTTCAAGGTGGCTGTGTTGCGGGGCCCAACCGCCCTGGGCGCCATCAAGCTCATGGAGGACAATCCATCCTTCGGCGCCGGTGTCACCACCGGTTACACCATCCTGGACTCGCCGGATCAGGCTACCGCCAAACTGCTCTCCGGGGAGGTGAACATGGCAGCCCTGCCCACCAACTTGGCGGCCACCCTCTATAACAAGGGAGTGCCGCTGCAGTTGGCGGCCGTGAGCTCCTGGGGAGTGCTGTACGTGGTGGGCGCCGGCATTGCCGTCAACAGCCTCAGTGACCTGAAGGGCCAGAGAATATTCGTGGTCGGGCGGGGAACGACTCCCGAACTGCTGTTGCGCTACCTCCTCAAAAAGGACGGGATCGATCCCGATAAGGATGTGACGCTGGACTATACCATGGACCAGGTGGAGGTGGCCCAGAGCCTGATCGCCGGCCGCATCAAGCTGGCGGTGCTGCCCGAACCCTGGGTGACCCAGGCCCTGATGGGCAGCAGCAGCGTCAAGGTAGTGCTGGACCTGCAGCAGGAATGGGGGCGGGCGCATGGGAGCAATGCCCTGGCCATGACCTGCCTGGTGGTGAAAAAAGACCTGTCCGCCAGCCGTCCGGAGGCGGTCGGCAAGTTTCTGGACGCTTATGCCGGCTCCATCGATTGGGTCAATAATCACCCCGCAGATGCCGGACTGCTGGCCGAAAAGCAGGGGCTGGGCATGAAGGCCGCGGTGGCGGAGCGGGCGATACCCAGGTGCAACCTGCGTTACGAGAGCGCTGCCGCCAGCAGGCAGGCGGTGGCCGGCCTCTTGCAAGTGCTGTCCGATTTTGATCCCCGCAGCATTGGAGGCAAACTGCCGGATGACGGCTTCTACTACCAGAAATAGCCTGCTCGTCCTGACCTCGGTGGTAGCGCTGGCGCTGATCTGGAAGCTGGCTGCGCTGGCCGTGGGACTGGAGATCATACTGCCCCCGCCCGAGACCGTTGGGCGCGATCTGCTGGTCGTCCTCCGGAGCGGCAGCTTCTGGACAGCGGTAGAGGCCACCGTCATCAGGGGCCTGGCATCCTTCCTCATCTCCGGCCTGGCCGGCATCGCCGTCGGGCTGCTGGTGGGGTTCAGCGCCAGCGCCTACTGGCTGTTGCAGCCCCTGTTGACGGTAATCCGCAGCACCCCGGTGATGTCGGTAATTTTACTGGCGCTGATCTGGTTCCGGGGAGACCTGATGCCCGTCTTCGTGGGTTTTCTGATGGCCTTCCCGATCGTCTGCGGCAACGTCATCGAGGGGATCAGGGGCGTCGACCGGCAGCTGCTGGAGATGGCCAGGATCTACCGGATTCCGGCTAGGCGGCTGCTGTTCGAGGTACAGCTGCCATCCATGGCCCCATTTCTGATGGCCGGTCTATCGACGGCCATGGGCATCACCTGGCGGGCGATCATCGCCGCCGAAGTGCTCAGCCAGCCCCTGCAGGGGCTGGGTACCCAGATGCAGACGGCCAGGCTGTTTCTGGATACGGCCCGGTTGTTTACCCTGACCGCCGCCATCCTGGTGATCGGGTTCTGCTTTGAATCCCTGCTGCGGGTATTGGAGAGCAGGTTTCAGGAGTGGAGGTGATGGCGGCGGGATTGGGGTTGCACGGGGTCTACAAACAATTCGGGACTAACTGTGTCCTGCAAAACATCACCCTGGAGATCGCCGAGCGCAGGCTGATCTGCATCCTCGGGCCCTCCGGCTGCGGCAAGACCACCCTGCTCAACCTGATGGCGGGGCTGATCAGGCCTGACAGGGGGGAGTTGACCGGCTTCTCCGCCAGGCGGGTGAGCTATATCTTTCAGGAGCCCAGGCTGATCGGGTGGCAGACGGTCCGGGGCAACATCGAATTTGTGTTGAAGGAGGAGATGCCGGCGGCTGAGCGCAGGGAGGTGATTGACCACTATTTGGACCTGGTCGGATTGACCGGATACGGCGGTCATTATCCCGGCCAGTTGAGCGGCGGCATGAGGCAGCGGGTGGCCATCGCCAGGGCCTTTGCCTACCCCTCGGATCTGCTGTTGATGGATGAACCGTTCAACAGCCTAGACCTCCGCCTGAAGCTGTCGCTGATCGGCGCCTTCACCGGCCTGTGGCGCCGGGCCGGCCGTACCACGATCTTCGTCACCCACGATATCCAGGAGGCGCTCCTGCTGGGGGATGAGATCGTGATCCTGACCACGGGCCCGGCGCAGATCAGCCGCATCCTGACTGTCGATCTGCCCCACAGCGAGCGAAGCCTGCATCATGACCAGATCATCGCTTTGGAGAAGGAGCTATACCAGATGTTGACCGGTTAGCGGATCAAGCGGGTGAGCCTTTAGCAACCTGCAATGGCGGGTGTTCACGTTGACGCCAATCTTTTTTCCAGATGCACCGTCTGCAGGGGATCGTTGGCGGACAGTCTGACCTGGAAACCCATGGCGGTCCAGAACTCCAGAGCCCCGGGCAGGAAGAGGTGGGTGTGCAGATAGAGGGTGGTAAAACCGGATGCCTTGCAGAAACGTTCGGCCTCCTGAAACAGCAGGGAGGCGATCCCCTGCCTGCGGCTGTGCTCGACGACAAAACACCTCGCCAGTTCGGCAGTGGCAGCGGAGTCATAGGCGCCTGGCAAGGCCTGTATTCTGCGGTCATACCGGCGAACGGCCAGGATCCCGGAGATTTGCCCCCTGTTTGCCGCCGACAGAAAGGTATTCCCCGGTGTTTCCAGATAGACCGCTGTAAAATTGATCAGATCGCCATCCCAGGCTGGGTGGATGTCGCGGCGATAGATCTCGGCGATCATTGTAAAGGCCAGGTCTCTGGCGGGCAAATAATTGTTCCAGCCTGCGTACTGGATGGTGGTGGCATTGCCTGGGGGCAGATCAAACATTTCAGGCTCCACACTCATAGTAAAAGCGCACCTGCCTATCTGCGTTTCTGCCGGGAATATGCCGGCAGGGTGTGGCCATGACTTC
>JAHFCR010000086.1 GCA_023249405.1 Peptococcaceae bacterium | reverse complement strand
CTGCTCAGATTCAATCCGGGCTAAATACAGCATCAATTCATTGCCCTCCAAAAATGACGCCCCGTCCTTGCCTTTTCTACAATCCCCATCTCCGAAAGAAAGGTGCATGCGTGATCAGTTGACCATATATTGCCCGCGAAGGTTGTCTGATTCTCCTTCTCCGGATTTTTTTGAATTCCGGTTGCTTCTTGAAACCATACCAATCTCCCCAATGAATAGCATTGCCGACATAAAACTTCTCACCCTCTGGTACTTGCTTTATAAACATTATCTTACATTATAATCATTATTTTCTCATTTAAAGTTAAAATGGATTTGTATGCGGTAAATGGCCTTAAAAGGTTAGCGCTCCCTGAAAAGCAATAAACCGGCCCTTGTGGCAGGAGCCGGTTTTAACAGGAGGTCTGTCGCCGATGTTTTGAGCCGAACTTTTGAATTACAGGGTGAGGGTGCCGTTGGGCAGGTTCAGCAGCTTGAGGATATGCTCCTCCTCCCCGCTCTGGGCATTTATGTAAACTAGGAAGTCCCCGTCGGCCAGTTTGAATATGAAATTTGCTAGTACGCGCCCCGGCTGCAGATCTAAATTTTGTATTACATAGCTGCATCTAGCAATATTATGGTCTATTCTCATCGGTAATTGGCCCTATTCACTCAAATACTGTTTTTGTACAAACGTTTTTCCATCTGATAGCCGCCATAAAAAAGCATAAACGCCATGATCACGACAACTATAGATTTATTTAAGCTGCCGGCATTAGCGAAGGAACCCATTTCGAAGATGCTTAGTGGAGGTGCGGAGGGATATCACATGCCTGGCTAATCATAACTAATATTTACTTCTTCATAGGAGCTTCCTTGGACATCAGTGCAATAGTCATCATTATATTCTAATAAATAGTGGGTCTGGCTGCTCGATGCCCAAAAATCATCAGCGTGGCCCTGAGCGTCAGTTAAATAGCATTGGCTGTAGTCTATGTTTTCAAAAAAGCCGCCAGATTGGTAATCAGGAGTATGGGTAAACTCTTTGGTGATGGGCACATAAGAAGTAGCGCTTATTAAGGCAGACAAACCGCCAACGCCGTTGTCTGCAATAATATTGGATGAATAGACTTTATTTGTCGACAAGTTTTTAACGCTTATAGTAAACGAGCCATCGGCATAAGAATATACCAATTCCAGATCGGCATCGGGTCTATATGTACTGCCAGACAAGGAAGAGCCGCAAACAACGTCAGACGTTATTGTCGGACGTGAAGTATTGGTTCGCTTATAATACAAATACCAGTTGCCACAACTGGCAGCCGTGCAAACAATCCCACCTTCGGCCGAACCGTTGCGGTTTTGCGATGCGATGAAAACATAGGCATTATATGGATGGAAGTCGTCTGTCGACTCTCGTAATTTGGCCTGAGTGAAATTGATCGTTTCATATACTGCTTCATAGGTACTTGAAGCATATGAATATTTGTATACGTAGCCGCCGGACTGTGGCTCCAAAGCCCAGGCATCTGGTGGTTCGGTGCTAGCATGGCTATTTTCATAAAACCTACCATTGCCATAAATGACATGCGAATTTATAAAATTGCCGCTCCAGGCATTGGCAGCCGCCGGGGAAGTCGTGCTGCCATAATATGTGGCGCCCTGATACATGTCATATATCGCAACGTTCTTTGCCGTCGTAAATACCCGCTCACCAACATTGCTTTCTAAAACATATGCTCCATTTTCCCAGGTGGAAATGGCATCAATGGCTTTGAAGAGACTGCTAAAGCCGCTAAAGATGAGACTGCCATCGCAATGATAACCAGAATAAGTAGTAGTCCTGGCCGAATCGGCATGAACGGCGACTTTACCGGCAACGCCATTTTCATTCAGATAAAACAGCTTCTGGGCATCAGGCAACCGTCCATAGCGCACGCTATCCCCTTGGACGGAAAAGGCGCCGTAATATTGATCCGATTTACCTTTTTGTTTGATGGATATTTGGTAGGTGGCGCCCTCTTTGATAGGGCCAATCACAATCCCAGTGTTGTCTGCGGTTATCACCTTGCTGCCTATCGCCCGGCCAGTTCCGGCACTGGATATTTTTACAACGTATACGGCATCATTGCCAAGAGCGCCGCTATAAACTATTGATGCTACAGCCTGTCCTTCCCTGTTAGATAACGCTGAGAGACGGAAACAGCCGGTTTGCCCCGGAGAAGCAGCAATGCTCGACTGCTTTGGAGCTGAGCCGTTGACGCTAAACAATGCCGAGGCCACGCTGCTCCAGCCCGAGGAGGTGCGAGCGGCGGCCAGGAGCGGCTCTGACCGGCTAACCGGGAAGCGATCGCTGTAGACGATGGCAGTATTGCTGTTGGCCGGGTTGGAGCCATCGGTGGTATAGTAGACAGTGCCGCTGACGCCGGTGATAGCCACAAACGGAGTGCCCAAGTAGTGACCACTGCCGGGAACTATAACCGGTGCCTGCCCGTAGCCGGATGTGTCTGCATAAGCAGGAAAGGCCGGCAGCATATACATCAGCACCAAACATATGGTTATTATTAGAGGCCATGATTTTTTCATTATAGTTGACTCGCTCTACATCTTGCCTTTTTCTAGAATAAATTTTAGCCCCTCGCTATTGACTGGGGGCAAATTGCATATCCCCGTTGAGATCAACGAAATCAAGCTTATCATAATTATAGCTCGTTTGGACGAATTAAGAAATAAGACCAACATCGATAGCTAATGACCGCATAAAATCAATAAATGTGCAGGGTTTGTTTTCCATGGTCAGACGGATGGCTATTTTCGTCTTTTTTCATTAGAGGAAATAACAGATCACAACCGCCAAATAGCTTAAAGTTAGCGCCTCTGAAACAATAAACCGGCCCTTGTGACAGGAGCCGGTCTAGTTGCAAGGTCTGTTGCCGATGTTTTTAGGCCGAACTTTTGAATTACAGGGTGAGGGTGCCGTTGGGCAGGTTCAGCAGCTTGAGGATGTGCTCCTCCTCCCCGCTCTGGGCATTTATGTAAACTAGGAAGGTCTCGTCGGCCAGTTTGGTCTTGAATTCGTAGGCCAGCGACTCGCCCTTGCTGGTGGTGGGGATGACGGCCAGCCGCTCGGACAGTACCTGGATCCGGGGGCTGAGTTTGGCCTTGGCCTGTGCCGCGGTGATCTTTGGAGACGGCAACGCCCGCCGGTGATGGGAGGTCAGATAGCCCAGGGCCTCGTAGCCCAAGACCTGCCCGTTGTCCAGGGCCACCTGCAGTTTGACCTGGTCCGGGTAGACCGCCACTGCGTCCTGGGTGGATACGAAAGAGATGGTCAGCACGTTCTGCTGGCGCAAGGTGTAGGATGGCATGAAACCGGTCAAACCGCGGGAGTTAAGAAAACTCAGGGCCTGAGTGCGGGCCTGATCATCGGTGAGCTTGGCTGCCGCAACAGGACGCGGGTTGAGCAAGAGCACCACGTGCCCGCCCTGCTTGCTGACATTGATAGTTATAGCGTCCTGGGGGCCGTTGCCCGTGCGCAGCGCCAGGCTGTAGGAAGGGATCTTCCCCCTGACCTCGCCGGAGACCACCGTCTGCTGCACTGCAGCGCCGCCCAGGTCGGCAAAGCTCCGGGCGATCTGCTTGGCCTGATCCAGGGAGACCAGGCCACCGGTCAGCCCCTGGGGCTCGATCTTATCTATATGGTCGGAGAAGGGGCCGTCATAGACCAGCACCGGCAGTTCTTGCAGCCGGGTTTCCAATTGCCGGAAGCTGTTGTCAACGCTGCCGGCGGAACCCTGGGGCAGCTTTTTGGCCAGTCCTCCCTGGATCTCAGTCCAGTGGAAGGAGCCGGTGGCCGCTGCCCGCTCCACTGCAGACATCTCCTGGTTCAAGGAGGCCGATGTCCGGTAAAGCTGCTGCATCGTCTGCCAGTCCTTGTCGCTCAGGTTCCTGGTCTTGTTCTGCTTGGACAGGGAGTAGGAATAATCCCCGACCTGCGACAGGAACTTGGATGTCTTGGCCACCACATCGTGGGAAACCGGCAACTGGTTCAGGTTCTCCTGGGCGGAGTTGGCATTGTACCAGAGGTCGGAAAAGATAGCGTCCATCTGGTCCGGAGAGCCGCTCACCAGCCCCTTGGACAGCAGCGCCTCGACATTTTTGGTGCGCTGCAGGGTATCGTAAAAGGCCCGGCTATATTTGTTCTGGAGCAGCACATCCGTCTGGCGCTTCGCCCGCACCTGGCCGATTCCCCACAGGGCGGTCACCCCCCAGAGAATTGCCAGGGCGACAATCGCCGCGCTGGAGCGCGATGTTCTCATCAGATTAACTCCTCCTCAGATTATCATCAGGAGCCGCGTACGATCCTGCCGGTTCCGGATCGCAGACCTACAAGGCAAATACGTGTTGACCGATCTGGGTCAGGATCTGCCTGGACCAGATCCAGGGGTTGACGGGCTTGGCAGGATTCCAGAAGTAAAGGGCGCCGTAAGTGGGATCCCAACCGCTCAGGGCGGCGATGGCCGCCTGGATCGCCTCGCTGGATGGCGGCCGGAACCAGATAAATCCGTTGTCCACCGATTCAAAGGCGTTCGGCTGAAAGATCACGCCGGACAGCGTGTGCGGGAAAGCGCTGCTCTGCATCCGGTTCAACATCACCGCCCCCACCGCCACCTTGCCGTTATACGGTTCATCCCCCGCCTCCCCCATGATCACCCGGGCCAACAGGCTCACGTTGTCCATATATGAGTCCGGGGAGGCCTCCGCCAGCGGTGGCGCCTGGGCATCCGGCGTCAGGTGGGGAACGAAGGGACCTGGCATTTTAAAGTCGAATACGTAATAAACAGTGCCGGCGATCAGCAACACCAGACAGGCCAAGGCTGTCATGAATCCCAGCCGTTCTTTCAGACCGGTTATCTTCATCCGGGAACCTCCTTAAATCAGGCAAGTCTCTGATCGGCATCCATAGTGTGCGAAAAATCAGCGCACCTTATGCAGTTCCCATGTTCTGAGAAGAGGAATAGGCGCTCTGACAGCGAAAATTGTTACATACGGAAAGGGAGAACTTTTGATGTCTATTGGAGAGTCCAAGCTCCACTCCGGCCTGCTGAAGCTCAGGCTGTACGGAGAACTGGTCATGTTCAGCCACAGCCTGTTCGCCCTGCCTTTCGGGCTGATGGGGATGCTGCTGGCGGCAGACGGGCTGCCCAGCCTGCACACGTTTTTCTGGATCCTGGTGGCCCTGGTAGGCGCCCGGAACGCGGCCAACGCCCTCAACCGGCTGATTGACCGGCGCTACGACGCCGCCAATCCCCGCACCGCCAACCGCCACCTGCCTCGAGGCCTGATCAGCGGTGGCGAGGTGCTGGGGCTGAGCGCCCTGGGATTCGCCCTGCTGCTTCTGGGGGCCTGGCAGCTCAACCCGCTCTGCCTGCTGCTGTCGCCGCTGGCAGTCCTGATCCTGGTCCTCTATTCCTATACCAAACGATTTACCTGGGCCTCGCACCTGGTGCTGGGCTTTGCCTGCGGCATCGCCCCCACCGCCAGCTGGCTGGCGGTGACCGGCCGCTTTGCCATCCCCCCCATCCTGCTCTCCGGAGCGGTCATGTGCTGGGTGGCCGGCTTCGATATCATCTATGCCACCCAGGACGTGGAGTTTGATCGCCAGGCCGGGTTGCACGCCATCCCCGCCCGGTTCGGGGTTGGCAACTCGCTCCGGATCTCCAAGGGCCTGCACCTGTTGGTGATCCTGTTATTGCTGCTGCTGCCCAGGTTTTTAGCTCCGCCCCAGGCAGCCCTCGGTCTCTTCTACTATCTCGGCCTGCTGTTAGTAGCCGGCCTGCTTTTCTGGGAACATTTACTGGTGAGACCGGATGATCTTAAAAAGGTGACCATGGCAGCTTATTATGTCAACCAGGTGATCGGGGTCACGCTGATGCTGTTTACGGCCCTCGACATCTTCATCAAAATCTAGACAGTAAGGAGTCCAACCAATGTCCAATAATGTCCATTCCTCCCGGATAGAACTGCTCGCCCCGGTCGGCAAGTGGTCAGTGCTGGAGGCGGTGATCGCCGCCGGGGCTGACGCCGTCTATCTGGGCGGCAAGAAATACAACATGCGGCTGCACCGCAAGGATCTCAACTTCACTGACGAGGAACTGGGGGCCGCGGTTGAGTATGCCCACAAGCGGAAGGTCAGGCTCTATGTCACCGTCAACAACCTGCTGACCAACGCCGAGACCGACGACCTGCCCAACTACCTGCGTCACCTGGACGAGATCGCCGCCGACGGGATTATCGTTCAGGACCTGGGCGTGGCCCAGATGGCACGGGAGCTGGGCCTCAGGATACCCCTCCATGCCAGCGTGATGATGAATGCCCATAACCTGGAGGGCCTGCTGCTGTTAAAAGAACTGGGCATCAGCCAGGCGATCGTCGGGCGCGAGGTCACCCTGGCCGACATCAAGCTGTGGAGCACACAGACCGATGTGAAACTGGAGTATTTCGCCCACGGGGACATGTGTTTCTCTCAGAGCAGTCAGTGCTACCTTAGCGGCATGCTGTTTGGCGAGAGCAGCAACCGCGGTCGCTGCCTGAAACCCTGCCGCTGGCCGCTGGAATTGGTCGACCGGGAGACTGGAGCCAGCACTGCTCCAGTCTCGGACAGGGCCGGCCGCTCCTCTGACGCCGCGGGTCCTTATCTCCTGGCGGTCAAGGATATCTGCCTGCTGCCCTTCCTGCCCGAGGTGATCGACTCCGGAGTCTGCTCCCTGAAGATCGAGGGGCGGATGCGGGAGGCCGGTTTTCTGGCCGAACTGATCGGCTTCTACCGCCGGGCCCTGGACCGCTATTACGCCGATCCCTTCGGCTATCAGTTCGACTGGGATGAATTCCGGGAGTTGGAACAGAGGCGAGTCAGGGATATGAGCCCGCTGTACGCCTTCGGCAACCCGGGGCCCCGCTCCGTGGGCTACACCGGCGAGCGGGAGCCCCGTTTCTTCAGCAGTCCCGTGCGGGAACCGGAGATCACCGCCGCGGATCTCCCGGTCAACCCCCTACCCGACCCCCAGCCCTGGCCGCACGCAGAAGTCCGGCCGCTGCTGGCGGTCAAGGCCGGCTCCCTGGAGGCCGCCCTGGCAGTCCTGGAACACGGAGCCGACCTGATCTATACCAGCGGCGAATCCTTCCTCAGCCAGCCCCGGCCCTGGCGCCCGGGCGATTTTGCCGATCTGCTGGCTGCCGCCCGCAACCGGGGGTGCCGGATAGTTATCGGCACGCCCCGAATCGCCATGCCGGCGGAGATGGGAAGAGTGCATCAACTGCTGTCAGCAATTCAGGAGCTGCAGCCTCCACCGGACGGAGTCCTGGTCACCAACCTGGGCACCGTCCAGGCGGCCAGATCAACCGGCCTGCCTCTCTATGCGGACTACTCCTGCAATATCGCCAACGGCCGGGCCGCCGCCCTGCTGCAGTCCTATGGAGCGGCCCAGGCCACGGTACCGCTGGAGTTCCGGGCGGAGGAGATCCTGGCCATGCCATCGCGGTCCGCCCTGCCGCTGGAGGCAGTCATCCACGGCCAGCTTCCGGCCATGGTCAGCGACCACTGCCTCCCCGCCGCCCTGCTGGATGGAAGCACCCACTTCCAGATCTGCAGCGGCGCCTGCCGCCGGCAGCGGTTCGGGCTGCGGGATACGGCGGGCATGGTGCACCCACTGGAGATCGACACCAGCTGCCGCAACCACCTGTTCATGGCGCACGAACTGGCCCTCCTGCCCTACCTGCGCTCCTTTTACGGGGCCGGATTCCACAGCCTGAGGCTGGAGAT
This sequence comes from Peptococcaceae bacterium, assembly GCA_023249405.1. Classification (GTDB taxonomy): domain Bacteria; phylum Bacillota; class DSM-12270; order Thermacetogeniales; family Thermacetogeniaceae; genus Palsa-1188. The sequence goes on along the minus strand of JAHFCR010000086.1, from coordinate 3,636 downwards.
CCCCGGTTACAGCGCTACGGAGGCGGGCGCGGTGACCGCCATCTACCGGGGGCAGATCGACCGGCTCTGGGACGACCCGGAGGCCTATGCCTTTAAAGCCGCAGACTGGGAACAATTACTGCAGGCGCGCCAGGCCACCTTTGGCGCCGGCCCCTATGTCCGGGGAGTCCGGGTCAAGGAATGACATGCTGATCTGCCAGGCGGACCGGAGGGCTCGGCGCCCTCACGCTGACGAGTCCGCCCCCGTTTATCAAGGGAGGAGTATTAGCTGTGACAGAAGGCTTTATAGGACCAGAGGAGATCGTCAACAAGAAAAAGGAGTTCATCATACCCTGCCTGAACCACTTCTACCAGGAGCCGGTCCAGTTCGTGCGGGGGCGGGGGCAATACCTCTACGACAGCGACGGCAGGCAGTACCTGGACTTCTTTGCGGGAGTCTCCGTGATCAACGCCGGGCACTGCCACCCGGAGATCACCGCCCGGATCTGCGCCCAGGTGCAGGCACTGCAGCACGTCTGCAACATCTACCTGACCCAGCCGATGGTGGAGTTGGCGGAACGGCTGGCCGGGATCACGCCCGGACGGCTGCAGAAGAGCTTTTTCTGCAACAGCGGCAGCGAGGCCAATGAGGGGGCCGTGCTGCTCGCCCGCCTGGCCACCGGCCGCAGCGAGTTGCTGGCCTTGCAGGACGGCCTGCACGGACGCACCTATCTGGGCATGAGCCTGAACGGGCTGAGCATGTGGCGCACCGACCCCAACCCGGCCGGTGGCATCTCCTTCGCCCCCAACGCCTACTGCTACCGCTGCCCGCTGCGCCTCACCTACCCTAACTGCGACCTGGCCTGTGCCGATGAGATCGGGCGGGTGATCGAGGTCTCCACCTCCGGCGGGGTGGCCGCCCTGATCGCCGAGGCGGTCCAGGGCAACGGCGGCATCATCGTCCCGCCGCCGGAATACTTCTCCCGGGTCAAAGAGATTCTGAACAGATACGGCGCCCTCCTGATCATCGACGAGGTGCAGTCCGGCTTCGGGCGCACCGGCAAGTGGTTCGCCATCGAGCACTGGGGTGTGGCGCCGGAGATCATGACCGTGGCCAAAGCCCTGGGGAACGGGGTGCCCATCGGGGCCTTTATCGCCGTTCCGGAGGTGGCGGACCGGTATACCAGGCCCGGCGCCTCCACCCTGGGCGGCAACCCGGTCTCCATGACTGCCGGGCTGGCCACCCTGGATGTGATCGCCAGGGAAGGTCTGGCCGAGAACGCCGCCCGGTTGGGCGCCTACCTGAAGGAACAGCTGCTGGCCTTGCAGCAGAAGCACCCGCTGATCGGGGATGTGCGCGGCCTGGGCCTGATGCTGGGAACAGAGCTGGTGAGGGACGGCAAGGAGCCCGCGGCAGCCGAGGCCGACCGGGTGCTGGAGCTGATGAAGAACCGGGGCGTCCTGATCGGCAAGAACGGCCGCTCCCGGAATGTGCTGGCCTTCCAGCCCCCGCTGGTGATCACCGGAAGCGATGCCGAAGCCATGCTGCATCACCTGGACGAGGTGCTGACCGAGGTGGAGCAGGGGCCGCGCTAGCAGATTGCGGGCGCAATAGCAGGCAGCAGCAAGCAGAGAGGATTCTTGCCCGCCGCTTGCCTGCTAATTCACAGAAGAAAATATGGGCATTATACAGGAGCGAGCAAAACACGGGAACCGTTCCCGTGTTAACAAAAGGAGAGTGGCGAGATGCCGCTGGGAGCACACATGTCCATCGCCGGAGGCGTGGATAAGGCAGTCTTGCGCGGCCAGAGCGTCGCTTGCGAGACAATCCAGTTCTTCACCAAGAGCAATCAACAGTGGCGGGCCAAGCCTCTGGAAGCCGATGAGGTGGCCCGCTTTCAGACGGTCCGGGCAGCCTCCGGGATCGATCCGGTCTTCGCCCACGCCGCCTACCTGATCAACCTGGCGACTCCCGACGACGACGCCTGGGAGAAATCCCTGGAGAGCCTGATCGTAGAGCTGGAGCGCTGCGCCATTCTCAAACTGCCCTTTATCGTGCTGCACCCCGGCGCCCACGGAGGCTCCGGCGAGGAGGCCGGCTTGAGCCGGGTCACCCGGGCCCTGGACGAGTGCTTCAACCGGACCAGCGATACTGAGGTGATGGTGCTGCTGGAGATCACCGCCGGGCAGGGTTCCAGTGTGGGCGGCACCTTCGAGCACCTGGCCGGGATCATGGACCACAGCCTCCATCCGGAGCGGCTCGGTATCTGCTTCGACACCTGCCACGCCTTCGCCGCCGGGTATGACCTGCGCACCCCGGAGGGCTACAACGAGACCATCGAGTCCCTGGACCGCCTGATCGGACTGGAGAAGCTGAAGGTCGTGCATCTGAACGACGCCAAGGGAGACCTGGGCGGCCACCTGGACCGCCATACCCACATCGGCCTCGGCAAGCTCGGCCTGGAGGCCTTCCGCCTGCTCCTGAACGACCCCCGCCTGCAGCACCTGCCCATGGTCCTGGAAACCCCCAAGGGACCGGACCTGCAAGAGGACGTCATGAACCTGTCCACCCTGAGGAGCCTGATCCGGGAGCGGTAGCCATCCGGTTATAATTGGCGCCGCTCACAAATAGTATGGAAAGAGACTACTTCTTTGAATAAAGGAGGGCACAAGCCAGTGCTCGCTCTGGTTAACGGCAAGATACTGACCATGGAGGGCCACATTTACGACCGGAATAGCGCCCTGCTCGTTGAAGGCGGACTGATCGTGGATCTGGCCAGCGATAGGCCGCTGCCACCGGGAACCCAATTGGTGGATGTCGGCAACCATTACGTGCTGCCCGGTTTTATCGACGCCCACACCCATGTGGGGATCGTGGAAGAGGTCTATCAGATAGAGGGGGACGATGCCAACGAGACCTCGGACCCGGTCACGCCCCACATGCGGGCGATCGACGCCATCTATATGGATGACCTGGCTTTTCAGGACGCCGTGCAGGCCGGCATTACCACGGTGATGACCGGGCCCGGCAGCGCCAATGTCATCGGCGGCGAGAGCCTGGCGATGAAAACCTTCGCCCGGACCGTGGACGAGGCCGTCCTCAAAAACCCGGTGGGGATCAAGGCGGCACTGGGTGAAAACCCGAAACGGGTCTACGGCGACCAGAAGAAAGCCCCGATCACCCGCATGGCCACCGCCGCCCTGTTGCGGGATGCGCTGGTGAATGCCCAGAACTACTTCGCCAAGCTCGGTCGCGGGCGGGACGATCCCAGCAAGCGCCCCGACCGCGACCTGAAGATGGAGGCCCTGCTCCCGGTGTTGAAGGGGGAGCTGCCACTGCTGGTGCATGCCCACCGCAGCGATGACATTCTCACGGCCCTGCGGATCGCCGATGAGTTCAACATCAAAGTCAGTCTCCAGCATGCCACGGATGGCCACAAGATCCCCGAGGAGCTGGTCAAACGCGGTGTCCCCGCGGTGGTGGGGCCGTCTCTGACCGCCCGGGCCAAGGTGGAACTGAAGGACCGCACCTTTGCCACCCCGGGAGTGCTGGCCAGGGCCGGGGTGAAGGTGGCCCTGATGACCGACCACCCGGTGATCCCGGTGCAGTACCTGTCCCTGGCCGCAGGCCTGGCTGTGAAGGACGGCATGGACGAG
>JAHFCR010000025.1:26594-40227 GCA_023249405.1 Peptococcaceae bacterium | reverse complement strand
AATGCCTGGCAGAGCCTGCTTGCTATTTCGGCGCCCGGCGTGCACTCTCCTTTAATGACCATATCCAGGTACACTCTCGATATGCCCGCCTGCTTTGCCAGCAGGCTTTTGCTCACTTCAGGCTGCAAAGCTTCTCGCCGCTTCTCGTTCATCTGCCTGCGCCGCTCTTCGATCTTGTTGTCCATGACTGTGTTTTCACGTCCTTCTAGGTTGCCGTGTATTTTTATCTGCATTTTAGCACACACTAAGATTGATGTAAAGTATTATTACCAAATAAAATAAAGGAGTTTTTGTCGTTGGAAAGAATAATTAGCATTACCGCCAAAGGCATCACGCGAAACGTATATTTTGATAGGAGTTGAGGTGCAAGTGAACCCACTTGGGGAAATCATTAACAAATACAGGAAAGAGCACGATCTATCGGCAAGGGCTTTTGCCCGGCAATGTGGCCTATCTCATGTCTACGTCAGGAATCTAGAGCTAGGATATGACCAGGCAACCAAAAAAGAGGGCTTTCCTACATTGGCAACTATTTCCCTGCTGGCAAAGGGGATGGGTAAGTCTGAAGAGTCTCTTTTAGAACAATTAGCGGAGGTGATAAGCGTCGATGGCCTGAATGACGAACACAAGAACACCGTCAAAAGCATGATCAATTACTTCAGGCGAGAGGAAAAGGAAAGAGGCGATAGCGATTGAGGATAGAAACATGGCTATTTACGCCCGATATATTAGCCGTGTATGACGCCACAAGACCATCCAATCCCCTGCTCGTTTTCAATGAAAAATTAGACCCCGGCACCAGACTATTGATCGAATCGGTTATCTCCAAGAATCCGCCCAAAGAGGCGGTTTCAGTTTACTTGAGCAAAATCGACATTAATCGACAGGAGATGACAAACAATGTCGCAGTACACAGGTCACCTGGAGAAACGACACAAATCAACCTGGCAAATCGTGATCGAGGGCAAACGTACTGATGGTAAGCGCAAGCGCATTTATCGATCTTTTAAGGGAAACAAAAAAGACGCGGAAGAAACAATGCGCCGGCTGCTTACTGAACTGGAGACCGGGAAATATATCGAGCCTACGAAGTTGTCAGTGGATGAATACTTAAAGATGTGGTTGAAAGATTATGGCAAAAGCAACCTGGCCGATTCCACCTATGAGAGTTATGAGCGGATAATGATCAAGCATGTGATACCTGGATTGGGCGCTGACACTTTGCTATGCGAACTGCAGCCGATTCAAATACAGAAATACTGCACGAAGAAGCTGGAAACTCTCTCCCGGCGAACTGTCCAGTACCACTACCGGATTATAAGGGAAGCGCTGCAGCACGCCATCCACTGGAAACTGCTGGCCTTTAACCCGGCCAACAACTGCAAGTCTCCCAAGGTTTCTTCCCCAGAGGTGGTAGTTCCCGATCTCAAGACAATCGACCGACTCATTGACGCCGATACTCCGGACCATCCCCTGATCGTTACGGCCCTGTTTACTGGGATGCGCCGAGGGGAACTGCTTGGCCTGCGATGGAGCGACATCAATTGGGAGACCGGGAATATCTCAGTGATACAGCAGGTGCAGGATAATGGAAAGGGCGTAGTATTCAAGGACAGTCCGAAAGGCAACGCAAAAAGTAGACGCAGCGTGACCGCACCGAAGTTTCTCTTAACGATACTGAAATCGCACAAGGCCGAACAGAACGAGATCAGACTGATGCAGGGTGAGAGCTATCTTGACAACGGCCTGATCTTCTGCCGCCTCGACGGATCGCCGGAAAGACCCAGCAATCTCAGCCATAGATTTAAAAACCTGGTGGACAAGCTGGGCATAACGATGAGGCTCCACGATTGCAGGCATTTTCACGCCACACTGCTCCTTTCGTGGGACGTGGATGGCCGCAAGGTGCAGGACAGGCTCGGGTGGTCAACCGGGGCAATGCTGCAGGCATACCAGCACGTCACCCAAAACATGCAAAAAGAGATCGCCAACATGTTAGATAAAAAGTATGGGCGACGATTGGGCGACGGTACGCAAAAAAATAGCGACCCGGACAGTCGCCAAAAAACTCTGTAAGTGTTGAAATAGTGGTGCCGGGAGCGAGACTTGAACTCGCACGACCCGTGAAGGTCCCGGGATTTTAAGTCCCGTGCGTCTGCCAATTCCGCCATCCCGGCTTGTACACTGATAATAATAAAATAAGGCAAAGCCGGCGTTGAACCGGCAAGCGGCGGATTATGCAGTCCACCGTTAAAATATACTAACATAAAATATGCGCGTCGGCAATCAGCCATTGATGAGAAGAGCGCCTAATTGAGTAAGGCTCTCTTCTCATTCTCCTTGGTGATCCCGGAATAGTCGCTGCTAGGGGTTATGCTTGAGATTATGGTGTTTCCTGAGTAAAGGGATATGGGTAGGGATAGGGGGGATAGGGGTACGGAGGATAAGGATATGGAGGATAGGGATAGGGGTACGGATAGGGAAAAGGAAATCCGAATCGCCCAAAGCAATGGTGCCCCGCATATCCGAACCGCCCAAAACATGGGTCTTCGTATGGTGTGGGCATGAATGGTTGGGGGCAAGTTTGTCCATATGATTGGGCGCAAGCGTATGCCCCCGAACAAGGTTGGACGTATGCCTGAGCACATGGTTGGGCATATGCCTGGTAGCAATAGTGGCTGAAGTGCTGTTGGCAAGATTGGGCATATGCTGCGGTGCAAGATTGATGGAAAGGCTGGTAGCATGGCTGTGAGTATGCCATTACACAAGGCTGCAACGCATCAGATGATGCCTTGCCATCCTCAGCTGCTCGCAGTTGATATGCAATATCCCTCATGTTCTCTTCAGTCAGAGAACGGCTCATATTCTCCCAGATGATCTGTATTGCTGAAATAGCAATAAAACATTTCCCTTCATCTGTTTCCAGGCATACATTTTGCTGGTTAACCGATGCAACGATCCCTGCTATCTGTTTCCTATCAACCAGTTCAATAACAATTCTATTTCCTTTATTTTTCTCCAGCTGCTCGACCATTCCACCAACTCCATTCCTAATTAATTACTTACATGTCATTATATGTATTCGCTTTGCCTATGTGATTGGTAACATTTTTTCGTTTATAGCCACAAAGGAGCCCTCTGCGCCCCCGATCCTGTTGTGCCTAATCTAAACGAGACGGACCACAAACAAAAAAGGGCTTCATGCGTTATAAAACGCTGAAAACCCTTTTAAAATGCCTGCCATCCCGGGTTATATCCACTGATAATAAAAATGGAGGGCAAGGCCGGAGTTGAACCGGCGAGTGGCGGATTTGCAGTCCGCTGCGTTAACCACTTCGCCACTTGCCCTCTTGGTTGATCATCTTCAGTTTTTCGTGCCTTATTATAAAACAATTATACAGCCTTGGCAACCAAAAACAACCCCTGCCTGCGATCCATCGATCCCAAGCTGGTCCACTCTGCGCTGTACCCAGTATTATAGGCACAACTCAATAACGTCAGGGAGAAGCGTCTCAAGTGTATGGCAGAGAGTTCAATCTCTGTAAAGATAGTGAAAGATGGCGCTCGAAAAGGGATATGGCACCAGAGAGGTCCCTAAAGCTGCCCCTCAGGCGATCTAATAAACTATCATTTTTACCCCTTAATAACTCCGATAGTTTTTAACTTTTTAGCAGGCTTCGCCAGATCTAGTTCCTGAGCCATCACAGTATCGATATCATTGTATGCCCACCGACATTCTTCTGCAACATCATCGATTTTATTTTTCCCCAGCGTGACTTCGTTTTGCTTTAGGTCTTTAACTACTGACTGAGCCGAATGGTTTTCCAGGGCCTTTGCCCTGGAAGAGTTCCGGCCAGCACCGTTAGAGCAGGAATTGAATGAATCAGGGTTTCCGCGCCCTTCGACGATGTAGGAGAAACCGCCCATAGAACCGGGGACGATTCCTGCGTCACCTTCACTTGCCCTGATTGCGCCTCTGCGATGCACCCAGACATCCTGGCCATAATGATTTTCCAATGCCACATAGTTATGGTGGCAGTTTATCTCTTTACCTTTTTCGGTTCCAATAAAATCAGCATATTTTTTAACGTGGCTGAAGACGATCTCCTTGATCCTGGACATTATCTTTGCCCGATTCTCAGCGGCAAAATCCACAGCCAGGTTCATCCAGTGAATATACGATTTTCCCGCGCTCGTTTTTTCTGGCAAGAAAGCCAGATCGTATTCTTTAGGAATGGAAGAATACCATTCTGCATTTGACGTTTTAGCTATTTCGTTGAAGTACTTACAGATTTTTGGGCCTAGGTTTCTGCTGCCGGAATGAAGCATGATCCCCACACAACCGGATTCATCCTCCTGGATCTCGATGAAATGACCGCCGCCGCCCAGTGTCCCGACCTGGTACAATCCGGCCCTGAGCTCTGGCTCTAATTCGGCAACACGATGCTCAGTAGACAAATACTCATTTATTCTGCTTAATGTACGGCAGTCTTGTTTCTCCTGGTGTTGAGCCAGTCCTACCGGAACATTTCTCATGATGCAGTCAACAATAGCCTGGATTAAAGAGGTTTGCCCGATTTCAATTTTCAATAAGTTGGCATGAATATCGGTCTGCACAAAGCATATGCCGCACCCGATGTCCTCACCTACAGCGTTGGGGATAATCACGTTCTCAGTAGCAATAACTGCACCAACGGGCACCCCATAACCTACATGGCAGTTTGGCATCAGCGCTGGCCATTTGTAGACAAAGGGCAAACTAGAAAGATTCGTGACCTTTTCTAAACAACCTGATCCAACTTGTTCAATACTATCAAGCCAAATCTTAACCGGTTTTTTCTGACCTTCAGCAGGCTTAACAAACACATTATCCCCCCCCTTGTACATTAGAGCAATTATAACCTCATTTTTTAGTATAATAAAGGTATTATGTAATCTTCTGCACAAGTTTTGTTTCAAACATCGTTAGAGACAAATAACAAAACCCCGCAAAGGATTGCGGGGATTGACTTTGTAAATGGAGCGGAAGAAGGGATTCGAACCCTCGACCCTCGCCTTGGCAAGGCGATGCTCTACCGCTGAGCTACTTCCGCCCGTAACTGCTTATTATGGTGGCTCAGGCCAGAGTCGAACTGGCGACACGCGGATTTTCAGTCCGCTGCTCTACCAACTGAGCTACCGAGCCACTTCATTTTTAGATGGCGGAGCTGAAGGGGTTCGAACCCTCGATCTTCGGCTTGACAGGCCGACGTGTTAAACCGCTACACTACAGCTCCGCGTCAGCACCTTTGTGGTGATGCGCTTCAATGGTGGGCGATGACAGGCTCGAACTGCCGACCTCCTGCTTGTAAGGCAGGCGCTCTCCCAGCTGAGCTAATCGCCCGAGTGACGAAGTTTATTATAGCATCACTATTTTGGCAAGTCAACAGGTTGATTGTGAATTAGAGCGGCCTGCAGCACAGCAACCCGGCTGTTCTCAGGCCTGGAATCCCTGGGTTTTGAGGGCGCTCTTCAGAGTCTCCTCGGTGATGATCCGCGTATCGAACAGCACCACGGCAGCAGCATCTCCATGGTCATCCTGCTGCGCTTTAAATACGCCTGGCAGCCTGCGGATCACGTTGTTCAACCCGTCCAGGTCCTTCCCCCCCATTTCGTGCAGGTGAAAATGGCCCAGGTGTTCTTTGGGAGTACAGCATTCGCACATCTTCAACAATCCCTCCATTCCAGTAGGTGTGTTTACCCAAGTGTTCAACTATAATGGTTCTCGGTCTGCAGCCGATCTCCTCTTTAGCTGCCGTCTGCGTCAGGAGCCAACCGGTGAGGCCGCCCTGGTCAAGGCTAGCAGGCTCTCCCGGACCATCTTTGCCACCAGCATGGTGGTGATCCCCGAGGTGTCGTAGGGCGGCGCCAGTTCAACGATATCACAGCCCACTACCTGCAGTTCCTTGAGTATGGCCAGTGACTCAAAGATCTCCGACGGCTGAATGCCATCGGGTTCCGGGGTGCCGGTGCCCGGAGCAAAGGCCGGATCTACCACATCTATGTCCACGGTCACGTAAACCGGGCGCTCTACGAAGCCTGGCAGGCAGGATCGCAACGATCCTGCAACATCGAATGGAAAGAAGTTGGTGTGGCTGTGCCCGTACTGAAACTCATCCTTCGTCCCCGAACGGATGCCAAACTGGTACACGCTACGACCCCCGACCACCTCGCAGATACGCCTGAGCGCCGTGGCATGGGAGAGCCCCTCTCCCAGGTAATCGTCTCTCAGATCGGCGTGAGCATCAAATTGCAGTACAACCAGGCTGGGAAACAACTCGGCCATGGCCTGCACCGCCGGCAGGGTAACCAGATGCTCCCCGCCCAGCATGAAGGGAACCTTGCCATCACCGGCAATCACCCGGATGGCCTGTCCGATCCTGTTCAGGCTGCCTGACAGATTGCCCAGAGGCAACAGCAGATCCCCGGCATCGTAAAAAGCACAATCGCTCAGGCTCCGGTCAAGCCGCGGACTATACTCCTCCAACCCCTCCGAAGCGTCTCGCACTGCCTGGGGCGCTTCCCTGGAACCCATACGCCAACTGGAGGTGATGTCCAGCGGCGCCCCCAACAACACCGCCCGGGCATTGTCATAATCATCCCGGGCTTCTAAAAACGACCTGTTTCGCTTACAGAGGTCGCTCAGCTTCAAGATTTGGCCTCCTACTTCAGAAGAGCCTGGGCGAACTGTGGCAGTATGAAGGCCGCCTGGTGCACCTCGGGAGTGTAGTAGCGCAGTCCCTGGTTGGACATATCCTCAGCTGCGCTCGCCGGCCCCTGGGCTGGGTCGTACCGTTTGCTGCCTACGGTGAAACTCCACAGGCCGCTGGGATACGTAGGAATGTTAGCCAGATAGAGCCTGGCGATCGGGAAGATGCCGCGGACGCTGCCGTAGACTCTCTTGATCAATTCTTTATTCAAAAATGGCGACTCTGTCTGGGCGGCAAAGAGGCCGTCAGGACGCAGCGCCCGGTAGACGGATTCGTAAAACTCCTGGCTGAACAGGCCGGCAGCCACTCCCACCGGGTCGGGCGCATCCACCAAAATCACATCGAAGCTGGCCTCTCTCTCCTTGATAAAAGCGATCCCATCCTCGAAGCGCAATGACATCCGGTGGTTATCGAAAGAACAGGCCAATTCCGGCAGGAAGTGGCGGCTCACATCCACCACCCGCTGGTCGATCTCCACCTGGGTGACGCTGTTCAGCTGTTGGTGCCTCAGCACCTCGCGGGCGCAGCCTCCGTCGCCTCCGCCGATGATCAGGACATCTTTCGGCGCCGGATGCGTGCAGATAGGCACATGGGCCAGCATCTCATGGTAGACAAACTCATCGGCAATCGTTGTCTGAATCGCTCCGTCGAGCACCAGCATCCGCCCATACAACTCCGTATCCAGCACGGCGATCTCCTGAAAGGGAGTGATTTCACGGTGCAGCGTCTGCAAGACCTTGCAGGTTATTTTCAGCCCGGAGCACTGTAGTTCGGTGAACCATACTTCCATCACTTACGCTTCCTTTCCCGCCTCATCATTCTTCTAGCCGCGGTATATTCGACCGCCGGGCAGCCCTAGTACCATAGCGGCACAGCCGCGATGACACAGCCGCAGGCGATTACCAGATGTTCGGCAGCGGCCACCTTGATCTCCGCCAGCTTCATGCCCCGGTACTTGAAAGCCTCGGTCACCATATCGCTCACCCGCCTCTCGGCATCCTGGCGTCCACAATGGCCGGCAAACTCCATGATCACGCCGAAATCTCCAGCTTCGGCCCCAATACCCACCGCCACCGCAGCAGCGATGTGAGCGCCTGTCTCGGCGCAGACCAGAGTGCCGTAGGCGATAGGGACCAGAGACCCCGGCGGAATCACCAGCTTGGATTCGTAGACGGCGCCGGGTGGCATAATACTGCTTACCTTGAGTAGATTGACGTTGCCTATTCCCGCTTTGAGGAGCGCTTTGTCAAAAGCGGTTAGTTCATGCTCCCCCTCTGCAGATGCAGCAACTAAAGAGTAGCGGCGCGGTGTTGGCAGCATCTCCTGAAACCTTCCCCTCATCCCAGACTGTGTGTGGCGCCGGCGCCGGCAGAATTCTCCGGAAGCTACAGGTGGCTGTCCTGAGCGCATGGCTTGCAGCGCCGGAAACATGCAAACTAGACAGATTATACCCGGTGGCATTTTTGGTGTCAATGCAGAGATCTTGACAAAAATCCATATGGCGAACTTGATCGGCAAACCTGCATCCTTGGCCATCCAGTTGCCCGGGTTCCTTATTTCTGCGTCTTCTCCAAAATATCCCCGGCAGCTGAAAACCACTCGTTCAGAGCATCGGCCAAGATCTTCTGGATATCAGCCATGAGTTGGGCAAAGCGGTATTCAGCCCCCAGATAGTCTTTCAGGGTCGGATTGAGGTTGACGAGCTGGATCAGTTGGCTTGCCTGCGTTTTCTTGGCTTCATCAACTTCCTTGCCCATAGCTTGAGCCATCTCCATCTCCCACTGCAGACGGCGCAGATCGTCAAGCATCTCCTTGTTTTTCGGGTCGGTCTCCAGCCGTTTCCTGGCATCCAGGAACACCCGGTACTCCTCCGAGGCCTTCAATGTACGGGCCAGTTCATGGGCTTGATCATAGGCATTCATCGTTTCACCTCCCTTTCTTTTCATTCTCTTTAACAGCAGTTGTCAGATCTGCCAGCCAGCCGTCCTTAAAAGCAGCGTGGCTGTGCTGGAGCCTTGATAGATAAAATATGCCGCCAGCACCACTAAAAAAGCCCCGCACACCGTCAGGATGCCTTGGTAGGCGATAGGGCTTAAAAACCTCTTTCCTGTGGCCGTAGCAATTGCAATAAACATGAACCAGCTCAGGTCGGCCAGGAAGTGGCCGGCGTAGAAGATTCCCAGGCCCAGTATACCGGCATGCAGCGCCTGGGTGACGTAAAGAATGCCAATCGTGAACCACCATAATACCCAGTAGGGGTTAGCCACACTGGCAATCAAGCCCGACCTCACAGGCGACAGCTGAAATGCCCCGGCTGGCTGTGCGCTACCAGCCGGGGGCTGATTGAAGTCGAACTCCGGGGTGCCTTTGAGAACACTGTGGCAGATTTCCCAACCCATATACAACAACACCAGCCCACCGACAATACCGATGGCGGCGGATGTCCACTGCAGGCGCAGCAACCGGTTCAAGCCCAGGCCAAACATCGCCAAAAGAGCGATCTCAGCCAGGCCGTGGCCGGCGCTGATCAGAAAGCCGCTCCGCCAACCCTGCCGCAGGCTCTCTCTGATGATCACAGTCATCAGGGGACCCGGCATCAGAGCGCCAGACAGGGCAACCACATAGGCAGTAGTAAAAATGAACAGGATGCTCACGGCTTCCCCTCCGCGCGCAAACACACTTAGAGCTCCACCGTGTCGGGTACCCGGTGCCCGCATCAGCAGGCGTGGACGCGCATTCAGCACGTGATGGATGCTTCAGAACTTGCCCCTCGCCCAAAGGCCCCACCTTCATAAAAGTTACCACCATTTTAGCGGTCAGTAAAGGGTTGTCCAGAGAAAGATCAGGTAAAAGAGCCCTCCCATCAGCAGGACATAGGCGTTCAGCTTCTTGCTGAACTTCATGCTGAGAAAGACCAGTCCGGCGGAGGCGTAGGTCAGCAGCATCGGAGGGAGCGAACCTTGCATGTAGTGCCAGTTGCCGGTCAGAATGCCGATACTGGGCAGGACAGCACTCTGAAAGACCATGGCCCCGGTGATGTTGCCGATGGCCAGGGTATCTTTGCGCCGCTTGAGCCAGATGATGCTGTTGAATTTTTCTGGCAGTTCCGTGGCGATGGGAGCGACGATCAGCGACAGAAAGAAGGCTGGAATACCCAGCGTTTGGGATATTTCCGTAACTTGATGGATGAACAGTTCCGCCCCGCCGACTAGCAGGCCGACGGCAAATACGATCTGCAGCAGAATCATCGTCAGGCGCGGCCTGCTTCTTTTGGCGCTGAAGAACAGCGGCCGGAGGTCTGCGGTCTGGCCGTGACCCGAGGTTCTCTTGAGGGTTAAAAAGACATAGAGGACGTAGCTGCCAAGAAGCAGCAGCACGAAGGCATGTTGATACTGAGCAGGAGCGACAAGAGCGCAGACTCCCAGGCTGTAACCGCCGAAAAAGAATAGCAAATCCCGCTGGATCACGACGGGATTGATGTCCAATCGGGGGAAGTCCGATCGCTTCCGGGCATCCAGCACCACCACCAGGCCGCTGATAAAGAAGGCGAGCGTGCTCAGCATGAAGGGCGCCCCGATAATTGCCCCGATGCCCACCTGCTGCTGGCTCACTCCTCTTCCCAGCACAAAAGCGATCAGTGGGATCAGGGATTCAGGCAGAGCGGTTCCCACTGCTGCCAGGATACTGCCAATAGCGCCATCAGCCAGTCGCAGCCGCAATCCCAACCACTCTATGCCGTTGGTAAAAATCTCCGCTGCCGCCAGAATAATTCCCAGGCTCACAAACAGCAGTAAATAATCCATCGATCCGGCTCCTTAATTCCCTAGCAGGGGCAGGGTTCAGAGAGGCCGCCCAAACTTCGGCGCCCCGTACGGGCTGCTGGGCTCCCTCTGGATGAAGTCTGGGCGCCAGACAATGTCAACAGTTCGTGGCGTCCAGTCCGATCTACTAAATTACAATATGTTTTGTACGGCATGTTTATATCCCACGCCGCATGAACTGTCTTCCCTCTCATTGCCATCATGCATTAAATACTATTTTCACTGTCTGACAGCACAGGAGTTGACCGATGAAGAAAGCTTCCTTGCCTGTCAACAGGAAACATATTAAAATTAGATGAATCAATGATCGGCCCTTTTTATAGGGAACAATCGGGAGAGGTGAGAGCATTGGCGGAAGTAATTCCGTTTTGTGGCATCAGGTATAATACCGGGCAGGTGCCCGGTATTTCGGCAGTGGTGACGCCGCCTTACGACGTGATCGACGCCGCTGCGCAGCAAAAATTCTATGAGCGGCACCCCTATAACGTGATCCGTCTGGAGTACGGCCAGCAGTTTCCCACCGACGATAATACCGACAACCGCTATACCCGGGCCGCCCGAGATTACCGGGACTGGCAGCGGATCGGGGTGCTGCAGCAGGAGCAGTCGGCGGCTATCTATCTGCAGGAACAGCTGTTTCAGGCCAACGGAGCCTGGTTTAAGAGGACCGGCTTTTTTGCCCGGGTGGCCCTGGAGGAGTATGCATCCGGCAGGATCCGACCGCATGAAGAGACCCTGTCCAAGCCCAAGGCAGACCGGTATGCCTTGCTGGCAGCCTGCCGGGCCAATTTCAGCCCCGTTTTTTCCTACTACGAGGACGCCGGACTGACCCTGGAGGCCGATTTTAACCGGGTAAAAGCCGCCCCGCCCCAACTGGATATCACCGATGACGACGGCGTCAGACATCGCCTGTGGGTGATCACCGACCCGGGGATACACCAGTTGCTGACGGCCACCTTCAGGGATCGCTCCCTCTACATCGCAGATGGACACCACCGCTATGAGACCGCCCTTAACTATTATCATGCCGAACAAGATCCGTGGGCATCACACCTGCTCATGTATCTGGTGAACACCAGCGACCCGGGCCTGGTCATTCTGCCCACCCACCGGATCGTGCACAGCCTGGCGAATTATGACCTGAATCTATTCAAGGAAGGGCTGCTGCAGGATTTTACCGTTGAAAGGATCGCCCTGCCCGCCCCAGGGCAAGCGCATAAACTGCTGGACAAGCACCGGCAGTCGGGGCACACGGTTCTGGCGATGGTCACCCCTGAACCGGCAGCCTACCTGCTGACCCTGAACGATGACGCCCGGGTCCGGCAACTCGCTCCCCTGATGTCCTGCGCCTGGTGCAGCCTGGACGTGGCAGGGCTGCAAGTCCTGATCCTGCAGAAGCTGCTCGGCCTGCAGCAGGAGCAGTTGTCGCAGCAGGAAAACCTCACCTATACCAGGGATGAAACAGAGGCGCTCCAGGCTGTCACCGGCGGCCAGGCGCAACTGTCCTTCATCCTGAACCCCACCCGGATCGAACAGGTGACCGCGGTCGCTGCCGCCGGTGATAAGATGCCTCAGAAATCCACCTATTTCTACCCGAAAATCCTCACCGGCCTGGTCATCAACGACCTGATGAGCCCATGACCGGGAGGCTTATGGCCTGACTTTTAGGAAGCGTTCGGCGACAAAATCGGCCAGCTCTTCCACCTGATCCGGGCGGAAGCAGGGGATATCGCCACCAACCGGGGCTTCGCTGACCACCGCGATCAGGTCTTCGCCCAGAAACAGCCTGCCTTCGGAAAATCCCTGGCGCAGGACCTCGATCTTGGGCCCTGGCTGGGTCTTAAAACCCTCTGCCAGCATCAGGTCAACTCCTTCTGCCATGCCGGCCAGTTCAGCCAGATTCGGCTCCCGGTCGTGCCTGGCGTGCACTGTCAGGGATGCAGGGCCAACCACCAGCACCAGGTGCGCCCCCGCCTCAAAGAACTGCCGGGAATCCTTTCCCTTCTGGTCGATCTCGTAGCCGTGAGCTGCATGTTTGACCGCGGCCACCCGGTAACCCTTGGCCGTCAGGCTGCTGATCAGTTTGGCGACGAGCGTCGTCTTCCCGGTATTGGCATGACCCACCACTGCCACCACTATGACCATATCGTTTTACCTCGCTTGTATAAACACGCCTTCAAGCCAGTTTGATTTTACAGCAACCTCCCGTCTGAAACAAGGCGGATGCTTTCGCCACGCCCCCGTCGTCCTCCCGGTCAGTACCGGTTAGCCATCGAATAAATAGATCCGGCGTTTCAAATACTAAAATAAAATAAGATTCAGGAGGTACTGAATATGTCATCAGTCGTAGTCGGCACGTTTGACAGCCGCGACCAGGCCGAGCGGTCGGTTCAGGAGCTGCGCAACAAGGGGTTTGACCGGGAGATCTCTGTAGTCGCCAGGGATGAGCACCAGGGGGATTCTTCTGAACTCAGCATGAGGGGCGACACGGATTCCACCATGGACGGCATCTCCACCGGCGGTGTGCTGGGAGGCATTGCCGGCCTGGCAGTCGGTGCAGGCGCCCTGGTCATTCCGGGCATCGGACCCCTGATTGCCGCCGGACCGATCGCCGGACTGCTGTCCGGCGCTATTACCGGTGGTATTGCCGGAGGGCTGATCGACTGGGGCGTCCCCGCCGAGGAGAGCCGGCACTATGAGGAGGACGTCAGGCAGGGCAAGACCCTGGTATCCGTCCATAGCAGTAGCGCCAAGCTCGATGATGCCGCCCATATCCTGCGTCAGCACGGCGCCAACAACGTTAAAACCTACTGAAATTAGAGGTCTGAGGCAAGAGGTTGGAGGCCGAATAAAGATTTGAAGAGCCAGGGCAGCGTATGTCCTGGCTCTTGCTACCCCTTGCAAGCTTTCATTAACGTCTTGGCTATTCGAAATTTATTGCGCATGGAATCAAGATCTAACTATTACCAACTCCTGATTCTGCCCAACAAATTGCAAGCAACCTCTATGACCTGAGCCTTGCTTTTGCATAGACCTCTTCTAAAAACTTTCCTATGCAATAAA
>JAHFCR010000025.1:8575-26494 GCA_023249405.1 Peptococcaceae bacterium | reverse complement strand
GTATAACACGTTACAAATTGCCAAACCCAGAAAAGCGTTAAGGCTAATGATAACAGTATAAGTAAAGAGGGAAATATTGCACCCATCTTTTCCCCTGTCCTGCGTCCAACCTCTTGCCTCTGACCTCTGCTACCGGCCAGCCGGCTTGATGCCCAGCACATCCAGCTCCACCTGGTTGAGGCCGACGCCCCGCAGGCGCTCCCGGCTCCCCCTCAGGCTCTCGATGGCGTTCACTCCTAGGGCGCCGAGGATCTCCTTCAATTCCAGCGACCAGCCCCGCAGCAGATTGGCCAGCCGTTCGGCGGCCTCTTCCGGGTCCAGGCGGGCAGTCAGTTCCGGACGCTGGGTGGTGATCCCCCAGGAGCAGTTGCCGGTGTTGCATTTCTGGCACAGGTGGCAACCCATGGCTAGCAGAGCCGCGGTACCGATAGCCACCAGGTCCGCCCCCAGGGCGATCGCCTTAGCCACATCACCGCTGTTGCGAATGCCTCCGGCAGCGACCAGGGTGACCTGGTTGCGGATCCCCTCCTGGCGCAGGCGGTCATCGACGGCGGCGATCGCCATCTCGACGGGGATGCCTATGTTGTCCCGGATGATGGTGGGGGCTGCGCCGGTACCCCCCCGGAAGCCGTCTATATAAACGTAATCCGCTCCGGCCCTGGCGATGCCGCTGGCTATCGCCGCCACATTGTGCACGGCGGCGATCTTCACCCCGACCGGCTTTGTGTAGCGGGTGGCCTCCTTCAAGGAGTAGATCAGCTGCGACAGGTCCTCGATGGAGTAGATGTCGTGGTGTGGCGCCGGCGACAGGGCATCGCTGCCCTCAGGGATCATCCTGGTCTGGGAGACCTCCTGGCTTACCTTCTCACCGGGCAGATGCCCGCCGATGCCCGGCTTGGCCCCCTGCCCGATCTTGATCTCCACCGCCGCCCCCCGTTCCAGGTATTCCTGATTGACTCCGAAGCGCCCGGAGGCCACCTGGACGATGATCCGGTCGCCGTAGGGATAGAGTTCCTTGTGCAGGCCGCCCTCACCGGTGTTCATCAGGGAGCCGGCGATGGATGCCGCCTTGGCTAGGGCCTTGTGGGCCTGAAGGCTGACAGCGCCGTAGGACATGGCGCCAAAGATGATCGGGGTCTCCAGGATTACCTGGGGGCTGAGCCTGGTATCCAGCGCCACCTCCCCATCCTGCTCCTTGAATTGCAGGGCGTTCGGCTTGCTGCCCAGGTAAGTCCGTAGCTCCATCGGTTCCCGCAGCGGGTCGATGGACGGGTTGGTCACCTGGCAGGCGTCCAGCACCATATGATCGAAGTAGCTGATATAGGGCCGGTCGTTGCCCATGCCGGTCACCACCATGGCGCCGCTCTCGGCCTGCTTGTAGATGGCCCTGATGTTATCCACAGACCAGTGCCAGTTGTTCTTGAAGGTGAGCGGATGCCGCTCCACCGTGATCGCCCCTTCGGGGCAGAAGGTCACACAGCGCTGGCAGGCCACGCACTTGTTATTGTCAGGCACCACCCGGTCCATGAAGCTCAGGGCCCCAAAACCGCAGTTGAGCACGCACCGTTTGCAGCGCCGGCACTGCTGGTGATCGATCTTGACCAGGAATTCGGGCGACACCAGGCTTCTGATCATGGCTGCACCCCCTCCTCCAATGTGACAATGATCGGCTCCCCGGCCCTGATCGTCCAGACCCGGTCGGGGGCCGGGCAGATCTCCCTGATGGCGCTTTCTTCGCTGGACAGGTAGACCACTTCCTCCTTCTGGCCACAGACCAGGGGGCGCAGCTTGATCCGGTCGGTGATCCCGATCATGCAGCCGGTGAAACCGACTACCAGGCTGAATGGCCCGTTGAGCATGGCGGAACCGTAGACCTGCCGGATCGCCCTGGCCACATCCCGCTTGGCCTCCGGGTAGCGGTCGATCTCCTTCCAGAAAGGCGCCGCCAGGGCCAGGCAGGTATGCTCCAGGGACAGGCCCTGCCTCCGGTGCAGCAGGTCGAAAAGGTAGGCGATGACCTCGGTATCGGTCTGCAGGGTGCAGTGATAGCCGAACATCTCCAGATAGCGCTTGTTGATCCCGTATGAGGAGATCTCCCCGTTGTGCACCACGGACCAGTCCAGGATGGTGAAGGGATGGGCGCCGCCCCACCAGCCCGGAGTATTGGTGGGGAACCGGCCATGGGATGTCCACATGTAGCCCTCGTATTCGTCCACCCGGTAGAACTCCCCGATATCCTCGGGGTAACCCACGCCCTTGAAGACGCCCATATTCTTGCCGCTGGAGGCGACGAAAGCCCCATCGATCTGCTGATTGATATCCATGACCTGGCGCACCACGTAATTTTTCTCGCTCAGGCCGTTGCCCGCCTCTCCCATATGTTTGGCATCCTGGCTGGCAGAAAATTGCTCTACCACGTAAGGCTTCAGCCGTAAAAAATAGCGCCACAGGATGGGGGCATCGGTGATATTGGGGTGAGGCCGCGTCGGGATCGGCTCGCTCCGGTCGATGATAAAATTCTTTTCCAAAAAGCGCTCCGTCTCGCGCTGGCTGGCCTCGCTGTCGTAAAGCATGTGAAAAGCATAGTGATCCCTGTATTGCGGGTAGATGCCATAGCCGGCAAAACCGCCGCCCAGGCCGTTGGACCGGTCATGCATCAGCCTGATGGACTTGATCACATCAGCGCCGCTGAACCGCTTGGCTTTTCTATTGAAGATACCGGTGATAGAACATCCTGATGGTATGCGCGGGCTGGTTCCCTTCATTCAATCTCATCCCCCAGTGCTTGTGTCCCCGTTCATTGGCGATCTTGCTGCAATAAGCCGAGTAATTTTTGAAGTTCTGCTTCTCCTCCTGGCGGTAGAGGATCCAAACCAAGTTTCTTACGGGCCCTCTCGTCGATGGCGCCCAGCTTGCCAGTCTGTAAAAAGCCCTTGATCCCGCCCCGCAACGGCGCCGGAGCTGTGCCGCGGGCCAGAGACAGGCGTTTCAGGGCTGTAAAAACCTTTTCCATGCCGAACTTCTGCGGACAGAGTTCGGAGCAGGTGTGGCACTCCAGGCACTGCCAGATCTCCTTGCCCTGTAAAAGCTGATCAAGGTTTCCCTGCAACAGGCTGCCGATCATTTCCCGGGGCTGAAATTGACTGCTCACCTGGGCGGTGGGACAGTCATCCACACACGCCCCGCACTCGTAGCAGCGCTTGAGGGAGGCCAGATCGATCTCATTCCTGATCGCCTCCAGAACGTCAGTCCGGCTCTTCCAGGCCTGAAAAAACGAGTCCGTGCCCACCCGGTGCTCTTTGAGACCCAGTTCCTCGCCCGTAATGCCCATAGCCAGTCCCAGCAGTTCCGCGTAGGTAAACACCGGCAGGTGCAGCCGCTCGCCCTGACGCTGCAGGATATACTGGCGCTGGTCGAACTGGATGAAACAGGCCGGGCAGACCACGGTCAGGGCATCAGCCCGGCCATTCAGGTCCTGCAGCTTCCTGCGCATCATCATGGTCGCTTCCGGCTGCGCCCCCGCAGAACCGAGATTGCTGCCGCAGCAGAGCATCTTGGTCTCGTACTGCACCGGTGACGCTCCCAGGGCTTTCACCAGCAGATCATATTTTTCCGGATGCAGGGGATCATCAAAGTGCAGCCGGTCTGCCGGACGCATCATGTGGCAGCCGTAGTGCACGGCGATCTTTAAACCGCTCAACGGACTGGTGACCAGCTTCCTGATCCGCTCCGGAGTGATATCATCGTACAGCACCTCGATCAGGTGCTTCACCACCGCCTGGCCATGGAAATCCAGGCCGATCATCTGCAGCTTGGCGTTCACATGCTCTCTCAGCGCTGCTGAATCCTGGATGTCGCCGAGCACAGTCTTCAGAGTGCTGTAGCAGCCGTTGCAGGGCGTCAGCAACGGCAATCCGGACTGCTCGGCCAGGGCCAGATTGCGAGCCGCGGTCAGTATCCAGGCCTCTTCCGAATAGCTGCTCACCAGACTGCGCTCCGGGCAACAGGTAAAGCCCGGCAGGTCCACTAACTCGATGCCCGCCTGCTGCAATACCAGGCGCGTTGATTTCTCGATAAAGGGGAGGCGGGCCGGTATCTGGCATCCCCAAAAAACTGCATAGCGTTTGGCCATGGGTTGCTCCTCTCCTGTGCAGCCGATAAACAACATCCGGCGCCGACAGGTGATCTGACTGCTAGTCCTTAATGCGGCACAAGGCCTGACCGACCTTGACTACCTCTCCCTCTGTTGCCAGGATCTCCTCCACCAATCCGCTGATAGGGGAGGGAACGCTGAAGACAGCCTTATTGGTGAACATTTCCACCAGCTCATCCTCGTTGGCCACGTCGTCTCCCTCATCCACCTTCCAAAAGGATACGGTAGCCTCATCCACGCCTTCGGCCAAAAACGGCAACACTACCTCCACCACGATCCCTCCCGGTATTGTGGGTGCTCGACCCAAGTAATCGACTCCGTGATCCTGTCATAAAATCTATACAAATCCGGCCTGCTAATTCGGCCAGGACAATTCTCTACAGTCATGCCGGCGTTATGCCCCCACAGCTATCTCGACCGCCTCTTTCAGGGCTTCAGACAGGGTCGGATGGGCGTGTATGGTATCATTCAGCTGGGTCAGCGTCAACCCCCAGCGCACCGCCAGGGCTCCCTCCGCAATCAGCTCGGTGGCATGCGGCCCGATGATGTGCATACCCAGCAGGCGTCCGGTATCGGCTGCAGCCAGCACCTTGACGAAACCATCCCCCTCCCCCTCGCATTGGGCCTTGCCGTTGGCGATGAAGGGGTACTTGCCGGTTTTCAGGGGAATGCCCAAGGCTTTGGCTTCTCTACTGGTGATACCGACACTGCCGATCTCCGGGTAGGTAAAAATACAGCCGGGGACGGCGCTGTAATCCACAGTGCGCTCGACGCCCAAGGCGTTGGCCGCCGCTGCCACTCCCTGGGCGGTGGCGACGTGGGCCAATAAGGCCCTGCCCGTAATATCGCCGACGGCATAGATGCCGGGGACGGAAGTTTCCATTTTATCGTTGACGACCACCGAACCGTTGCTGGTCTCCACGCCGGCCAACTCCAGCCCGATCCCCGCCGTGTTCAGGCTGCGGCCGACCGAGATCAGTACCCTGTCGGCGATCGTCTCGGCGCCGTCGCTCAGAGAGACCCTGGCCTGTCGCCCATCCCGGGTGACAGCCGTGATCCTGGTTTTGGTCTTCAGGATGATCCCCCGCTGCTTCAGGACAGTCTGAAGCTTGCGCGCCAAGTCCTCTTCGACGGAGGGAAGAATGGTCGGCTGGGCCTCCACCACGATTACCTGGACTCCCATGGCCGCGTAAATACCGGCAAACTCGCAGCCGATCACGCCGCCGCCGACGATCAGCAGTGTCTCGGGGAGCGCTTCCTGACACAGCATTTCTGTGCTGGAGATCACCACATCACCGTCATAACCCAGCGACTGCGGCAGCAACGGCTCGGAACCGGTAGCCAGGATGACCTGATCGCCGGTGATCTGTTCGGTCCTACCATCTTGATAAACCAATTCTACCAGGTTACGCCCCGCCAACCGGCCCTGGGCCTGCAACAGATCGATCTTGCTTCTCTCCAGCAGGAACTGGACTCCGGTCCTCAGACGAGTGACGATCTCCGACTGGCGCGACCGGACCCTGCCGTAGTTCAGAGTGACAGGGCCGGTCTCCACTCCAAACTCACCGGCCCTGCAAACGCGCCGATAAGCAGAAGCGCTCTCCACCAGAGCCTTGGTCGGTATACAACCCCTGTTCAGGCAGGTCCCACCGACCTGCCCGGTCTCGATCAGACAGACTCTGGCGCCCATCCGGGACGCTCTCAGAGCAGCCGGATAGCCTCCCGGACCTGCTCCGATGACAATTACCTGGTAGTCCAACTATCCAACCTCCCTGTGTGCAGGCGTGCATGCCCTAATAGCAGTATAGCCTCCCATAGGGCCGGTTGGAAACCGGAATCAGTTTACAGAACCGCTCCGCACAAACCTCTTCGTAATTGTATCCAAAAGCAGCGCAGAAATCTTGCAGGTGCGGACCCAGAACACTCCAATCCGCCTCATCCAGATCGAAGACGGATACCTCTTTACCCAGAGTGAAGGGGTCCACTTCACCCCTCAGGTAGATCACACCGCCATGCATGCCGGTGCCCAGATAATCACCGGATAGGGGCGTCCCCGGCTGCCGCTCCAAACCAAGCAGCACCAGCATGCCTCCAGCCATGTACTCCCCGAAAAAATCTCCCGACGTCCCGCCGGCGATCAGCACCGGGATCTGCTTCTTATATTCCTTCATATGAATTCCGACCCGGTAGCCCACATTCCCCTTGATAAACAGCCGTCCGCCGCGCATCCCATAGCCTAAAACATCGCCGGCATGTCCATGCACCGTAACCTGCCCGGCGTTCATGGTGTTGCCGATGGCATCCTGGGCGTTGTCGTTGACGGTGATCACCGGCCCGTTCATAAATGCGGCCAGGTCATTGCCCGGCACCCCGTTGATAGTCATGCTTATATCCGAATATGCCAGGCCGGTGCCCAGATAGCGCTGGCCGTTGATATTGTCCAGCTGAAACTCACGGACACCATCCTCCGCCAGTCGCTTGATCATCTCATTCAACTCACGGTAATGCAGGCCCTGGCTATCGATCCTCTCCATGGTCGATCTCCCCCGCTGGTAAGCTTAATAGTCTAGTAAGCGCGATTATAACAGCAGCCGGCACAAAATACAATCTACTTCGCGCAATGAATACAATGTACTTCTTCCCAGACGCACTGCCGCGCCTCGCTATTTAAATAACCGCCACCATAAATGTTGGTGGCGGTTATTGTCAGCGCCTGTCTAATATTTGCTGAGATATTTGTCGCGCTCCCAGGAGTGCACCTGAATCCGGTATTCGTTCCATTCCAGGGTCTTGGCCGCCACGAATTTTTCGAATATATGAGGGCCGAGCGCCTCCTGGATCAGGGCATCCCGCTTCAGCTCTTCCAGGGCGCTTCCCAGGGTATCCGGCAAGTATCCGATACCCAGATCCCGCAATTCCTGTTCCGACATTTCGAAGATGTTCTGATCCACCGGAGCAGGCGGTGAGATCTTGTTTTTAATGCCCTCAAGACCTGCCTTGAGGTTGACTGCGAAGGCCAGGTAGGGGTTGCAGGACGGGTCCGGGCTACGAAATTCCAGGCTTGTCCCCTGCCCCCGCCGGGCAGGCACACGTACCAGCGGGCTTCTGTTCCGCGGCGACCAGGCAATGTAAACCGGGGCTTCATACCCTGGCACCAACCGCTTGTAGGAGTTGACAAGCGGGTTGGTGATGGCAGTCAACCCCTTGACGTGGGAGATCAGTCCGCCCAGGTAGTGCAGGGCCGCACTGCTCAACTGCAGAGGTTGTGAAGGATCATAGAAGGCGTTCGCGCCGTCGGCGAATAGAGATTGGTTGATATGAAAACCGGAACCGTTGATCCCAAACACGGGCTTCGGCATGAAAGTGGCGTGCAGCCCATGCAGCAGGGCAATAGAACGCACCACATACTTGAAGGTGACCACGTTGTCAGCCGTGGCCAGGGCATCGTCATACCGGAAGTCGATCTCGTGCTGCCCCGGGGCGACTTCGTGGTGCGACGCCTCCACGTCAAAGCCCATCTCCTTCAGAGCCAGCACCATGTCTCTCCGGGTATCCTCGCCGCGATCCAGAGGGCTGAGGTCGAAATAGCTGCCGTCATCGTGAGTGGTGACAGTGGGGCGGCCAGATTGTTCTGTGTTGAATAGGAAGAATTCCGCCTCCGGTCCCACGTTCATGGTGTAACCCAGCTCCCCGGCTTCGGCCAGCACTTTTTTCAGGGCGTAGCGCGGGTCGCCGATAAAGGGCGTGCCATCCGGGTTGTAAATATCGCAGATCAACCGGCCCACAGACCCATCCCGCCCGCGCCAGGGAAAGATGGTAAAGGTATTGGGATCTGGAACCAGGTACATGTCGGATTCCTCGATCCGGACAAAACCTTCGATAGAAGAGCCATCGAACATGATCCCTTCCGATAGGGCTTTTTCCAACTGCTCTGTCGTGATGGCCACGTTTTTCAGGGAACCTAGAATATCGGTGAACTGCAACCTGATAAACTGCACCCCGCGGTCATGAGCCAGGCTAAGCACATCCTCTTTAGTCTTGGTAATCATTGGTAACCCTCCTGCGTTATTTCTGTCGATCAATATTTTACCTCATAATCCCCTACATTTCAGGCCATGATCGTGATTTAAGGCGACCACTTGTTTAAATCGTAAGCGAGAATGATCGCCTCCGCCACCTTGCGCATCGACAGGCACTTGTCCATGCTCTGTTTCTGCATCCGGCGATAGGCCTCGGCCTCAGGCACCCCCAGCTGCTCCATGAGCAGGCCCTTAGCTCGCTCCACCAGCTTCCTGGTCTCGATCTTCTCCTGCAGGTTGCCGATCTCTGCCTCTAAGGACTGAATGTGTCTGTGGCAATTGAACAGGCTCTCGATCGCCGGAAACAGATTATATTCCGACAGGGGTTTGGTGGCATAACAGATCGGGTAATATTTCACCCGTTCCTCTGGCTGCGAAAAGAGAAAGGCCTGCTGGGAGACCAGAAGCACCGGGATTCGCTTATCCTGATTGAGAACCCTGCAGAGCTCAAAACCATTCATGCCCGGCAGGTCAACCTCTGCCAGCACCAGGTCCGGACTGAGGCTGCGGGCCTGGCGAAGCACCTGCGGCCCATCGCCGGCCTCGCCCACCACCTGGTAAGAGCCTCTCGCCAGCAGCAGTTTGAGACTGTCCCGCTGCTCAGCCCTGTCCATCGCAATTAGTATGCGCGCCCGGTCCATCCCGTACACCTCCAATCAAGCCAACAATTTTCCTTGCGCTCTACCTGGGGCAAACAATAAATGCCCTCCCGGAAACTTGTTCCTGCCGAGGACATCTGTGCCCATTAACATGGCCTAATTGCACAACACAAACGTTTTTCATGGCCTAATTATGAAATATGGGGTAGTGAAAGTCAACCGCTGGCTTCAATGTATTCACTATACAATAGCTGCTGGTACGTACTGCGGGAGTCTCGCCGCGCCTGAGAGCGAGCAAAACAGATCCGCAAGATGCATAAGCTTTGTTGATCATCGGCAAAAATAGCTATCAGACTGAGCTTTGAAAAAAAGTGAGGTGAAGAAGATGGGTGCTGGATGCCCGGTATGCAATGGCCTGACCCAGATCACGCGCAATTGCCCGGATTGTGGTACCCAGATGATCGATTATGGTGGGTTGGAAAGCTACTATGACCCTTATAGCCCCTATGAAGAACCGGTGGATGCCACCGGCCGGGAGATGCCGGACACGGGGGACGAACACATGCACCTGTTGCAGTGTCCCCAATGCAATGGAACCGTCACCTATCCGGTAGGAGAAGGATCTGCCGTCTGACAGCCCGCCTCAGGTCCGGTTGGCCGTTGGTGATGTTGTTGCCTGGTACGCCTTCATGTCATCGGTCAGCCGGAGATCGTCACCAGGCGCCAGTCTCTTTGTTTTAGCTCTATGATCAACTCGGGCAAGGATTTCAGAGTCTGGCGCCTCCCCCCATGCATGACTACAATCACTCTATAGTAGGGTATCTGCATAAAAGTAACTTTTTATTGACAAAGATAAGCATGTCTTCGAAAATAGAAGGGTACTCCGTGTTATTCTGGCAAATCCGGAAGGGGAGTAGACTGCCGGGTGCGCTATGCCATAATCAGTGACATACATGCTAACCTGGAGGCATTCCAGGTAGCCCTGGAGGATCTGGACCATCAGGACGTTCAGAAGGTTGTCTGTCTGGGCGACATCGTTGGTTATTACGCCAACCCCAACGAGTGCGCCGAACTCTGCCGCAGCCGCGATTTTCTTTGCCTGAGGGGCAATCATGACGATGCCGTGATCGGCATCTGCGGCATTGAGGACTTCAATCCGGTCGCCCAGGATGCACTGCTGTGGACTGAACGCCAGCTCAACGAGAGCAATAAGGCATGGCTAAAACAACTGCCCGAACAGGCCCTGGTCGACGACCGGTTTCTGGCGGTGCATGGCTCTCCCATCCACCCCTACGACTACATCTTTTCCCCGGCTGGCGCAACATTCGCCTTCGATTCCCTGGCTATGGAATACCCACAAATAGCTCTCTGTTTTTTTGGCCACACCCACCAGCGGGCGCTATACTCATATAGCGACAGAACAACAACCCAGGAGTTCCTGGAGCACAACCAGGCCCCCGCATATAACATCCACGATGATAAGCTGTACCTGATCAATCCGGGCAGCATCGGCCAGGCCCGGGATGGTAAACCGGGGGCTTCGTATCTGATCTATGATAGCGACAACAACACCATCCGCTACAGACACGTACCTTACGATTTTGATCTGACCAAACAGAAAGTGGCGGCAGCCGGCCTTCCTCCCATGCTTGCCGAGCGCTTGGGACTAGGCTTCTAATCTCTCTTTTCCGGAGCAGCATCATGCTGCGCAGCGATCTGGCCTGCCCGGACCAGCAGATAGTTGCGCTCGTTTTTCTGGGGACACGCCAGCACTTCATTCCACAGCGTATTCAGGATCGTGCCAATCAGCGGCCCCGGCCGACAACCCAGAACGGCCAGCAGATCATTGCCATTGATAGCCAGATCGCTCAGATTGAAGGCGGCATCCTCTGCCATTACCTCGCCCAGATGAGTCCTGAAAGCTTCCCATTCCGAGAATAAATGTATGATCAGATCGGTGCTGTGAGCCAAGAAATCCGCCTGGTTAACCGCCAGCAGGTCTGGTATGGCTTGCCGCCCGGCCCTGGCCACCAGCCTGCGCATGGCAGGAGAGCGCATCTGCAGGCTCAGCATGTGCTCTCTGATCAGGATTGCCACCTGCTTGATCGTCCTGACGCTGTAACGCAACCTCTGCAGAATATCTTCAGCCATCTCCGAACCCAGCAGGTTGTGCCCGTAAAAATGGCCCTTGCCGTCAATCCCACGGCTAAAGCATCTAGGCTTGGCCACATCGTGCAGCAGCACCGCCAGACGCACTTCCAGCGAAGCCGGGGCGTAACGCAGCGCCTCGAAGGTATGATTCAGGACCGTATACTGGTGATAGGGGTGATATTGGGGGAAAAGCCAGCTCTCGCTCAACTCGGGGATGATCACGAACAGCAGCCCGGCCTGGAGTAGTTGCTGTAATCCGTCCAAGTAATCTTTAGCCATCAGGGTCCGGGTAAGCTCATCCCGAACCCGCTCGGCCGAGATCCGGCCGACCAGTTCGGCGTTTCTGACGATGGCATGCCAGGTCCGCGGCTCGATCTGCAGATGATAATCCGCGGCGATGCGGATCGCCCTCATGATCCGCAGGGCATCCTCGCCGATTCTGGCCTCTGGGTCGCCCACCGCTCTGAGCCGCAACGCTGCCAGGTCCCGCATTCCGGACCAGGGATCGATAACCCGGGACTGCAGCGGATCATAGGCAATGGCATTGATGGTGAAGTCCCGCCGGGCCAGATCCTGTTCGATCTCCTTGACAAAATGGACCCCTGCCGGGCGTCGCCAATCCTGGTATCCCGCTTCGACCCTGTAGGTAGTGACCTCTATCGGCAGGTCCTCAATAAAAACAGTAATGGTGCCGTATTTGATGCCGGTTGGCACCACCTTGAATCCGGCTCTGATAAAAATAGCCATAGCATCGCGGGGCGAGGCATCCGTGGCCAGGTCCCAGTCCAAAGGCTCAACACCCAGGATCAGGTCCCTGACTCCCCCGCCTACCGCATAGGCCTGCCTGTGGTCCGCCGCCAGTAAAACGCAGGCTCTTTTAACTGTTTCTGGAAGAGACAGCTCCATACCGTCAACCCCCAATTGCACGTACTGCCCCGATCACGTTAACCGAATACAACCTCAGACATCCCACCTTCAGTAAGTCAGCCTGCCATGCCTGGCGCCTTCAGGGCGCAGGGGCCGGTGGCACACTTCCCGCAGACGTCGCACAGCCCGAGGTCCTGAAAATGGTCGCTCACCTGGAGCAAATAGTTGTAGCAAACTTGTTTGTTCAGACCGTTCTCGGTAAGCGCTCCGCTGGGACAACTCCTGATGCAGGCGCTGCAGTCCCGGCATCGCTTGGCCAAGAACTCGCCGGGCGGTAAGTCGGCAGTCCCTGGTAGAGCAGTACCCGTTTCGGGCAGGTCTGCGTCGATTGCCAGGCTGCCCAGGCGCCCGGCACACCCGGCCTCGGTGATCAGCATCTGGTGCCTTCCAAAGCCACCCAAGCCGCACAGGTAGGCAACGTGCTTATGCGACCAGAAGGATGTCAGGGTTAACTGATCAAAGTTATGGGTAGGCTGCTGCCAGGCGGTGCGCACTCCCATGCTGATTAATACGCCGGCCAGTGCACGACAGATATCATCGATCAGGCGGTTGGTTTCGACATACGCCTCCGCCCAAGCCCGGGAAATGTACGGATCAGACCTGTTAAGCCGCACCAGGTCTCTGGTAAAGGGGAGGAAGAAAGCGATTACCGATCTGGCGTTGGGCAACAGATCCTGTGGCAACTGGTGGGTTGGCCCGACCGCCTCCCGCAACCTGATAAACCCAGGGTTGTCGGCGGCTGTGAAGCCGACCAACGGCTGGCGGTAGGAGGTGCTGCCCGTATAACCGCCAACGGCCTCGACAATCGTCCCGGTGATCAATTTCCGCATGATTTCGCCCCTCTCAAAACACCAGATGGAATTCCTGACCCCTCTCCGACCACGCAGGCCTGTCTATGGCCAGCGGTCAGCAAGGCGCAGGCCTCTCTGACCACCCCGGGAAGCGACAGTTCCGTCAACCGCCATCTCCCTCTCTAGCCTTGATAGGCTCTCCGGCCGGCAGGGCCACCCGGGTAAATCCCCACACATCCCACCGCCAGTAGGTAAGCCTGATGCAAGCAGGTTTGCCCGCTGGCGCGGTGTCTTTGTCCGCCGTGCCCGGTGGTTGCTCGACAACTGCCAGCTCATTGCTGCCATCCCCGTCAACATCCCGGATGTTCAGGCTGATAATCGGGGCTTCCAACCCGGATGACATCCATACCGGCTTTATCTGTCCCCGGGAGAGGTCAAACACATACAGGTGGTTGCAGTATGCCCGATCCTCTCCCTTAAACCAGAAGGGCCTGTAGGCGCCAAAGCTGCCCCTTTTCCAGACTACCATATTCAGGTCAACCAGACCATCGTTGTTGGAGTCGGCCAGCACGAACTGCGCCACCCGCCAGTCGGCAGGGCTCTGCCAGATGACGCGGCCATCCTCGGTCACCGTCAGCCGCAACCCCTTCAACAAATAAGTTTCCAACCGGTCGTCCTGATCCAGATCCGCCTGCCGCACCTGCTCTGGGCATTCCAGCCCCCGTTTTTCAGCGCCTACAGGGATGACCGTTAGCGACAGCCAGACCAGCAGTAGCGCTCCCAAGGTGATGGCGGCGGCGGTGACCAACTTCTTATTGCCGGCGCCGATCCAGCTACTGCTGTTGTCCAGCATTGGCCGTACCGGCACGAAACGAACTGGTCCATTGCGGTACCGGTGGAGCCTGGCTGCTCTTCAATATTTCCCTCCACTTGGAGTCGGTGAGCCGGTCCTGCGCCGGCCAGGGAAACTCGTAGTAGCTGTAAACTCCACCCCGGGCGATCCGTAGTTTGCCGTCAACCGGTACCACCACATAGACCTCGGAGATGTATCCGGTTCCCTCCTCCAGCACCGAGCCCCTAGGATCAGTAGCCACGTCCGACACCAGCGCGGCCGGGTTTTTATAGGCCGCGCTGCGGTGATCTATCCCCTGGTCCTTCAACGCATCCAGCCAGAAGTGCTCCAACTGTCCGCCAAACCCTTTGATCAGGTCATCCTGATCTTTGGTCAGGGGTTTATTCTGCAGCTCCTGCTCGGAGATCTGTTTCAACGACAGTGCGAGGTCGATCATCCGGTCGAGACTGCCCCGGTCCTGGTCAGCGAGCAACTGACGCTGCTCCAGACCCTGCTCGGTCATCTTGAGCAGGGAGGCCAGCCGGGCGTAGCAGACCGGGTCCGGTTCCACGTAACCGCGAAAGTCGGGCGGCTGTACGCCGTCACCACCCATTTCCGCAATGACCTGCTTGGCATAGAGGACGGTGTCGTGCTTGAGTTCCGTCCAACTGCCCAGAAAAGCATTCAGCCCCTTGCGCGTCCAGGCACTGTTCTGCATGAAGGAGGGGTAGCCGGCGCCTTTTACCTGGATAGTCGGCTGCAGGGTGTAGATCCAGCTCCAGTAGAGGTTCTGTGTCCAGGTCCTGGCGTCCAGACCGGCCAGGTACTTCTGCAACTTGGACATGTTCTCTGGATAGCTCTTGAAGCCGGTATCGCCGGACTGCTGCAGGATCCTGTAGGCCTCGGCAGAGCCCAGCGCTGCCGGGATGTCCAGCCCCTTGGGCAGCATGCGTCGGTCTCCGTTCTGGTTTTCCTTGACGTCCCGGTAAATCAGGCGCTGGAAGATGTCGGCATCCACGGTGAAACGCTGTCCCATGAATCGAAACCCTTTGATCTCGCCTTCCCGGTCCGGCTGGATAGTCTCATCAAAGATAGGGATCGAGTTGATCTGCGGCGGGTTGAGAGACTGGGCCGCATTGACAAAGGCGTCCCACTTGCCGGCATCACTGGTCAGGGCCTGCAGGGTGAGGCCAGAGCCGTAGATCCGAGCCAGCAGTGACTGGTACTGGTCGCCGGTGATATCGTCGCTCTTGCCCACGAAGAAGTTGGTCGGTTCGTAGATCTTGGCCCAGCCCTTGTAATTATCCCCCTGGGATAGGGCGACCGTGATCAGGGCGGCAGACCTGGTCTCATCCTCGCTCTTGAGACGGAAGGTCAGCCTGCCGTACCAGATCATCGTTTTAAAATAGCTTTTCAGGTCGTCGGATGTGTCGTAGTGCCCCCGGGGGATATACTGGGTGTAGTCCTCTTTGAGGTTCTCCAGCATGTCGGGCTGTTGTCCGATACTCATCACCGGCGAGATCGCGGTCTGGCCGTGCTGGTTGATCAGCGCCAGTTCTTTGGCGACCTCGCCCTGCACTGAGCCCGGTACCTGCGCCTGAGAGTCAAGCAACCGGGCAGCAACGGCAAAAAAAGCCAGGTTTCTTTTAGCGGCGTTCTCCCAGGCGGTACCCTTCAGAGCCGCATACTGTTCTTGTGACGCCTGCTGCATGGCAGCAGTTAGGTGTTTGAGTTCGGGGGCAAGGTGTGCCTGTTCGACAGATTTTAACAAGTGATCAAAGAACAGGTGATAGTTGTGCAACATGGCATCGGTGGTGACAAAGCTCGGCAGATCGCCATATGTGTTTTCCTCATAGATCTGAAAGAACTCTGGCATTCCTTCCCCCCGGACATTATCATTGACTACTACAAATCCGTTTTGCCTGAGCAGTTGCTTGGCATCCGGCGAAAACTGAAACCAGGACTTATTGGTGATGTTGCCTAGATCATCCGCCACCCGGTAAGGCGGCACCTGCGGCAGTATATTGACCGGAATCTCCTGGTAGCTGGCAAAAGCAGGCATTGAGGCAGCATCAATGTGAACCGGCTGCTCCATGTCCTGATTTGCCTTGCTCACCCTGCGGCTGCACCTGACGCCGACCACCAACGCCACAATGGCCACCAAGATCAGAATCAAACCCATTATTAAAGCCTTTTTCCGATACACCTGTCCCTGACCCCCCCTCGGTAATTGTGGACCTTCCCCTGACAATCATCTCCCGGCTTTTTACGCAAGTCAATTAATTATACTTCGGGAATATCCTGATACTTACCAATCATAGCTCCTTTTGTTAAGAATGAACTCAACATGCTTCAATTTTTTCTGATGAGTCAGCGGTATCAGGCGACTCCTTGGCGGCCGATAAAACCCCCAGGCAGATCGGGGCGGCACCCAC
Organism: Peptococcaceae bacterium; assembly: GCA_023249405.1. Classification (GTDB taxonomy): domain Bacteria; phylum Bacillota; class DSM-12270; order Thermacetogeniales; family Thermacetogeniaceae; genus Palsa-1188. The sequence continues at coordinate 10,527 of JAHFCR010000025.1, read as the reverse complement.
CCAGAAGATGATCCCGACGCGTTCACCAAGCAACAGCAAGCCCAGCAGGGTTCCCGTTAGCGGCTGAAAGAAAAAGAACAGTCCCGCTCACGGCGTCCACCAACTCCAACCCTTTGTTCCGGAGAAAGAAAGCGCCAGTCGTGGAAAGTATCCCGATGTACAGCGCCTCAAGCCATACAGTCGGCTGTAACAGCGCATGCAACTGCGCCCGATCGATCTGCAGCAGCAGGTGCGAACCGGTTGATGGTCACTTTTTTTGGAGCATGTGAGCAACAGGCTTTTGGCTATAATACTTGAGGAGGGTGTAGTATGAATAAACCGTGGGGATACCGGGCATCCTGACCCCGCTGTCCAGCTTTCGAGCCTTCCCACTTAATGCAAGGCACCCCATATGATTGGCCAACATCGGTTCACTTGCGCTATGTTCCAGGCTCCCCTTCAGCTTCTTTCAGACCCCACCATTGCCAGTGACGCCCTTGCCTATGGGTTGTTTTTCCGCTGGTTAGGCGACAGGGTTTCTTTCAACCCATCGGTGCAGCAGACATGCTGGGTGAACCATCAAGCCCCGGAATCTTCAGATTCCGGGGCTTGATGCGCTTTAATCCCAAAGTATTTATAGGGGTAACTTCCGGCCAATATTGTTAGCCAAGGCGCGGTTCAGGACTTCCCTGGCAACTACAACATCGCAGACAGACATCCCGATATTGCTGCATACGATCAATTCATCTTTGGACTCCCTGCCCTTCTTGAGACCTGCAAGGATTTCACCGGTTTCACATACAACCTTAGGCAGCCCATCCGGAAAATACCCCACCCCGGCAAATAATTCATGCTCGGCAATGCTGTCAACGATATACTTATCGGCCTTTAGAGATATTGCCGGATCCCAGAAAGTATTGAGGTCGCATGGAAGGATTGTCTGCCCTTTCGAGACCCAATCATATTTGACAAAAGAATAAGGCTTCTTAACGATGAATGTTGCCGAACTCAATACCTCGCAGCTCTTAGTCACATCTTCGTAGCCCTTTCCCTTGATGATCTTAACATCGATCTTAGGCTGAACTAACTTTATTAAATTATCCATATACTCTTCTTTAACATCGTAGATGTAGATGCTCTTGAGTTTTTTCAAGGTATGAACTACATATTTTATATGCTCGATTCCTTGCACACCGCATCCAAACATTCCAAAGGTTTCAGCATCGGGATGCAGTACGGCAGCCGCTAACACTGTTACGGCAGGAGTTCTCATAGCAGTGATCCATGCGCAGTCCATGACCGCAATCGGACAACCGGTTAAAACGTCGTTAAGTATCAATAGACCTGTAGTCTGTGGTAAGTTGAACTTGCTCGGATTGTTTGGATAGCATTCAATCCATTTCATACCGAGAGCCAACTTTGAGGGCACATACGCCGGCATCGCGTGGTAGAAAACCTCTATAAAGGGGTGAACACCTATCTTCGCAGGCATTTCATATTCTTTTTTGCCATGAGCAACAAGAGCGTCCATTGTCAGGCTGAGAATATCTGCTTCCGTAAGCCCGGCGGAAACTACCTCGTCCCGGGTTAAGTACCATACTTCCTTGCCAATTTTGACCTTCTCGTTGACCCATTTTTGATCCTGTTCCATGTCCATTTATTTTTTCCTCCTGTCATTCCCAAGTTTGGTTACTGTTAAAGAAACCGAAAGAGCAAATATACACTGTTTGTAAATTTATGGATCATCTCCTTCGAGCGTATCAGTTGGGAAAACCCAATAAAGCGAACACCGAATTATAAAAAAGCAAAAAACATACCAAACTTCTCTCGCCGAGACGTTGAGTGGCAATAAGGCTATGTATGAAGCCAAAAAAGCCGTTTACCAATAGGGCAGAATAAAAAAAACGCGCCAGTGTTTCATGCAATAGAGGATGGTTGGATGTGCAAAATGCTATCTTTTTGCAGCCAGATCT
>JAHFCR010000025.1:0-8475 GCA_023249405.1 Peptococcaceae bacterium | reverse complement strand
CAGAATATGGATGTCTTCAATGATGATGCCCCGGGACGGTCTCTTTCCAAACTGGCTGCCGCGCACCCCAACCGGGTTTACCTGACACTGGTATTATCGGCGATCAAGGTGCACGGGGTGGACGTTGGAACAATACATGCTGATACCACTTCCATCTCCATGGCCGGGGAATATGACGGAGAGGAAAACCCGGCCATCGATATCGCCTACGGATACAGCAAAGACCGCCGTCCTGGCCTGAAGCAGTTTCTGTATGGGCTGATCACCACCACCGATGGGATCCCTATCTTCGGAGAACTCATGGATGGCAACCTCTCCGACAAGACCTGGAACCAGGAAGTGCTGGAAAGGCTTGATACCATGGCTTCCAAGCGATAGCGGACGGCGCATCTACGTGGCAGATTCGGCGCTGGTCACCGGTGGCAATCTGGAGATCATGAACCTTCAGAAGATCCCCCTTCATCTCCAGGTTACCCGAAACCTTCGGTATTTCTCTAACAGATATTGCTTAAAATGTGGACAAGGCTACTTCTAGGCGAATGCGGTGTTAGCGCAATAAAGATAAATTCGCATGGTTGTATACACCAAATATATTAGTTGTAGTTATAGACTAATTAACAATTGCTAGGATTTGACATCTACGAAAAATTTTTATGCAACGCTTATGAGAAGATATGTTAAAAAAGCAGTCGCGCAAAAGTTTGCATGCAAAAGATGATGATGCCCTTTAAAAATTGAACTTCGATCGGCCCACTATATTACGTAAAAACACCGCATGGGACGCCGCTTGATTAACCCTTATTCAAAATGAAAGCCTGAATAGGTGTAAGTGGCACGCTGTTTGCTAGATCTGAGTTATGGAGTAAAAATAAACATTTGAGTTTATTGCGCCCCGCATTTTATGTTGAAAAATCTAATTTGAGGAGGTGCGGTGGCGTTTTTCATTACCGCTAAGTAGATTCAAATCTGATGGCGGAATTTACAAGCACGAGGGCAACTATTAATTACTAACGGAGGGACTCGGTATGTTAACAAGTATTGCTAATGCGGTTGAGGCATGTGACGAAGCCCGCGTTGTTTCTGCTGTGGAACTTGCTTTGAGCGCCGGATCAGACCCGTTGAACATCATCAATGATGGTCTTATTGCAGGCATGAACGCTGTGGGCGTCAAATTCAGGGCTGGGGATATGTTTATACCAGAAGTCCTGATGGCTGCTAGTGCAATGGCTGCCGGAATGAAGCTCGTCAAACCCAAAATGGCAGGAAAAGAAGTCCCGACGATTGGAACCGCAGTCGTCGGCTCTGTCGAAGGAGACCTTCACGATATCGGTAAGAACCTGGTTATAATGATGCTGGAGATTGCCGGATTCAAGGTAGTAGACCTTGGCGTGAATATTCCTCCGGATCAATTCGTAAAGGCGATAAAAGAGCACAAAGCGATACTGCTCGGATTGTCCGCGCTCCTGACCACTACCATGATGAAGATGAAGGACACCATTGATCTGCTGAGGGAAGAAGGCCTACGCGACAAGATCAAGGTGATCATCGGCGGTGCTCCTGTCTCCCAGGACTTTGCGAATGATATCGGTGCGGATGCGTATGCCCCCGATGCAGCTGAAGCTGCGGATGTCTCCAAGGCCATGTTTGCTTAAGAAAATTGCCCCGTGCCGCATTCCCGGTATGCCAGCGGACTTTCAGCCGAGGCGCTGCCTCAAGCCGGTCGCTAAGCCCGGATGCGTAGAAGCAACTATATTTCTTGATAATTTTTCATGAATCTGGAGGGATAGCATATGAAAAAGCGCAGTAACTATGTAGCCAATGATACCTTGCAGTTTAGCGTTTTTACCGAGTCTCAATGCAATGAGATCCATAATGCGACGCTAGAGATCCTTGAGAGCGTCGGCGCTATTTATCACGATGAGGAAACAATTGAAATCCTGAAAAAAGCCGGAGCATATGTTGATGGCAACCGGGTACGTTTTCCCGCCGGCCTGGTTGAATGGGCGATCAGGACCTCTCCGTCAAGAGTGGTCCTCTGCGATCGTAATGGCAGCAGAACCATGTTCTTAGAAGACCATAAAACCTATTTCGGACCTGGCCCGACCAACACTTATACTCTGGATCCCTATACTGGAGAGAAGAGATTCCCTGAGATCAGCGACTGCTATAGGGCTTCAAAGGTCATCGATGCCCTGCCAAATATTGATTTCCAGATGGATATGGGCACACCTCGAGATGTGCCGACCGAAGTTTCGGATGTATACCTGCTTGAGGCTATGTTGACAAATTCAACAAAACCGATTGTCCACTGGGGTTATACCGCCAGGAACTATCAGATCATGATCGATATGTGCGTGGCAATTGCCGGGAGTTTACAGGAATTGCAGAAGAACCCGTTCATCTGTTTGTATTCTGAACCCAGCTCTCCTTTTGTGAACTCACCGCACGCTATCCAAAAAGCAATTTTTATGGCACGCAATAACCTGCCCGTCATTTACACTCCGGCACCCAGTTGTGGCGGTACCGCCCCAGCCACTCTAGCTGGAAACGTGGTTGTCTCAAATGCAGAATGCCTTGCCGGTCTGGTCGTTTGCCAGTTGGTCAGGGAGGGATCTCCCTTCATCATGGGTGGCGTGCCTTCGATCCTGGATATGAAGAGCATGATCCTCAGCTATGGCGCACCCGAATTCGATCTGCTACACGCCGGCTTCACCGATATGGCACACTACTATAAGATTCCGATGTTCTCTACTGCCGGTTGTACCGATTCCAAGGCCGTTGATCAGCAAGCGGCGATAGAGGCGACCAGTTCCTGCTTGATGGCCGCCCTAAGCGGCGCCAATCTGATCCACGATGTCGGATATATGGAATATGGCGCTACGAGCTCGCTGGATCTTCTGGTGATGTCGGACGATATCATCGGCCATGTTCGTCGCATCGTTGAAGGTGTCAAAGTCGATGAAGACACTCTAGCCGTTGAAGTCATCAAGAAAGTTGGCCCTGGCAACCAGTTCTTGACCGAACGCCATACTTTCGAACACTTCAAGAAGGAGACCTGGAGGCCTGCCATTATCAATCGCCAGCGCTTTGATCACTGGGTTAACGACGGACGAAAGCCTCTAGGGCAAGTTGTTAACGAGAAGACGAGAGGCATCATCGAAAACCATGAACCGGAAAAGCTACCGGCTGATATCCAGGCAAAGATCAAGGCAATTGTCAGCAACACCCAATAGAATGTCCTGTAAAAACCCCATCAAGACCATATTCAACTTGAGGGTGGCCATATCTCGCCACCCTCTTTTTTTGTGATAAATTGCAATGATTTAATGGTTACTAATGTATGCAACATTTTAATTTATTTAAGCCAGCAACAATTTCCTCATCTGTAAAACAATATTTCATACTCGTGAAAGCGCTTCTCATTTTTTTAACATCTTCCTTAACATTCTTGTTTCTTAAAATGACATCCGCCATAAGTTCAGCCAACTGTTCAAACTCTTTTTTACCAAAACCAAATCTGGTCATTTCCGAAACACCAAGTCGCAAGGCTCCTGAAGCGGTAAACCCTTCTTCTTCCGGTGTCGCCTGATAGTTAACAATAATATTACTGTCTTCCAGTCGATTGGCTACCTCCGGACCTGTGCCGTAACCTACTCTGACAATGACCTGATGGGTCTCAGTATAAGATATGCCCGGATCTCCTGCCACGTCTAAACCGGTTTGCTTCAAGCATTTTGCAAAGTGTTTTGCGTCTTCGATGATATTTTTTTGATACTCATCTTTAAAGCGATGCATCTCGTAGGTTGCCATTAAAAGTCCCAGCATGGTTCCCAGATGATGGTTGCTGACACTTCCGGGGAAAGTCCTTGTTTCAATGGCTTCCCAAAGATCGTGTTTGAGATCTTCTTTTTGATAATTCACGGCAATGATGCCTCTTTGCGTACCCATAAATGTTTTATGGGTAGATCCGGTTACAATTTCAGCCCCTTCAGCAAATGGATTTTGGAAGAAATCCCCCACCAATCCAAGAACATGGGCCATATCGTACATGATGACCGTATTGATTTTTTGATCATCAATGAACTCCCTAACTTCCCTTACCGGCTCTTTATGTAATATCATGCTTTTCCCAAAGATAATGAGCTCCGGTTTGTATTGAACAATGATTTTCTTTGTTTCTTCAACATCAATTTTGAAGCTATTGTCTTTTAACACCGGGAAATTGACGATAGCCGGTTTTTCAGTAATAGGGTCAATGGCAATATAATCATGCAAAGCACCCATAGGCTGCGCACTCAGATGACCGCCTCTGATAATGTGGTTATTCAAAATATAACCTAATCGACTGGCTTCTTTCTTTCGATTAATTCTATTTTTGAAATCCATCAATGCGCTAAAAACCGCTGTATTAGCCATTTGACCGCTGATGACCCTAGTTTCGACTTCTGAACAATTGAAGTATTTTTTTAGTTCCTCAACCAACAAACGTTCTACTTCGTCTATAAATTTCGTGCCTTGATAATAAAAAATATCGTAATCATAAAAAGACTTTGTTTTTTTGTGTTCCGCATACCTGGAAGAAGGGTCCATGATGGACAATAATCTTACAGCGCTGGATTGGGATTGCTCCGATGGTATTAGATTTATGGTTTCATTTTGTCGCCACAAATGGTTGTTGTAGCTTTTCTCGATCAGATTTAATGCTTTGGATTTATAATCCGTTGAAGCATCCCTCTTAAATGTTTCCGTCAAACCATAAAGAATAGGTCTTGCAAAGGGCGGTGCATCTCCTCTTAAATGATAGGGTGCTATCACGGCTTTTACTTTGTTTCCACGGATTTCAACTTCCACCTGATCATCAACCAAAACATCACTGCGTAGAAGGGCCAGCCCGATGGCTCTCATATCTTTTTCCTCTGTTATGGCTGTATCCAGCCCATGTCCTTGCGTCTTAAAATAAGGCACCATGGTACCGCTGGTAACATATCCTATTTCCACACCGTTTTTAAACACTTTAAACCCGCTTCTTGCAACCCCTTTGCCGCTTAAAGCAATAGGTTTGATCATCCTGGGCAAATCCGGCAGATTTGAAAAATCTCTTTTAAATATTTTCTCAAAAGCTTCAAACTGTTTGAGCAGAGCTTTTCTGCCTATGTAGTCCCCTTTTGCTTCAGCAAAACTGACGGCAAATTTAGCTAAAGGACAGGAATAAATTTGAATTTCCTGTTCATTAACGTCAAGACCCAATTCATGTCCATAAAGGGGTAATCCGGCTTCCAGTCTCAAGGTATCTCTTGCGCCAAGACCGACTGGCTTTGCTCCATTTTCTAACAATAGTGTCCAAACACCAACGGCATCGGCAGTTTTAACAAACAATTCAAATCCAAGCGGCTCTCCTGTATATCCTGTTTTAGCAATGAGTACTTCTTTTCCACTTAATTCAATGATATTAAGAGCATTTTTTAAAGGTTCGGTCAGATAGGTATCCTTTGAGAGTTTTCTTAAAATGTTCTTTGAATCGGGTCCTTGGATAGAAATCATGGCCAGCGCATCAGATTGATTGGTGATCTGAGCATCAAAGCGTATTATTTCGTTGGTCAAATGCGCCCAATCCTTCTCGGCATTGGTTGCATTCACAACCAATAAATATTTATCTTCATAAAAACGATAAAGGTAGGCATCATCCAGGGCACCGCCATTTTCATTTGGAATCATGGTATATTGAGCCTGGTTCAGATCCAAAGCCAAAATATTGTTCGTTAAAACATACTGTAAAAACGGTGACGCTTCTTTGCCGGTAATCACAAATCTTCCCATATGAGAAACATCAAACAGGCCGGCTCTTTTTCGCGTATAAAGGTGTTCTTCAACAATACCGGTAGGGTAATTAACAGGCATTTCCCATCCGCCAAAGTCCACTATAGTAGCTTTTAATTTTAAATGTTCATTAAAAAGTACCGTTCTTTTCAATGTGTTCATCAATCCTCCTTTTTTAATCTTCTTAGCCGCCCTCATAAATAGATCTCTTCCATTGTCTTCTTCTGGTACCATACTCTTTAATCTTATCATAGCACCTGGCAAAACCTGCCGTCAACGGTCCGGGTCGCTCGCCGGTAAGCTGGGGGACATTGCTCGGGCTCACTATAATCCAATGCAGCCAAGCTTCAAATGGTCGGCAAGTGAAGGAAATACAGTATTGTTGCCGAATATTTAAAAACAGCCCCCAAGAGCGGGTCTCGGAGACCTGCCGGGAAACGCGGCGCCTATGAAAACGTATCGTCCCACTCGATTTCTGCTGTTTGTATTGATGAATGCCAACTGAACTGATGCCATAAATGAATATCCAGCAGGCAATCAAGGGCATTGAAGATCACGTATTAATTCAGAGGTGATATACATGTCTGCTACTAAGGTGAAAACCTCAATGGATAATCATGGTTATTCAGGTTATCATGAACCGGGAATCATCTCTTTAGGGGAAAATGGTACCATACTATATGCGAATGAAATCGCGCTCAGTTATGCTGCGCGAGAAAATGTGGTGGGTAAAAAGTTCACGGATTGTTACCCACAACTTAACCCAGGAAGGCAACGAGATTCATTTACAAAAAAGATCAACAACAAAAGTTATTTCTTCAGTGTAAGTTACCAGAAGGTTCCTGTGACAGACGGCACAAATACCCTAGTTACGATCATCGACGTGACAGCGCAAAACAAACTGCAACAAGAAAATGCTCTTCTCGAACAATCTTTGATGCTATATAAAACCATTCTCGATTCTATTGACGAAGGCATACTGGCCCTAGACAAAAGTGGGCATATAGTCTTCATGAATAGTACTCAAGAGAAAATCGATAACCTGAAATTCAGTGAGATCAAAGGATGCCATATAACGAAGAAATATGATTTCGATAATGATAGCAGCATTCTTTTAAAAATTATTAATACCGGCAACAGGATACCTCACCAGCCACAATACTATCTGACAGGTGGAGAGCACGCGGTCAATATTGTGACATCCTGTTCGCCTCTATTTAATAAAACTGAATTGATTGGAGCAGTTTCCATCTCCCAAGATTTTAATCTAGCGATGCATATTTTTCAGCAGATAAATAAATTAATTGAACAAAAGCAAAAATGTATGCCTAAAGAAGATGCTATAAACGAATCTAAAAAATATAAACTAAATGGCACGCAGTATACCTTTGATGATATAATTGGCAAATGCGAAGTGCATATGCATGCTATAGAAAAAGCCAAAAGAGCGTCTATCTCTTCATCTAACATACTCATTTATGGCAGCACCGGGACAGGTAAAGAATTATTTGCCCAGAGTATCCATAATGCCAGCAGTCGTAGCAAGGAGCCCTTTGTTGCCATCAACTGCGCTGCTCTACCCGATACCTTGCTGGAGAGCATTCTGTTCGGTACGGCGAAAGGGGCATTCACCGGGTCAGTGGACAGGCCCGGGCTTTTCGAACAAGCAAGCACCGGAACACTTTTCCTTGATGAAATCAATTCCATGCCATTATTCTTGCAAGCTAAATTGCTTAGAGTGATCCAGGAAGGCCGAGTGCGCCGTATTGGTGGCATAGCGGAAAAGAATGTATCACCACGCATTATCGGCAGCTTGAATATCGAACCTCAAAAGGCCATCGACGATGAACGGCTTCGCGCTGATCTGTATTACCGATTAGCTGTCGTCACTATTTACGTCCCCACACTATCTGAACGTTATGAAGACATACCGCTGTTAACAAATTTCTTTATTGCGCATTACAACCAGATGCTTAATAGAAATGTGAAAATCAGCGTAAATGTACTGAACACTTTTAAAAAATATTCCTGGCCTGGTAATATAAGAGAGCTTCAGCATGTCATCGAAGGATCTATGAATACTATGCCTGATAATGAACATGTTCTATTAATGAAACACTTACCGTTAAATATCTTTTTCCAGCTTCATAACACAAATAAATTGCATCATGAATCCAATATAACCCGTATAAAGAGAAATATTGCTTCATTAGATGATGATGACCTTCCATTGCCTAAGTCGCTTAAAAGCAACAAAGAAAGCGTTGAAATACAAGAAACATTGGCATCGACTCATTGGAATATCTCTGAAAGCGCTCGTTTACTTGGGATAAGCAGACAAAACCTTCAATATAGGATAAAAAAGTATAATATTAAAGTTGAACATTCAATAGATGAAAAGTCCTGAGTAAAAATATTCCGGTTCGCTCACTCAGTTGCATAACTCCAATCAAGGGCATCTGCGATGAAACCCTTTACGATAGTAAAGGGTTTCATGCCAATTGCTATTCCCTGAACACTGCACTGGATGGCGCAGCTCCTTAGTCTTCAATCAGCATAACTACTCTGTAAGCCTAGTTCCTTTATTTTCCTATAGAGCGTCGATCTGCTCATCCCCAGAGAACTTGCAGCCTTTTCTTTGGCACGGCTACCCGAACC
>JAHFCR010000024.1:37353-40490 GCA_023249405.1 Peptococcaceae bacterium | reverse complement strand
CTCCCGCCCGGCGGCCTCGCAGGCCTCCAGGTACCACCGGAACTGCCCCATTAGGGTAGGCCTGCTCAGGATGTTGCCGGCCGGGCACAGGATCATTCCGGCCAGTTCGTAGCCGGGATTGGTCGTGCAGCAGAGCCGGAAGGTCTCCATCAGCCCGGCAAAGTGCAACCGTTCCGGAAAGCCGCAGTTGGAGATCAGCACCATTTTCTGCGTTTTTTCGTTATCCCGCTTGGGATGTCCATAGCGGTCTCCGTATTTGACAGTGTAAGGCAGTATGAGCGGCAGGTGGCGGTCCAGAAAGTTCTTCATCAGCCCGGAGACCGTGTAGAAATAGAGCGGCGTGGCATAGACGATGGTGTCGGCCTGCCGCAGCTTCTCCAGCAACTCCGTCATATCGTCCTGCTGCACACAAACCCCGGGGGTTTTCATCAGGCAGGCAGAGCACCCCAGGCAGTGACCGATCCGCTTATCCTTGAGGTAGATCACCTCGACCTCCGCCCCCGCGCTGCGTGCTCCGTTCAGAAAAGGCTGCAGCAGTTGCTCGGTATTGCCGTCCCTGCCCCTGGGACTGCCATTGACGGCCAGGATCTTCATTCTCCATTCCTCCTCCAAAATGATTGATCTGGTTGCAGCAAACTGCAGATCTGCCACTGTTCAGAGCAAATATCAACCACCCCCCGGGTTTTGCTGCCCGCCTGCGTCCGCTTCTTCGGCGCTCAACACCAGGTAGAACGTTTTCCCGCAGGACTCGCAGAGGCAGATGGCCTGGTTGCGGTGGAGCGCCGCTATATCGTTGCCAGGCGTTGTCCTCCTGGCGCTGCCGAACGCTGTCTGCTCGATCTCTGCCGAACTGCAGTGCGGACACTCCGGTTTGCTGGTGCACAAAAGCCCGTCATGGTTGTCGCACATAATTGATGCTCCCCGTATTAAAATTTATTGCAGAACATGCTCGTAACAGATCATCGATTATTCCCGCCTGCCCTGCATCCAGCTCCATCCAGAAGCAGGCTGATCCCTCTGTCGATCCCCTCCTGTATCGGGTACTTTTCCGGATCGGCCAAACAGTGCATCACGGCACTGGTGTAATCCCAGTCCAGGTGGTCAGTCAGCAGTTCCACCGGCAGGTCCGGCCTGATCTCGTTCGCTCCCTGGCCGAGCCTGACGATGTAGGCCAGGATATCGGCTAATCCGGTCATCGCACTGTGGGCCTTGCAGGATAACAGCAGGGCCTGTATATGGTAGAGACAGTACTTTTCCAGGATCTCGGCGGTCAGTTCGTTCTGCCCCCATTCCCAGTGCCCTAGCAGCACCGCCCTCATCCGGGAGCGGGTATCGGGCAGCCCCTGCGCCTGACGGATCAATTCTTCCCATCGCTCGCTGAGCGCTCTCTGCGCATATCCGGCAACGATGGCTTCCTTGACGGGGAAGTGATTGTAAAGGGTTTTTCTGGCGATGTCCACTTCATCGGCGATCTGCTCCATGGTGGTGGCATCGAAGCCCTGCCGCTTGAACAGGAGCATGGCGATGCTGATGATCGTCCTCCTGGTATCCTCTTTTTTTCTCTCAAATCTACACACGTCAAGGGCATGCATTCTGATGCTCGGTCTAAGCTCGGATTCATTACTCATTGTATAAGATTATCCTCTGTATAGTATTATCTTATGTGCATTATAAGATCGCTCTGCTCAATGATCAAGGAAAAAGTTGACATGGTATTTCGCCCTCAGTGAATGGATCAAGAACAGGGCGCACAGAGCGCAGGATGGCATCATTGCTAAAATATGACTGGCAATGTCAGCACTCCTTGCAGAGTTATGCTATGATAATTTCTAAAGAATTACCAAACTTTATTCGTTGGCGGAAGTTTTCAAAATACGGAGGGGTGCCAGGGCTATGGAAAAATCGATCATCATTATCGGCGCCGGGATGGGTGGCCTGGCAGCAGGGATCTATGCCCAGCTGAACGGCTACCGGAGCCGGATATTCGAGATGCACAGCCTGCCCGGCGGGCAGTGCGCTTCCTGGACGCGCCAGGGCTACACCTTCGATGTCTGCATCCATCACCTGATGGGCTGTGCGCCGGGCACAGCCATCAATAGCCTCTGGAGAGAGCTTGGCGCCATGCCCGCTAACCTGGTCTACACCAGGGAGTGCGTCAGCGTGGCCTCTCCGGAGGGCCGGCTCTTCAATGACTACTATGACCTGGAATTGCTAGAGCAGCAGATGGCGCACCTGGCGCCGCAGGATTCGGGGGTCGTCAGGGAATATATCGGAGGCATCAGGGCTTTTGCCAGGGGTGATGTCTGGGGAGCGTTGATGCTCGGAACGACTTGGGACAAACTGCGGATGACCCCGGCGCTGCTCGCCAATTGGCAGTGGTTCAAACCCAGCATGCAGCAGTTTGCCGATCGTTTTCAGGATCCCTTCTTAAAGCGGGCCTTCCCGCTGCTCGAGTATTCTTACCCGGACATCCCCCTGTTCCTGCATCTGGCCAAACATGCCTATGGCTATAAGAGCGACATTGCCTGGCCTGTCGGCGGCGCAGCCGCCTTCGCCGGGTCGATCGAGCGGCGCTACCGGGAACTGGGCGGGGAAGTGCACTACCGGCAGAAGGTGGCCAAGATTTTGACGGAGCACGGCAGGGCCGTTGGCGTCAGACTGGAGGACGGCAGCGAGCACCGGGCCGATATCGTCATCTCCAACGCCGACGGGCGCAAGACGATCATGAGCATGCTCGATGGGCGCTACGTTGATAAACGCATCAGGCAATACTGTGCGGAGCCGCCGGATGAGACCAACTGGGCGGTGCACGTTTTTCTCGGGGTGTCCCGGGACCTCTCCAATGAACCGTCGGCCCTGGTGCTGCTGCTCGATGAGCCGGTCAAGATCGCCGATCACGTCTATAAGAGCCTGGAGATGCAGACCTATGGCTTTGACGGGACGATGGCCCCGGCGGGCAAGGGTGTGATCAAGGTGGAACTCGTCTCCACCTACTCGTATTGGAAAAAACTCTACGGCGACCGGGCTGCCTATGAGGAGGAGAAGGCCAGGACTGCCGAGGCGGTGATCGGAGTGATCGAGAAGCATTTTCAGGGGATCAGGAGCCAGATCGAGGTGGTGGATGTTCCCACGCTGAT
>JAHFCR010000024.1:28841-37253 GCA_023249405.1 Peptococcaceae bacterium | reverse complement strand
ATGATCCTGCTTTTAGTGGGCTGCGCAAACCTAAATGGACAGAGGGGTGCGGTTAAAAGCAGTACTGCTGAAGAGATCACAAGTTCTTCAAATATATTAACAAATGAAGATATGATAAAGAAATATATAACCAACTTTCTGACAGCAGGTTATTCTAAGTATTACACAATTAATAGTATCAAATGCGACATCAGAGAATATAAGGTTAAAGATACAAAAGTAGAAGCTATTATTAACACAACAATGAATAGTAACGTGCCAATTAAGACAGGTATGAATGTAGATACAGTTCCTTATATAAAAGAAGCAAAAGAAAAAGCGCAAAAAGAAACTGATCCTGTGCGAAAAAAAATACTTCAAAATGAATATGAAGGTATGGCTAAGGAGTATGGGAAACCGGATGATACAAATTTTGGGTTTAAACTCACTGCCGACCTTATTGATAATAAAATTGATGAAAAATCTATAAAGCTTTTTTTTGAGGAAGATGATGGACCAAACGGTGTAAAATACGCTCCAGCAGAAGAAGCATTACCCCCAAAATAAATACGTATTTACGTGTTGGCCAGTTTCAAAGCGGCCATGATCCTGAGTGGCGTAAATATTTTTGATAAAGTCTAGGCACGTATATTAATACGTACTATAATATTATTTAAGGGTGAGTGAGAGACGAAAGCGTACACATCAACGGAGATAATCAAAATCCTAAAGCAGGACGGGTGGGAACTGGATAGGATAACGGCAGACCACCACCAATTCAAACACCCGGTAAAGAAAGAAACGGTGACGGTTCCACATCCCAAGAAAAACCTGCCAGTAAAAACGGTCAGAAGCATATTCAAACAAGCGGGGTTAGAGCGATAAGCGCTAACCCATTGAAAGGAGACTTTTTAATGGCGCCAGACAGATATTTTTACCCCGCCATTTTCGATTATGCGGACGACGGTATCTCCGTGGAGTTCCCGGACCTTCCGGGCTGCCTGACCTGCGGCGACTCGGATGAAGATGCCCTCAGAATGGCGAAGGATGCGTTGTCTCTACGACTTTACAGTATGGAGCAGGATGGCGATCCCGTTCCCGCCCCCACCAAAGGCAGCCGACTCCATGTTGAAGATAATCAGGTGGTTGTTCTAGTCGAATCGTGGATGCCGCCCTTCCGTGATAAGATGGAGGACAGGGCTATCAAGAAAACGCTGACTATTCCCAAATGGCTCAACGACCTGGCGGAAGAGAACCGGGTCAATTTCTCGCATATTCTGCAAGATGCCCTGATGGATCATCTCGGTGTAAACAGGAAGCAGCCCTGACCAGGCTGCTTTTGTTACAGCGTACCAATATGCTATTAAGGCTAGCATAGTGCAATCAATTGGCCAGGCTGTATCTGCGTTTTTTCGGCACCAGCACCAGCACCTGGCGCTGCGCCAATGGCGCCCGGACTATCTTGGCCACCACCTCGTATCGTACTGCTTCATTAAAAGCCTTTATCTTGCGGGCGCTTTTCCAATGCGCCAATTTTTGCAGCCTGCTGTTGCAGAGGTCGACCTGATGCAGCAAGCGGTTGCGATGCTGTTCCAGCAGGGTGGCCACCTCATCGGGCCACTCCCGTCGGTCGATCATCCGCCTGATCACCTTCAGGGGCAGTTAATTGAGGCTGACGCAGCCCGGGGGGCTTGTTATAATGGTTGGCAAGGGGTGGTGTTTATGAATATCGAGGCTTTTCAGGTGGATGCCTTCACCGATCGGGCGTTTGCCGGTAATCCGGCGGCGGTGTGCATCCTGCCGGCGCCGCGGGATGATCGCTGGCTGCAGGACGTGGCCGGGGAGATGAACCTGTCGGAGACCGCATTTCTGGTCAGGATGGAGGACGGGTTTGACCTGCGCTGGTTCACACCCTGTACGGAGGTGGATCTCTGTGGCCATGCCACCCTGGCCAGCGCCCACGTGCTGTGGGAAACGGGCTTGTTAAGCCGTGACGAACAGGCCCGCTTTCATACGCGGAGCGGCCTGCTGACGGCTGCCTATGGAGACGGCTGGATCGAGATGAATTTTCCGGCCCAGCCCCCACAAATCGTGGAGGCGTCTGCAGTCTTGACGGAAGCCCTGGGGGCCGTCCCCATTTATATAGGTAGAAATGTGGCGGATTACCTGGTCGAGTTCGAGTCCGAAGCAGTACTGCGCCAATTGCAGCCGGACTTCGTTTTGCTGAAGAAAGTGCCTACCCGGGGCATCATCGTCACCAGCTGTTCCGATAGCGGTGAGTACGATTTTGTTTCCCGTTTCTTCGCGCCGGTGTTGGGAGTCGACGAGGACCCGGTCACCGGCTCGGCGCACTGTTGCCTGGGGCCTTACTGGGGAGAGAAGTTGAATCGCAGCGAGCTGACCGCCTACCAGGCGTCGAAGCGCGGCGGCCTGATCAGGCTTCGCCTGGGCGGCGGCCGCCTCGATCTGGCCGGCCAGGCTGTCACGGTCTGGCGTGGCGAACTGTTGAGCAGGTAGTGCGGTGGGCCGGCTGTCTGCGCAGGAATTTCGGGGTATTCATCAGGATGCAATCTGCTCGATACTGATAGATCAGAGCTTCTTCTTCGTTAAACATCTTCGAAATCTTTCTCAAATAAGAGATTCATCCAATCCTGTCTGCCATGCAGTACGCGGGCGATCAGAAGTTCGTCCTTACTGAGGCGATAGAAAATGATGTATGGTTTCACAACAATACGCCGGTATCCTGTCTCGATTAACGATAGATCATTAGTTGGAAGCACGCTGCCAATGCGGGGATTGTCGGCCAGTTTCAAAACTGAACTTTCCATTCGTTCTAACATATGAGCGGCGGCAGCGCGATTCTCTTCCGAAATATAGTCGAAAATACTGTCCAAGTCATCTACTGCATCCCGCGTATAACGTATCTTATAATTTGCCATGAACCCGCTCCCTTAGCCGGGAGAAAACCTCCTCATGCTCGACAAGGTTGCCTTCGGAAATCTGTTTGTCTGCAGACGCCAGCTTGAATTGCAGGCGAATCCATGCTTCACGACGGCAAAAAGCTTCATGGCTCATGACCACAAGATCGTTTTCGCCGTTGTTAGTGACGACGATAGGATCATCTGTTTCGTGACAGAGCTTGGAGAAAGTCTTGTAATTCGAACGAATAGCCGATGAGGGTCTGACAATCATCACGCCAGGGCTTCTATATTTATTGAGCATCAGTGGGAGCCTCCTATCAATTATCTATCAATATATTACCATGCGTTTTCCCTGGGAGCAATGTTACTATAAAAGCTGAGCGCTTAATTCAGGCCGTTCTTTACCCTCGTACGGTCGCCGGACCCAATCCGGTGATCTCCGCCACCAGGGCCACCCTGGCAGTCTCCATCAGACCATCCGTTATGCTGTGCCGTTTATCTTTGTCGGCCATGTTCCCGGAAGATCGCATCGAGCATCTATTGAGCCGCGGCAGTTTGCAACCGCACCTCTTCGTAGGCGGTGTCGGAGAAGTCCAGGTACTTGACGCCCCGGCCGTCAAGCGTGGTAATCGTCTGGTAGTGTATGCCCAGCTCATCAAACCGCACCCGGTTGGAACGCATGGTGCGGAATTTGACCAGATTGAGAGGCGCCTGCTTCATCTCGGCCAACTGGCCTTTCAGGATCAGGTTCCCCTTGTGCTGCCGCTGGAAATAGGAACCCGATACCAGGGCCAGGTTCAGCATCAGGACCAGGACAATGGAGAGAGCCACCGCCTTGTGCAGGCTGCGGTCCACGGCCAGGCCCAGCATGATGCAGACCACCGGCAGCAGCCATACCTGCGGGGCATATCGCGCCCACCAGGCCTCCGGATTGACCAGGGCGGAACAGAGAATTGCCAGCAGCAGTCCGGTGTAAAAGACCGTTTTCTTCCGATCGACCGGCCAGGAGATGATGATCAACAACAGAGACAGCAGCACCGCCCCGCCGAAGAGCGGGCCGAACCCTCCGATCCTGGTGTCCGGGGCAATGGTATTGAGCTCCTCTTCGGTTAGGGTGAATGGTCTTTTGAGATGGCTGGCGTGCGGGGAAACGGCGTCCTCGGTCCTGCAAAACAGCGACGTGGCCAGCTTTTGCAATCTGTTCAGGGCGCCAAAATTGGCCGGGCTGTTGACGGTCATGATGTCCACTGCGTTGGGGCCGGCCACGGGATAGAAGGGGTTCCCGTTGCTTAACGTATTAGTCACGTAAGGATTGAAGCCCACCAGCGGCAGGCCGGCCGTCAAACCGATGGCCAGCGACAGCGCCATTACCCGGACCGGCTGTATCCTCCTGCTGAGAAACAGGTACAGCATGATCGGAAGGATCAGTGCCAGCAGGTAAGGCAGGGCTGTGAACTTGATGTTGATGGCGATGATCATGCTCAGAATCAAAGCCAGCGCTGACAGCAGGGTGGGTTTGAAGATCATTGTAAACAACAGGGCCATAATAATCACCAGCATCGATGACAGTTGTCCGTCAATGTAAAAAGTCGTTGCCTGCATGACGCTGATCGGGTTGCACGCCGCAAGCAGGGACAGCGCCAGGGACTCCCGGAGCCGGCGCTTGTAACAGTTCAGCAGGGCTGACAGGCAAAGAGAAAATGAGGAAACGATCAGGAGCGGGCTGAAGACCTTGCTCTGTTCGATCTGCCCGGTCAGCAGGTCGAGCGAGGCCGAGGCGATCCAGGGGCCCTTGGCATAATGGTTGATCCAGATGCTGTTGGCCACCCTCAGGGGCGGGTCGTGAAAGGGGTTCCAGCCGTTGGCCAGCTGAATGATTCCCTCCTGCTGATAAGTCTGCCCATCCCAGGACAGGTCGTAGATTTTGCCTTCAAGGGCTGTCCCTGACAGGAAGATGCCGGATAAGCAGAGCATGACGCCGATAAAAACGAACGCCTTCTTGCTATCGAAGTAGTGGCTGCACAGGAGCCAGATAGAGATGGTTGTGACCAGCAAAGCCAGCCAGAAATTATATTGCGACAGGGGATGGCCGGTGGCGAACAACAGGGCCGAGATCGCCAGCATGGAGGCGATGAATATGATTATCGACGCGCCCAAGACGAACCCCAGGTCAGCTACGAACCGATGTTTACTGCTGCTCCAGTCATTCATGCCCACCCTCACCTTTTGGATAAATAGCCCGTCAAGCCGAACTGGCGATCATGGCCACCCCCAGAATGATAACGCACAATCCGGCGATCCTGAGAGCCGTCATGGTTTCCTTTAACAGCAGCACCGACAGGACGCAGACGAAAACATATCCCAGCGCCACCATCGGATAGGCATAGGACAGATCCGTTTTTGAGAGGCTGTAGATCCAGAGAACGGCTGACAGGCCGTACAGGAACAAGCCGGCCCAGATCGGGGGGTTGAGCAGATAGCTCGGCAGGATGCCGGCGGTGGTGGCTCTGGCCGCAGCTGTTCTGGTTCCGAACTTGAGGGCGAGTTGGCCGCATGACCCCAATAGGATCGATACCAGTATGGCGATCGCCGGTTTCATTCACAAACCCCTCCTTGAGGCCGGTCTTGATTTTAATTGTCTGAAGAAGAGCGGGGCGTTATGCATGAAAACAGGTTGCCGTGCGCTCTCTCTGATTGTATAGTATTGAGGGGGAAAAGGAAATAATGGATAGCCACATCAATAATACCACGAAATGGATCATGATGGCAGTAGTGCTATTGCTGTTGGTGGCGCTGGGATTTGTGTTTGGGCCCCGCCTGCTGCGGCATGTGCCTTTCCCAAGGTACCTGGCGGCTGTTCCGCTCGGGCCGAAATGCGATGTGCCGCTGCAGATCTCTCAGCACGACCAGAATAAAAATGGCATCCCGGATGCCCTGGACCTGGTGGCCGGGGCGCGCCGGGAAGTGACCGGGCATACCCTGTACGACGCCTCCTACTACAAGAACGGCTACCCGCCGGAGGGCCGGGGCTCCTGCACCGATCTGGTCTGGCGGGCGTTCCGGGCGGCCGGTTACAACCTGAAAGACCTGGTCGACCAGGACATCAGGGTGGCGCCTGCTGCTTACGGTAAAACAGGCAGCCACCCCGATTCCAATATCGATTTCCGCCGGGCCACCAATCTGGATCTCTTCTTCAAGCGCCACGCCCTGTCGCTGGCCACCCAGGCGCAACCGGGCAACGTCTCCAGCCTGGTGGAATGGCAGCCGGGCGACATCGTGGTCTTCGGCGCCGGCGGCCACATCGGCATCATCTCCGACCGCCGCCGGGCGGACGGTGTGCCCCTGTTGATTCATAACGTCGGTCCCCGGGCCACCGAGGGGGACTACCTGCTGCGCTATCCCAGCCCGATCACCGGCCATTACCGCTTCATCAAATGACTGCTTTCGGCTTGTCGAGCCCATGGGTAGAACAGGCAGAAATCTCGCAAAAGAGAACATTTGGGATAGGCAGATGGGATTACCAGATCAAATATTGGATGGCAACTTCACAAGGAGCGCTGGGGACGCGGACCGAAGATGTGGAAGTCATCAAAGTAAATGAAGAGTACCGGGTTAATGATGCCCGGATATAAGTCTTCAGGAGGGAGTCGCTCATGAAGGGCACAATCAGGTTCATATTGGCAATTGCCCTTGCTGTGCTGGCTTCCTGGGGGTCACTTTATCTTGCGGAACATAGCGGTTCATACCAGGCGGCAGTCCGGCTGCGGCCTGTTGGGACTGCCCAACCCCAGACATGCGGCCAGAAGGCGGGAGAAGATGATCCTGCGCGGCGCCGGGAACCTGTCGAGGCGTTTGGCGATCAGAGCAAGCTGGCTGCCTACCCCGATGTGGCCCAGGTGGTGGCATACCTGTCAGGGCTCGATCCTGAGTCGAGGCAGCAGGGTCTTAAAGATTTGGAGCAATGGGGCGCTCAGCATGAAATTTATTTGCACGCAATTGAGGCGGAAAACGGAAGGTATTTCCGCAGTGGCTTGCCGGAGATGCTGCTGGTAGATGTAAGCAGCAATAAGGATTATCAATATTTATATGATGCCCACCTTATCTGCTGGTGGACTCTTGAACCGGGTGAACCCCATTGGATCGAACACTTTCACTACCAGGTGTTTTATAGCGCCGATCGGGCCGAAAATGATCTCGATCGGAATTTCAACATCACCAGTGCCCGCCTCGCTCCTGATGATCAGGGAAGAACGGAGATGGGGGCGGTGTACGAGACCTGTAGCGGCACCGGGGCGCCAATACCGGCCTATTACCTGATGCGCCTGGGCACAGACGGGTGGCAGATATTGTGGCATACCTCCGAGCCGGGCGATCAGTGGCGCGCCTTCCACGGCGTGGTTGCTTTTACCGGCCCCGGCCTTGAAGGCTTCAATATCTCGGGCGACATCTGGAATTATGAGGGGCAAGACGAAATCTTTTCAGAGTCCAACGCCGGCCCGCACCGCTGGTTTTCAGATACATGGGAACGGCAGGGGGATTCGTACAGGCGAGTCCGGGCAACCATCATTCCATCTGCCTATAATACCCTGATCAATTTCATGCGCCATCTTAAAGAGGGGCAAACCTCTCAGGCGGTACAGCTGGTAGCCGATAGAAACCTGATCACTAAAGCGAGAGAGGCTGGCATGGTGCAGCCTCTCCATCCACGAGGCCAGGACTGGGTCATTGCTTACAACAATGATGTGCATCTGCTCACTGGCCCTATTACGTTCATCACAGGCCCTGCCAGCGGAACCGCCATCTCCTTCAAGAAAACAGGCGGCGATTGGGTGATCATCTCTATTAAAAAATAGCGCTGTAAAACTTGGGGAGGGACCGGATTGTTTCTCAAGGAGATTCGCTTTTTAGACTATGACAGGCAGCCGCGCGCCTATCCCTTCGATATCCCTGCTTTCATTGGCGTATCGAGCATTCCGATCACGCGGCCGGTCACCTTTTTCATCGGGGGCAATGGCTCGGGCAAATCCACCCTGCTGGAGGCGATCGCCGGTGTCTGCGGTTTTTGTTCTGAAGGCGGCAGCCGGAACCACCTGATCAGGCGCCAGACTGCCGGCCCGGTGCTGCAGGAATATATCCGCCTCTCCTGGATGCCAAAGGTTGCCGACGGCTTTTTCCTGAGAGCGGAGACATTCTACAATCTCGCTTCCTATGTTGATGAACTGGCCAGGGAAGACCCGGGGATCCTGGGCGCTTATGGAGGCAGCTCTTTGCACTCCCAGTCTCACGGCGAGGCCTTCTTCTCCCTGTTTCAGCACCGCTTCGGGCGCCGCGGGATCTATCTGCTCGACGAACCGGAAGCCGCCCTGTCTCCTGAGCGTCAACTGGCATTTCTGGGGCTGATCAGGCAGCTGGAGCGCCGCCGGGAAGCCCAATTCATCATTGCCACCCACTCGCCGATTCTGCTGGCATATCCGGAAGCGCAGATCTACAGCCTGGATTATTCCCCCCTGAA
>JAHFCR010000024.1:0-28741 GCA_023249405.1 Peptococcaceae bacterium | reverse complement strand
CCGGTCACCCAGTTATAGGGCGCCAGGGCGCCCGGAGCGCTTGTTTTGTAGTGGAAGTCGTAGGCCATCAGCACGACCCGGTCAGCGTATCCGGCAATCGCCCCATAATCGTAGGCGCCATTCCAGGGCTTTTCACTGTCCTTGGCCGGCACCGCCACCACAAATCCGATTCCGGCCCGCCGGAGGGTCTGGGATAGCTGTGCCAGCAGGGACAGGTAGCCGGTCTTATCCGCGGTGGCCACGGACTCCAGGTCCAGGTTGATGGTCCGGTATCCTTCCTGCTGTGCCAGCCGGGCCAGGTTCCCCACCAGGGCGCTCCGCGCCTGATCGCTGCTCAGCAAAGTGTGCAGTTTCTGAGGGTCGGACAGGGAGATGGATGCTTCCGTGCGCACCCCGTTCTGATCGGCAGCATCCACCGCCAGGCGGTATGAGTCGGGGGTTTTAACTGTCAGGGCGCCGCTCTCGTCCACCTCGTACCAGTGGAAAGCCACCTCTGTCAGGCTGGCGTGCTGGGCCAGAAACTCACTGTAGGAGCTTCCATAGTAGTAGCCCATGACCAGCCTGGACGGCGGCCCGATATTGATGCTGACCGCGCTGGTTGACGCATCCCAGGTCACGGTCGCCCCAAAAGTCTCGCTCAAGAAGCGGAGGGGCACCAGGGTCCGGCCCTGCACGACGACCGGCGCCACATCGGTGGCGCTTTTCTTGCCGTCAACCACGACGCTGTTGTTTGACGGCCAGAGCAGGACAGTCTTGAGGCCGCGCAGCACGGTTACCTGATTGGCGGTCTCATCGTAGGAGACCAGCGCCCCGAAGGCGGGGGCTTCGGCGATGAAACGCAGGGGCACCAGGGTGCGGCCGTCGATGATCGCCGGCTGCACATCCGGGAACTGCGCCTGCTGGCTGTTGATGAGGACTCTGACCGGCTCGGCGGCACCTGCCGCCCGAGAGCCGCCTCCCGCACAGGTGGCCGCCAGGCAGACGGCGAGAGCGGTCAGTAAAACGATCTTTTTTCTCCAGTACATTCCTCATTTTCCTCTCTTATAGGACTAAAGGATTATGTTCGGCTGTTATGCTGTTATTTCCTGCCTAAATAAAATGGCAATTTGCCCCTGAATAGCGCAGACTAAAAAAAGCAGTCCCGACCAGACGTTCAGGTGATTGACAGGGACTAGCAGCTTGTGATATGGTGAACGCAATTAGAGTTACAACTGAATAAGACGAGACGAGACGAGTAGAGACGAGACGAGCCGAGGAGAGACGACGCGCAGTCAATTGGGATGCGAACCAGTACTTCGGTGCTGGTTTTTTTATTACCACGGTTTTGCTGCCCAGTTTCACCGGTGTCTCAAGAGCGGATGGGAGGGAAACGCGTGCTGCTGATGATCGACAACTACGACTCCTTTACCTTCAACCTGGTGCAGTACCTGGGGGAGATGAAACAGGAGATCTCCGTCTACCGGAACGATGCCGTCACCCTGGCGGAGATCGCCGCCCTGCAGCCGGAGGCCATCGTCCTGTCGCCCGGGCCCTGCACTCCCAACGAGGCCGGGATCTGCCTGGATCTGATCGGCCATTTCGCCGGCCGGATCCCCATGCTGGGCGTCTGCCTGGGACACCAGGCGATCGGCCAGGCCTTCGGCGGAGAGGTGGTGCGGGCGCCCCGCCTGATGCACGGCAAGACCTCTCCGATTCATCACGACGGCCGGACGATCTACGAGGGCCTGAAGAACCCCTTCACGGCCACCCGCTACCACTCCCTGATCGTCAGGCGGGAGGGTCTGCCGGACTGCCTGGAGATCAGCGCCTGGACCGATCAGAACGAGATCATGGGCATCAGGCACAAAAAATTCTTTGTGGAGGGCGTACAATTTCATCCCGAATCGATTTTAACGGAGGAAGGCAAGCTGCTGTTGTGGAATTTTGTCAACAGGGCCGGCCTGTTCTGGCAGAGCCGCCGGCCTGCTCAGTTGGAGCGGGATCTTGCCAGCGGCCGGACGGCCGGTATTGCCTGGTAAATCCGTTATGGTCCTGATTCGGACCGGGAAAGGAGCGCCTGATAGTGGATACACACTTGCGATATGACCAGCCAAAACAGACGGTGACCGCCGGAGAGGTGATCTTCGGCAGCCCGGAGGTGATCGTGATGGCGGGCCCCTGCGCCGTGGAGGGGCGGGAGACCTACCTCTCCAGCGCCCGGGCCCTGAAAAGAATGGGAGTGCGGGTGCTGCGGGGCG
Organism: Peptococcaceae bacterium; assembly: GCA_023249405.1. Classification (GTDB taxonomy): domain Bacteria; phylum Bacillota; class DSM-12270; order Thermacetogeniales; family Thermacetogeniaceae; genus Palsa-1188. The sequence continues at coordinate 26,504 of JAHFCR010000024.1, read as the reverse complement.
GCGCCTACAAGCCGCGCACCAGCCCCTACAGCTTTGCCGGCCTTGGCCGGGAAGGCCTGAAGATCCTGGCGGAGGCCCGGGAAGCCACCGGACTGGCGGTGGTGACTGAGGTCCTCGATCCCAGGGACGTGGAACTGGTAGCGGCTCACGCCGATATCTTACAGGTAGGCAGCCGCAACATGCAGAATTTCGCCCTGCTGCACGAGGTGGGACAGTGCGGGCATCCGGTCATGTTGAAGCGGGGCATGGCGGCCACCTGCGAGGAATGGCTGCTGGCAGCCGAACACATCCGGGCTGCGGGCAACGACCAGATCATTTTGTGCGAGCGGGGCATCCGCACCTTTGAAAACCAGACCCGCAACACCCTCGATCTCAGCGCCGTGCCGGTGTTGAAAGAACTGGCCCCCTACCCGGTGGTAGTCGATCCCAGCCATGCCTGCGGCCGAAGCGAGCTGGTGGGGGCGATGGCCCGGGCGGCGGTGGCCGTTGGCGCCGACGCCCTGCTGATCGAGGTGCATCCCGACCCCGCCCATGCCCTCAGCGACGGGAGGCAGTCCCTCGACGAGCCCGAGTTCGCCAAGCTGCTGCAGGAGCTGCGGCGGATCGCCAAGGCGGTCGGCCGCCTGATCCGGAGCGAGGAGCACGGCCAGGGCATTGATGACCGATCGCTGAAGATCAACCAGGGAGTGGCCAACGATGATTATTAAGGAGGGCGTCTGTCCTGATCCGGTGCAGCTTTTCGAACTGCTCCAAGACCAGCCCTTCAGCTTTTTTCTGGACAGCGGCATGGACCCCGGCCGCCTGGGGCGCTATTCCGTGATCGGGGGCGATCCCTTCCTGGTCTTCAAATCCAAGGGCGACCTGGTCTCTGTCCGGCAGGACGGCGCCTGGACCGAATGGCGCGCCAACCCCTTCGACGTGCTGCAGGACCTCTACGACCGGTACCGGATAGCCGCCGATCCGGCGGTGCCGGTGGCTGCCGGCGCCTTCGGGTATTTGGCCTACGATCTGGGATGGCAGCTGGAGCGGTTGCCCCAGCAAGCGGATGACGACCTGCAGATCCCGGATTGCTACCTCGGCTTCTACGATCGCCTGGTCATCTTCGACCACCTGGAAAACAAGTCCTACCTGACCTCCACCGGGCTGCCGGAGAGCGGACCCGCTGCAGAGGCCAGGGCGGCGGGGCGCCTGGCGGAACTGGAGGCGCTGGTGGGGCAGGCCTGGAAACTGCCTCCGGTGGAGGACACGCGAGATCCTGACGCGGGCGCAAGAGGCGGGGATTTTCTGATCACCGGTCACTTCAACCGGGCCGCCTACCGCCAGGCCGTGCAGCAGAGCAAGGATTACATCGCCGCCGGCGACATCTTTCAGGTGAACCTGTCCCAGCGCTTTGCCTGCCCGCTTCCGGCCACTCCCTGGCAGCTCTACCGCCGCCTGCGCCGGATCAATCCGGCCCCCTTCGCCGCCTATTTGAGTTATCCGGAGCTGGTGGTGGCCAGCGCCTCGCCGGAGCGGTTCCTCCAGGTGCGCGGCGAGCAGGTGGAGTCCAGGCCGATCAAGGGGACGCGCCGCCGCGGCCGGAATCCCGCGGAAGACGCCCGGCTGTCTCAGGAACTGGTCAACAGCGATAAGGACCGGGCCGAGCTGGTGATGATCATCGACCTGCAGCGGAACGATATCGGCCGCGTCTGCCGCTACGGCAGCGTTCAGGTGCCCGAACTGATCCGTCTCGAGGGGTACCCGACGGTATGGCACCTGGTCTCCACAGTCAGGGGCGCCCTGGCGGAAGGGCGCGACGTCAGCGACCTGCTGCGGGCCTCTTTTCCGGGCGGCTCGATCACCGGTGCGCCCAAGATCAGGGCGATGGAGATCATCGAAGAGCTGGAACCGGTGAAACGGGGCGTGTATACGGGGTCCATCGGCTACCTGGGCTTCGACGGGCGCTGCGACCTGAATATTGTGATCAGGACCTTCGTGATCAAGGACCAGGTGGCCTACTTTAACGCCGGCGGCGGCATCGTCGCCGACTCCGATCCGGACGAGGAATACTGGGAAACCATCTACAAGGCCCGGGCGCTGATGCAGGCCCTGGGCTACGACGAGGATGTGATCACCGCTTGCCTGGCCTGACCTGGGTCAACGGTTGCCTGGTGGCGCCCGGCCAGCCCTGCCTGGAGGCCGGGGAGCGCGGTTTTCTCTACGGTGACGGCCTGTTCGAGACCGTCCGGCTCTATGACCACCGGCCTTTCGCCTGGCCGCGGCATGCCGGCCGGTTGGCCGCCGGCTGCCGGGCGCTCGGCATCGACTATCCTGAACAGGAGATCGCTGCCGGGCTGCAGGCAGTGCTGGCCGCCCTGGCCCCGGCCGGAACGGCCCCCGGCGACGGCGCCGGCAGCCTGCGCCTGACGGTGACCCGGGGCGCCAATCCGCCCGGGGCCAGGGGGGTGCTGCCCTCTCAAACACTGCAGCCTACCGTGGCGATCACGCTCACACCGGGGGAGCCCTACCGTCCCGAGGTCTACCGGAGCGGCCTGCGGGCGGTCACCGTGAGCTTTCCCCGCAATCACCGGTCACCGGTGGCCGGCCTGAAATCCCTCAACTACCTGGAGAATATCCTGGGACGCCGGGAGGCCGCCGCCGCCGGCGCCGACGAGGGGGTCTTCTTCAATTTGAAGGATGAGCTGGCCGAGGGTACCGCCAGCAACATCTTCCTCCTGCTTGACGGCAAGCGGCTGGTCACGCCGGCGCCCGCCAGCGGGTTGCTGCCCGGGATTGCCAGGGAGATCGTGCTGTCCCTGGCGGGCTCTCTGGGATTGACCGTGAGCGAGTCGGCGGTTACCAGGCGGGGCCTCCGGGAGGCCCGGGAAGCCTGGCTGACCAACTCCCTGCTCGAGGTGGCGCCCCTGGTCTCATTGGACAGGACGCCGATCGGAGACGGCCGCCCGGGCGATATCGCCTTCCTGGCGCGCCAGGCCTATCGCCAATACGTAAGGCATTTCTTCCACCACCATCTCTCCTGACCGGAGATAATCTTTTCCTGCTGCAGGAATATCCACCCGGATAAAGAATTTTCCATTAAGGCTTGAAACCATTCAGTTCACAGGAGTTGCAGGACCGGTGATCTCCTATACTGTGCAGCATGTTCTGGTGTTGCGCCTGCTTACGTGCTATTCCTTCGAGTCCGTCTATACGCTGCATAACCTGCTGTTCCTGGTGAGCGCCGAAAAAACCGACCGCCAGCAGTTGGGCTTCTATGATTTTGTGCGCACCAAGACCGGGGCTTACAGCAGGGTCTTGCGGCGGATCATCGAGGAACTGAAGAAGGAAAAGCTGATCGATGTGGCGGAAAAAAGTATCCAGATCACTCCTAAGGGCCGGTCGACCGGTGAGAACCTCGGCTCGTCCCTCAGTCCCTTTTCAGCCTTCTGGAACCTGTGCGTGGACGTGGTGGCCCGTTACGGCGACGACCCGGAGAACCTGAACCGGGCGGTCTTCAACCACCTGGTCTTCCGCCGGGCCAAGATCAGCGAATACATTTTCTTACCTTAAAAGAGTGAGCGCGACTATTAACGCAGGCTTAGATTAAAACGAGTATCAAGGGGTACCGGGCGCCCGCTTGCGGGCGAGGATGATACCTTAAAACGTCCCGTTCGGGGCAGAATAACTACTGGGCCGCGGTATCCGACCGGTCCAATGCTCAAGGGGGTTTCATGTTGGAGAATTTGAGGATGCTGGCGCTGGATATCGGTGGCGGAACACAGGATATCCTTCTCTACGAGGATGGAGTCCCGGTAGAGAACTGCGTCAAACTGGTGCTGCCGTCGATGACCCGCATCATGGCCGGCCGCCTGGCCAGGGCCACGAGGCACGGGGAGAATCTCTTTCTCAGCGGGCGCCTGATGGGCGGGGGGGCTGTGGTGAGCGCCCTGAAGCAGCACCTGGCTGCAGGGCTGCAGGCCTACGCCACGCCGCAGGCTGCCAAGACTGTCCGGGATGACCTGCGGGAAGTGGCGGCCATGGGCGTACAGATCGTGGAGCAGCCCCCGAAAGGAAACTATTACGGCGTGTACCTGCAGGATCTGGACCTGGAGAGTCTGCAGCAGGCGCTGGAATTGTTCGACGTGGGCCTGCCGGAGACGGTGGCGGTGGCGGTGCAGGACCACGGCGAGTGTATCGGCAAGAGCAACCGGAAGTTCCGGTTCGAACACTGGGAGCGGTGGCTGGCCCAGGAGGGCCGTCTCCAGGACCTGATCTACGGAGGCAGCGGCGCCGCGGGCGCCCTCCGGGCGCGGGAGGTGCCACCCTACCTGACCAGGATGTTGGCCATCCGGGACACTGTCCCCGGCGCTTTTGTGATGGATACGGGAGCGGCGGCGATCCTGGGGGCGCTGCATGACCCGGTGGTCAGGGAGCGCCAGGAGCGGGGATTGATGGTCGTCAATGTGGGCAACCAGCACACATTGGCCGCTCTGATCAGGGGAGACAGCGTTCTGGGTATCTTTGAACACCATACCGGGCTGCTGACAGCGGACAAGCTGCGGGACTACCTGCAGCGCTTTGCCCATGGCCAGGTAGCCAATCAGGAGGTTTATGACGATCAGGGGCACGGCTGCGCTTACCGGCAGAATGCTAAGACTGCCGGCACCGGAGGCGATGACTGGTCGTTCATGGCGATCACCGGCCCGCGCCGCCAGCTGGCGGAAGGGTTGGGCTATTTTGCGGCGCCTCACGGCGATATGATGCTCAGCGGGTGTTTCGGACTGGTGGCAGCCATGCGCGAACTGTTGCAATAGAAAAAGAGACCCGGGAGGTTCCTTATGAGCAAACAGCTGGATACCCAGGAGATCTGGGACATGATCATCGTGGGAGTGGGGCCTGCCGGCCTGGCCGCAGCCCTCAACGGACGGATCCGGGAGAAGAGAACCCTCATCCTGGCGGCGGATCGAACGCCGCCGCGCCTGCAAAAGGCGCCCCTCATCAAGAACTATCCAGGATTCAACGGCATCACCGGTGAGGATCTATACCAGCGCTTCTACCAGCATGCCCATGATATGGGCGTGGAGTTCCGGGCGGAGCGGGTGGAGAACATCTATCCCGGGGCGAATTTCACCGTGGTCACCCGCAGCAATAAGATCTATATCGGCCGCACGGTGATCCTGGCCATCGGCATTCAGCAGAACCGCCAGTTGGAAGGGGAGCGCGAGCTGGTGGGGCGCGGCCTGGGCTATTGCGCCACCTGCGACGGACCCCTGTACCGGAACAAGGACGTGGCGGTGCTGGGCGAGACTCCGGAGGCGGAGGAAGAGGTCAACTTCCTGGCGGCGATCGGCCGCAACGTCTATTATTTTCCCCTCTATGAGGGGGATATCAAGGTCGATCAGAAGGTGGACGTGCGCCGGGAGCAGCCCCAGGCGATCCTGGGAGAGGAGCGGGTGCGGGCGATCGCCCTGCCTGACAGGGAGATCCCCGTGGACGGCGTCTTCATCATTCGCACCGTGGCGCCGGCTGAACGGCTGATCGCCGAACTGCTGCAGGCTGATGGCGCCATCGTGGTGGACCATACCATGATCACCAACGTCCCCGGCCTCTTTGCCGCCGGCGACTGTACCGGAAAACCCTACCAGATCGGCAAGGCGGTCGGCGAGGGCCTGACTGCCGCCCAATCCGCCATCCACTATCTCGATAGCAAGAAAGAGGCCTGAGCGCTTTCCATGCGGAAATAGCATCAGCAGAAGCAGCGGCCGCCCTCGCCAAAAGCCGGGGCGGTCTAGCCGCGCATACGGGAGAGTGTATAAATAAAGATCGATTAAATAAAAAAAATAATTAATTAAATATAATTCTAAAGAACTTTGCCTAATGCGCTAAAATATAGTGATACCAAAGTATTAAGGCGATTTTATCGACCTCATAAAAATAGGCATTTTTAATACGTATTTATGATAATATAATAAATAAAAGTATTGACACCGGAAGGCCCTATCTCTATACTAGTTAACAAATCTGCAATTCTGGAGTTGCCCATTCCACTGCCATGATTGGTTTCTGGCCGAGCCAGAGAGCCTGACGGGGAGACATCCCGGAAGCGCTCAAATCAGGAAGACAGTTGTCTTCAAGGACAGCGGTCAGCGTGGTCAATGCGAGACCCCCTCGTCCCTGACAGTGTTCTGTCTTGGTGAGCGGGTTTTTCTATCCGATGACTACCCGCTCTAACCCCCACTTCTTCTAAGTGGGGGAATAAGAGCGGCTACGTCCCTGGATAACGATTTCTAAGCTTCAGGGGGAGAAGATGAAAACTCCCCCTGAAGCTAAGGACTCTGTTAATAAGGATTTTGCCGGCTATCGGCCGCAGAATAAAGAAGGGAGAGGGAGCTGTTGGGACTTACCATCTATCTGAACGGGAGTTATGTCGACGAGGAAGAGGCCAAGGTTTCCGTATTCGACCACGGGCTGCTTTACGGAGACGGGGTGTTCGAGGGCATCCGGGCCTATGCCGGACGGGTATTTCGCCTTCCCCAGCACATTGAGCGCCTCTATGAATCCGCCAAGTCGATCATGCTGGACCCGGGCATCACTGAACAGGAGATGTCCGAGGTGGTATTGGAGACCCTGCGCCGCAACAACCTGAATGATGCCTACATCAGGCTGGTGGTCACCCGGGGCAAGGGCGACCTGGGCATTGACCCGGAGAAGTGCCCCCGGTCCACCGTTTTCTGCATCGCCGCCTCCATCCAGCTCTATCCGGAGGCCCTGTATGAGCAGGGCCTGGACGTGATCACCGCCGCCACTCAGCGCAACGGAGTCAACACCTGCAACGCCAGGATCAAGTCGCTGAACTACCTGAACAGCGTGCTGGCCAAGATCGAGGCCACCCTGGCCGGGGTCTCCGAAGCGATCTTCCTCACCAGAGAGGGATATGTCTCCGAATGCACCGGTGACAACGTCTTCATTGTCAAGAAGGGTGTGGTGATCACGCCGCCGTCCTACCTGGGCCTGCTTGAGGGCGTGACCAGGAACGCCGTGCTGGAACTGGCGGCCAAGCTGGGCTACCCGGCGGATGAGGCTGTCTTCACCAGGCACGACCTGTATGTGGCCGACGAGTGCTTCCTGACCGGCACGGCGGCGGAGATGATCCCGGTGGTCAAGGTGGATGGCCGCATCATCGGCGATGGCAAACCCGGCCCCATCACCAGGGCCCTGTTGCAAGAATTGCGTCAGCTGGCAGCGGTCGACGGCCCGGAGATCTTCCCGGCAGCGGCAAAGGCAACTGCCCCCAAGGGGCGCGGCCGCGCCAAGAAATAATCGTGACGGAGGATGGGCGATATGAACAGCAGCAGGATTAAGAACGGCGTCGAAAAAGCCCCCCACCGGTCGCTGTTGAAGGCTCTCGGTCTGACCGACTGGGAGATGGAGCGGCCGTTTGTGGGCGTGGTCAACTCGCAAAACGAACTGGTACCCGGACATATGCACCTCGATCAGATTGCCGCTGCGGTGAAGGCTGGTGTGCGGGCCAACGGGGGCACGCCCCTGGAGTGGCCGTCCATCGCCATCTGCGACGGCATCGCCATGAACCACGAAGGAATGCGCTACTCCCTGGCCAGCCGCGAGCTGATCGCCGATTCCATCGAGTCCATGGCCCTGGCGCACGCCCTGGATGCCCTGGTGCTGATTCCCAACTGTGACAAGGTGGTGCCGGGGATGCTGATGGCGGCGGCCCGGCTGAACATACCCGCCATCGTCATCAGCGGCGGACCGATGCTGGCCGGGCGCCATCAGGGCCAGCCGATCGACCTGAACTCGCTCTTTGAAGGAGTGGGGGCCTGCATGGTCAACAAGATCACGGAGGCCGAGCTGGCGGAGCTGGAAGACCGGGCCTGCCCGGGCTGCGGCTCCTGTTCCGGCATGTTCACCGCCAACACCATGAACTGTCTCTGCGAGGCCCTGGGCCTGGCCCTGCCCGGCAACGGCACGATTCCCGCCGTCTCCGCGGCCCGCATCCGGCTGGCCAAGCAGGCCGGCTGGCAGGTGATGGAGCTGGTCAGGAGCAACCTGCGGCCGAAGGAGATCCTGACCCCGCAAGCCTTCAGGAATGCCCTGACCCTGGACATGGCCCTGGGGGGCTCCACCAACACGGTGCTGCACCTGCCGGCCATCGCCCGGGAGGCCGGACTGCCCCTGGACTTGAAGATGGTGGACCAGGTCAGCCAGAGTGTGCCCAACCTGTGCAAGCTGCGCCCCGGGGGGCCGTATCACATCCAGGACCTGGATGAGGCCGGGGGCATTCCGGCGGTGCTGAACGAACTGCTGCGGCACGGCCTGGTGCAGGGAGAGGCCCTGACCGTGACCGGCAGGCCGCTGGCGGAGAATATCCGGGAGCGGCAGATCGCCAGGCCCGAGGTGATCCGCACGGTGGCCGATCCGCACAGCCCGACCGGCGGGCTGGCCATTCTGTGGGGCAACCTGGCCCCGGACGGGGCGGTGGTCAAACAGTCGGCGGTCGCTCCGGAGATGCTGGTGCACACCGGTCCGGCGCGGGTCTTCAACAGCGAGGATGAGGCCTGCGCCGCCATCATGGGCAATCAGATCCGTCCGGGCGACGTGATCGTGATCCGCTACGAGGGTCCCAAGGGCGGCCCCGGCATGCGAGAGATGCTGACTCCGACGGCGGCGGTGGCCGGAATGGAACTGGATAAGGAGGTCGCCCTGCTCACGGACGGGCGCTTCTCCGGCGCCACCAGGGGCGCCTCCATCGGCCACATCTCCCCGGAAGCGGCGGAGGGCGGCCCCATGTGCCTGGTTGCCGAGGGGGACACCATCCAGATCGACATTCCCAAGCGGCAGTTGAACGTGCTGGTGAGCGAGGAACAGCTGCAGCAGCGCCGTCAGCAGTGGACACCGCCGGAACCCAGGGTGCAGTCGGGCTACCTGGCCCGCTACGCCAGGCTGGTCAGCTCAGCCAGCCAGGGCGCCGTATTGAACTGATCCGATTGGCCAGATACCGAGAGGAGGTGGATTAATTGAAACTTACGGGTGCGGAAATTATTATCAAAGCCTTCGAACATGAGGGCGTGGATACCATATTCGGCTATCCCGGAGGACAGATCATCCCGTTCTACGACAAACTCTATGACTCATCCATCCGGCATATCCTGGTGCGCCACGAACAGTGCGCCGCCCATGCCGCCGATGCCTATGCCAGGGCCACGGGCAAGCCTGGCGTCTGCGTTTCCACATCCGGTCCCGGGGCTACCAACCTGGTGACGGGTATCGCCAATGCCTACATGGATTCCATTCCGATAGTGGCCATCACCGGGCAGGTGCCCACTGCCAAGATCGGCAGCGACGCCTTCCAGGAGGCGGATATCACCGGCATCACCCTGCCCGTCGTCAAGCACAGCTACCTGGTCCGGGATGTGAACAAGCTGGCCGAGATCGTCAGGTCTGCTTTCCATATCGCCACCACCGGCCGCCCGGGCCCGGTGCTGATCGACCTTCCCAATGATGTATCTCAGGCCACGGCGGAATTTGCCTACCCGCCACCGGTCACCCTCCGGGGCTACCGGGTTCCGCAGGAGGCCAATCTGAACCTGGTACGTCAGGCGGCCAGGGCGATCGGCGAGGCCCGGAAGCCGGTGATCTATGCCGGGGGCGGCGTGATCTCCTCGGGGGCCTCCGAGACGCTGCGGGAACTGGCGGAACGGGCCCGGATTCCGGTGACGAACACGCTGCTTGGCAAGGGCGCCTTTCCGGAGACCCACTCCCTGTCCCTGGGGATGCTGGGGATGCATGGCACCAAGTATGCCAACTATGCGGTCTCCTACTGCGATCTGCTGATCGCTGTCGGAGCACGCTTCGACGACCGGATCACCGGCAAGCTGGACGCCTTCGCCCCCCATGCCCGGGTGATTCACATCGACATCGACCCGGCGGAGATCGGCAAGAATGTGCGGGTGCACTATCCGCTCGTCGGGGATGTCCAACTGGTGCTCAAACAACTGTTGCAGCATCTGGAAGCGCCCCAGGATCAGGAATGGCTGTCTCAGGTAGAACAGTGGAAGAGGGAGAATCCACTGGTCTATACCCTGGAGGACGGCATCATCAAACCCCAGTACATCATCGAGCAGATCTGGGACCTGACCGGAGGCCAGGGGATCGTCACCACCGAGGTCGGCCAGCACCAGATGTGGGCTGCGCAGTACTACAAGGCCCTGTCCCCCCGCTCCTTCATCTCCTCGGGCGGCCTGGGCACCATGGGCTTCGGCCTGCCCGCCGCCATCGGCGCCCAGGCCGGGTATCCGGACAAGGTGGTCTTCGATATCGCCGGGGACGGCAGCCTGCAGATGAACTCCCAGGAGCTGGCCACTGCGGTGCAGTATAACCTGCCGGTCAAGGTCGCCGTCATCAACAACGGCTATCTGGGCATGGTGCGCCAGTGGCAGGAGCTGATGTGGAACCATAGATACTCCCAGACCGATATCAACGTGGGCACCCCCGACTTCGTGAAGTTGGCCGAGGCCTACGGAGCGGTAGGGCTGCGGGCCACCCGGCCGGAGGAGGTGCGCCCCGTCCTGGAACAGGCGATCGCCATTCCCAAACCGGTAGTGATCGACTTTGCCGTGGCCCGGGAGGAGAACGTGTTTCCCTTTGTGCCGCCCGGTGCGCCACTGACAAAAATGATGGGGGGTTAGGAGGATGAAACACACACTCTCTGTTCTGGTGGAGAACCAGCCAGGCGTGTTGACCAGGGTCTGCGGACTGTTCGCCCGCCGCGGCTACAACATCGAGAGCCTGGCGGTCGGCGAGACCCACGATCCCAGCATCTCCTGCATCACCATCGTGGCCGGCGGGGAGGACCTGGTGATCGAGCAGGTAGTGAAGCAATTGGACAAACTGATCGACGTGATCGAGATCCGGGACATCTCCGAGACCGAGTATGTGGACCGGGAGTTGATGCTGCTCAAGGTCAGGGCCGAGGCCTCGAGGCGCGGAGAGATCATGCAGATCGTGGATATCTTCCGGGCGCGGATCGTGGACATCGGCCAGGACACCCTGATCATCGAGTGTACGGGGGACGACGGGAAGACCCAGGCGATCGAGAAGTCCCTCAAGCCCTTCGGCATTGTGGAACTGGTGCGCACCGGCAAGATCGCCATGGTGCGCGGCCTGAAATACGGGGATGGCCGAGAGTAATACTGAACGCAAATCGGAGCATGATCATCATTAACTACCTAAAAACTACTTAAAATTTGAGGAGGCAAGAATTATGAAAATTTACTACGACCAGGATGCGGATCTGAAGTTCCTGCAAAACAAGACCATCGCCGTGATCGGCTACGGCAGCCAGGGGCATGCCCAGTCCCAGAACATGCGGGACAGCGGTCTCTCTGTCATCGTCGCCGATGTCCCCGGCAGCGCCAACTGGGAAAAGGCGATCGCCGACGGCTTCAAGCCGGTGACTGCAGCCGAGGCGGCAGCCAAGGCCGACGTCATTCAGGTCCTGGCGCCGGACGAGAAGCAATCTGTTATCTACCGCAACGACATCGCCCCGAACCTGAAAAAGGGGAATGCCCTGGTCTTCTCCCACGGTTTCAGCATCCACTTCGGCCAGATCGTGCCCCCGCCGGATGTCGACGTCTACATGGTCGCCCCCAAGGGCCCCGGACACCTGGTGCGCCGGATGTATGAGGAGGGCGCCGGCGTGCCCTCGCTGATCGCCATCTATCAGGATGCCTCCGGCAAGGCCAAGGAGACCGCCCTGGCTCACGCCAAGGGGATCGGCGCCACCAGGGCCGGTGTGCTGGAGACCACTTTCAAGGAAGAGACCGAGACCGACCTGTTCGGCGAGCAGGCCGTGCTCTGCGGCGGCGTCAGCGAACTGATCAGGGCCGGGTTCGATACCCTGGTGGAGGCCGGCTACCAGCCGGAGATCGCCTACTTCGAGTGCCTGCACGAGATGAAGCTGATCGTCGACCTGATCTATGAGGGCGGCATCAGCGAGATGCGCTACTCCGTCAGCGATACCGCCGAGTTCGGCGACCTGACCCGCGGCCGGCGCGTCATCAACGAGGAGACCCGCGAGGAGATGCGGCTGATCCTGGAGGAGATCCAGGATGGCAGCTTTGCTAGGGAGTGGCTGCTGGAGAACCAGGTCGGCCGTCCGGTCTTCAACGCCACCAAGCGGATCGATTCCGAGCACCTGATCGAGAAGGTCGGCGCCCAGCTGCGCTCGATGATGCCCTGGCTGCACAAGAACAAACTCGTGAAATAAGGAGTGGGGGCCTTCGCCCCGCACTTCTTCAATAGGGAGGTGATGATCTGGTGGCTGACCGTGTCTTTATCTTTGACACCACCCTCCGGGATGGTGAGCAGTCGCCCGGAGTAAGCTTTAATATCCAGGAGAAGCTGGAGATCGCCCGGCAACTGGCCAGGCTGAACGTGGACATCATCGAGGCCGGATTCCCGATCACCTCGCCGGGAGATTTTGCCGCCGTTCAGGCGATTGCCAGGGAAATACGCGGCCCGGTGATCGCCGGGCTGTGCCGGGCCAACCCGGTCGACATCGACCGGGCCTGGGAGGCCCTGAAAGAAGCGGAACACCCGCGGATCCATATCGTGATCGCCACCTCTGACCTGCACATCAAGCACAAGCTGCAGAAGACCAGGCCGGAGGTGCTGGAGCTGGCAGTGGCGGCCGTCAAGCAGGCCCGTGGTTATACCGATAACGTGGAGTTCTCGGCGGAGGACGCCTCCCGCAGCGACCTGGGCTACCTGTGCGAGGTGCTGGAGGCGACCATCGAGGCCGGGGCCACCACCGTGAACGTTCCCGATACGGTGGGTTATTCCATCCCCCAGGAGTTCGGCGAATTTATCGCCCAGATCCGGGACCGCGTCCGGAAGATCGACCAGGTGATCCTGAGTGTGCACTGCCACAACGACCTCGGTCTGGCGGTGGCCAACTCCCTGGCGGCGGTGAGCAGCGGCGCCCAGCAGGTGGAGTGCGCCGTCAACGGCCTGGGCGAGCGGGCGGGCAATGCCGCCCTGGAAGAGATCGCCATGGGCCTCTATACCCGGCAGTCCTACTTTAACAAGGATACCGGGATCAAGTACGACGAGATCTACCGCACCAGCAAGCTGGTGAGTTCCCTGAGCGGCATGGCGGTGCAGGCGAACAAGGCGGTGGTGGGCAAGAACGCCTTCTCCCACGCCTCCGGCATCCATCAGGACGGTGTCCTGAAGGAGCGCACCACCTACGAGATCATGAACCCGGAACTGATCGGCCTGCCCCAGACCAACATCGTACTGGGCAAGCTGTCCGGCAGGCACGCCTTCCGGGAGCGCCTGGCCGAACTGGGCTACATCCTGGACGGCGACAGGCTGAACCAGGCCTTCGAGCGCTTCAAGAACCTGACCGACCGCAAGAAGGAGATCACCGACCGCGACCTGGAGGCCCTGGTCAAGAACGAGATCAAGGCCGCCCCGGAGCTGTTCCTGTTGGACTACCTGCATATCTCCAGCGGCACCACGGTCGTTCCCACGGCCACGGTCGGCCTGAAACGGAACGGCAGCATCCAGGAGGAGGCCGCCTGCGGCGACGGCCCGGTGGACGCAGCCCTGCGGGCGATCGACAAGATCACCGGTTTCCAGGACATCTCCCTCAGCGAGTACACAATCAATGCCGTCACCGGCGGCAAGGACGGCAAGGACGCCCTGGGCGAGGTCTCGGCCCGGGTGGAATACGGCGGCCGGCCATTCATCGGGCGCGGCCTGTCCACCGATATCGTCGAGGCCAGCGTCAAGGCCTATCTGAACGCCGTGAACAAGGTGATCTACGAGACCGGCCAGGCCGGCGAGGAACTGGAAGTGGCCGGCAAACGCCGCCGGGGACGCCCGCCGGGATCCGGCAAGAAAACAGTCAAAAAATAGCGGTTACAACGACCAACGACTCAACTGCGGGGGAGACAGACATGGGCATGACCATAACGGAAAAGATCCTGGCCGATCACGCCGACAGGGGCCGGGTGGCCCCCGGCGAGCTGGTCAACTGCAGGCTGGACCTGGTGTTGGCCAACGACATCACCGCCCCGATGGCCGTCCAGGAGTTTCGCAAACTGGGCCTGAAGAAGGTATACGACCCCGGGCGGGTGGTCCTGGTGATGGACCACTTTACCCCCAACAAGGATATCAAGTCGGCGGAACAGTGTCTGACGGTGCGGGAGTTTGCCCGGGAGTTCGGCATCGTCAACTACTTTGACGTGGGCGCCATGGGAATCGAGCACTGCCTGCTGCCGGAGCAGGGCCTGGTGCTGCCCGGCGACTGCATGATCGGGGCGGATTCCCATACCTGCACCTACGGCGCCCTGGGGGCGTTCGCCACCGGAGTCGGCAGCACCGACCTGGCGGCGGGCATGGCCCTGGGCGAGTGCTGGTTCAAGGTGCCGGAGAGCATGAAATTCGTGTTCCACGGCCAGCTGCGGCCCTGGGTGGGCGGCAAGGACCTGATCCTCTATACCATCGGCCGGATCGGGGTCGAGGGCGCCCGCTACCGGGCGATGGAATTCACCGGCGAGGCGATCGGCGCCCTGTCCGTGGAAGGCAGGTTGACCATGTGCAACATGGCGGTGGAGGCCGGCGCCAAGAACGGCATCGTGCCCCCGGACGAGAAGACCCACGCCTACGTGGCGGGCCGGGCGCGGCGGCCTTACCAGGCCTTTGCCGGCGATCCGGATGCCGCCTACATCGCCGTGCACGAGTATGAGGCGGGGCAGATCGAGCCTCAGGTGGCCTTCCCGCACCTGCCCGAAAACTCCAGGCCGGTCTCGGAGGCGGCGGGGATCGCCATCGATCAGGTGGTGATCGGGTCCTGCACCAACGGACGCCTGGAGGACCTGAGAATTGCCGCCGGCATCCTGGAAGGCCGCAAGGCCAGCAATAAGCTGCGGCTGATCGTGATCCCGGGCACCCAGGAGATCTACCTGCAGGCCATGCGGGAAGGGCTGCTGGAGACTTTCGTGGAGGCCGGGGCGGCGGTCAGCACTCCTACCTGCGGCCCCTGTCTGGGCGGCCATATGGGCATCCTGGCACACGGAGAGAAGGCCCTGGCCACCACCAACCGCAACTTCGTGGGCCGGATGGGCTCCCCGGAGAGCGAGGTCTACCTGGCGGGGCCGGCAGTGGCTGCAGCCTCCGCCATCACCGGATTCATCACTCACCCGGAGGAGGTCGTCAAACAATGATCATCACAGGACGCGTCTGGAAATTCGGCAACGACGTGGACACCGACCTGATTATTCCGGCCCGCTACCTGAACACCACCGACCCGCTGGAGCTGGCCTCCCACTGCATGGAGGATGCCGATAAGAGCTTTGCGGGGCGGGTGCAGCCCGGCGACATCATCGTGGCCGGACGCAACTTCGGCTGCGGCTCCTCCCGGGAGCATGCCCCGGTGGCGATCAAGAACGCCGGCGTGGCCTGCGTGATCGCCGGCAGCTTCGCCCGGATCTTCTACCGCAACGCCGTGAACATCGGACTGCCGATCCTGGAGTGCGAGGCAGCGGCGGCGGCCCTGCAGAGCGGAGACACCGCGGAGATCGACCTGACGGCCGGGAGCGTCAAAAACCTGACCAGCCCCGGTACCTACCAGGCTATCCCCTTCCCCTCGTTCATGCAGCAGATCATCGAGGCGGGCGGCCTGATCAACTACGTCAAACAGAGACTGGCCTGAAACCCGGGGACGGTTCCGGCGTTTCGTTGCCGGCATGATTCAATGGCAAGAGATGCCGGCCGTCAGCTGCACTTTAGACGGCAGTGCTGACAGCGGGACCGTCACTGTGATACTTAATTGCCTCGAAATATAGTTCAAGCAAAGGGATGAAAAACGTGCCTAAAATTTTACTCTTGCCGGGAGACGGCATCGGCCAGGAGATCGTCCCGGAGGCGGTCAAGGCGCTGGATGCGGTCGCCAGGCGCTACCATGCGACATTCGAATACACCACCGCCCTGGTCGGCGGAGCGGCCTATGACGCCGTGGGCCACCCGCTGCCGGAATCAACCCTGCAGCAGTGCCGGGCGAGCGACGCCATTCTGCTCGGGGCGATCGGCGGGCCCAAGTGGGATCACCTGCCGGTGGCCCTGCGCCCGGAGGTGGGCGCCCTGCTGCCCCTGCGCAAGGCGCTCGGCCTGTACGGCAACATCCGCCCGGCGGTGATCTACCCCAGCCTGGCGGCCGCCTCACCCCTGAAACCGGAGATTGCCGCCGGCATCGACCTGGTGGTGGTGCGGGAATTGACCGGAGGCCTCTACTTCGGGGAGAAGAAGCGGGAACTGGTGAACGGAGAGGAGCGGGCGACGGACACCCTGGTCTACTCTGCCGGGGAGATCCGGCGCATCGGGCGCCTGGCCTTCGACCTCGCCCGAAAGCGGCGCAAGCACGTGACCTCGGTGGATAAGGCCAACGTGATCGAGAGCTCCCGGCTCTGGCGCCAGGAGATCGTCAAACTGGGGGCGGAGTACCCGGACGTGGCCCTGGATCATCTGTACGTGGACAACTGCGCCATGCAGCTGGTACGCCGGCCGTCCCAGTTCGACGTGATCGTCACCGAGAATATGTTCGGCGACATCCTCACCGACGAGGCCAGCGTGCTCACCGGCTCCATCGGCATGCTGCCCTCGGCCAGCATCGGCGGCGAGGTGGCCCTGTACGAGCCGGCCCACGGCTCGGCGCCGGATATCGCCGGTCAGCAGAAGGCCAATCCGCTGGCGACTATCCTATCCGCCGCCATGATGCTGCGGCTCTCCTTCAGCATGGAGACCGAGGCCCGGGCGATCGAGCTGGCGGTGCGACAGGTGCTGGAACAGGGCCACCGTACCCCGGACCTCGCCCAAAACGGGGAACGCCCCGTCACCACCGCCGGGATGGGCAGCCTGGTGGCCGAAGCCATTTCCTGATCCTCGAAACACCGAAACGCGAGAACCGTCCCCGTGTTCCGTATGGTTAACGTTTTTTCCAACGACTAACGACTAATTGCCAACCACTATTATGGGAGGATGATGCACGATGGGGATTACTTGGACGCCGACAAGGTAAGAGTCCTGATCTACGATACCACCCTGCGGGACGGCGCCCAGGGCGAGGGGATCAGCCTCACCGTTGATGATAAGCTGAAGATCACCCGGAAGCTGGATGAGCTGGGGGTGGCCTACGTGGAAGGTGGCTGGCCCGGCTCCAATCCCAAGGATATCGAATACTTTCAGCGGGTGCGCTCGCTGAACCTGAACAACGTCAAGCTGGCGGCCTTCGGGTCGACCTGCAAGGTCGGGGCCAACGCCGGGGATGATGCCAATATCAGGGCGCTGCTGGAAGCGGAGACGCCCTGCGTGACTATCTTCGGGAAGACCTGGGATTTTCACGTGCTCACCGCTCTCCAGACCACCCTGGAGGAGAACATCCGGATGATCCGGGACAGCGTCGGCTACCTGAAGGCCCATGGCCGGGAGGTGGTTTTCGATGCCGAGCATTTCTTCGACGGCTACAAAGCCAACCCGGACTACGCCATAGCCGCCCTGGAGGCCGCCGCGAGCGCGGGAGTGGACTGGATCGCCCTCTGCGACACCAACGGCGGCAGCCTCACCTTCGAGATCGAGGAGATCTGCAAGGGGATCGGCAAGCGCCTGAACACGCCGCTGGGCATTCACACCCACAACGACGGCGAGCTGGCGGTGGCCAACAGCATCGCCGCGGTCCGGTGCGGGGCGCGCATGGTGCAGGGCACCATCAACGGCTACGGGGAGCGCTGCGGCAACGCCAACCTCTGCTCGGTGATTCCCAATCTGCAGTTGAAGCTCGGCTATGCCTGCATCCCGCCGGGGGCGATGCAGCACCTGACCGATGTCGCCCACTACGCCGATGAGATCGCCAACGTGGCTCCGCGCGCCCAGCAGTCTTTCGTGGGGGCGAGCGCCTTTGCCCACAAGGCGGGCATTCATGTCAACGCCATTTTAAAGCATTCTTCCACCTACGAGCATATCGACCCGGAACTGGTAGGCAACCACCGGCGGATCCTGGTCTCGGAGCTGGCGGGATTCAGCAATATCTTCAGCAAGGCCCAGGAATTGAATCTCGACCTGAAGCAGGGCAGCCCCCAGGCCCAGGACCTGATCCGCCAGATCA
The DNA here is from genome assembly GCA_023249405.1 of Peptococcaceae bacterium. Taxonomy (GTDB): domain Bacteria; phylum Bacillota; class DSM-12270; order Thermacetogeniales; family Thermacetogeniaceae; genus Palsa-1188. The sequence goes on along the minus strand of JAHFCR010000024.1, from coordinate 8,341 downwards.
AGGACCTGGAACACCGGGGTTACCAGTTCGAGGGCGCCGACGCCTCGCTGGAGTTGCTGCTGTTGCGGGCGTTTGGCCAGTACCGGGAGTATTTTGCCCTGGAGAGCCTGAAGATCCACGTGGAGAAACGCCCGGACGACAACGAGGTGATCAACACCGAGGCCACCATCAAACTACGGGTGGAGGGCCAGGTGATGCACACCGCGGCGGAGGGGAACGGCCCCGTGGCTGCGCTGGACAACGCCCTCCGGAAGGCGCTGGAGGGGTTCTACCCTTGCCTGAAGGAGATGCACCTGGTGGACTACAAGGTGCGCGTGCTGGACGGCAAGGAGGGTACCGGATCGACGGTGCGGGTGCTGATCGAGTCTGCGGACAACCGGGATTTCTGGAGCACCGTGGGCGTGTCGGAAAACATCATCGAGGCCAGTTGGCAGGCGCTCACGGACAGCATGAACTACGTCCTGATGCGGCGTCTGCACCCCAGGACCTGACCGCAGGTTCTCGTGCCGGCAAGTTGGAAGCAAGCTGGAAGCAGGGGGGGAGCATGGGAAGGCATGAGGAAGGACGCCTGTGCGCTCCCCTGCTCTACTGCTGAGGGTTGGGCACCGGCTGGACGTAGCGGAAGACCGGAGGGCCGGCGGCCGGCAGGTCCAGTTCGGTTGACCGGCTGACCAGGGGATAGATCTTGAAGACAGCCAGGCTGTCGAGCACGCCTCCCAGCAGCCGCAGGCCGGAATCCAGGGTGTCCGGGTTGCCGACCGCCTTGATGGTGCAGGGGAAGGAGATGTCCTTCCCATTGACGGTGATGGTCATCTTCTGCTTGTCCCAGAAGACGGTGGTCCAGCCGGTGACTCGCTGGTCGTTGATGGCGATCGCTTCTGCCTGGGAGGCCCATAGCTCATTGACGATATCCACCAGGTCCAGGTAGACGATCGGCGAGTCGGCCGGTATGGTGACGGTAACACCCGGCCCCTGGACCGGAATTACCCCAAGGGCTGTCTGCAGCTTGCCGGACTCCTTTTTTAAATTATCTGCCAGGGAGGCCCCGCTGCTGGTGTCATTGCTGAGCGCCTGCTGCTGCTGTTCCAGATTGTACAGATCGACCTCCAGCTTGGTACGGTTGTCGTGCAGCCTCTGTAAAATCAGCACCAGGTCGTCGGTTTTCTGTAGGGAGAGGTCGCTGAGGAAGGTCTGCTGGGTGTGAAACTGCACCGAGATCATGATGCCCAGCAGCAGAAAAGTGATCAGCACCGGGATGCGCCACTTCTTGACGCTATCCATTCTTCTTCGCCTCCTGCACTGACAGGCGGCGCTTCTGCAGCCAGTTGGCGATCATCTCCCGCCGGATGATGGCCAGGTTCTGGAACAGCCGCACGCCGAAAGCGAACACTGCCGCCAGGTACAGGTCCACTCCCAGCCGGTCGCCCAGGAAGGCCAGCAGGGCCGCCAGCAGGGCGTTGGTAAAGAAGCCGGTGAGGAGCACGGCGCCATCGAACTTATCCTCGATGATCGACTTCAATCCGCCGAAGACCGAATCCAGGGCGGCCAGCACCGCCACCGAGAGGTACTTGGCGTAGATGCCCGGAATGGGGATGGCCAGGGCCGATCCGATACCGATCCCGAGCAGCAGGCCTAGGATTGGAAGCCACATTGTTTATTCCCCCTCTTGTCAAGGAAACAAGCTTAAGAACCGGCCTTGGGCGTGGCAAATGAAAACTGGTAACTGCCTTTGTAGGCCGGCAGCAACAGTGCCGGACTGCTCTCCACGCTTACCGGGAAGCCTGACATCTTGAGAATGTTGAACTCGCTCTCGGGCAGGTCCAGGGTCCTGGTCAGGCTGTTCTGGTTGCCGATCGCCCTGATGATATAGGGCGGCGCCAGGCGAGTGGTGTTCACCAGGATGGTGTTGCCGGCGCAGCGGAATTCAGTCGAGGCCACCACCCGCTGGTCGTTGACGGAGATCGCCTCGGCGCCTGCAGCCCGCAGGTCGTTAACCACGTATAGGAGATTGCGGTCATGGATCAGGAAATCATCCGGCTTGAACTGGGCGGGATTACGGGCCTGGGCGGCCTCGGCATCCTTGCGGTTGTCATCCAGGGAGATCAGCAGGCCGGGCCCCTTGGCCTCGGTGTAGCCGGCAACGATGTCCAACTGCTGGATCTGGCTCTGCAGTGAGACCAGCGCCTGCTTGCCGGAAGCGCTGGTCAGCCGGGAGTTGTTGATGAGATTCCGGCGGGCGCTGATATCCGCCTGGATGCCGGCGATCTCGCGTTCCTGGGTCTTGATCAGGTTGACCAGGTTGTCGTTTTGCAGGCGCGTGGGGTTGGAGTCGCTGGCAGCCAGGCTGCGCAGGGCCATTACCAGCAGCAGGCCGGACAGGAACAGCACTAGCGTCAGCGGCAACTGCCATTTATTGAAGGTCTGCCTTCCGGTCTTCATCGCGGCCTCCTGCTCAAAACCTGGTAGAGATGCGTAGAGATTCGCTGCCGCCGGTCAAAGTCCTGCTCCGGCGGGTTTCGGCAGCCCGCTGCAGGCATTTACGGGCGAGCCTCTTGCCAATGCATGCCCAGTATATAACAGAAACGGACGGCCAGCAAGCCCTTACAGGGGCTCCGCTTTTGCCGGGATTCACCGTTAACGGGATTTGCCCTGCGGCGCCCTTGAGCGCAGGCGTATGGGGAGCGTTGTTCGCGCTTCCTCGCTCTGGAGGAAGAAACAAGAAAAAGGGATAACGCCCGCAGGCACGAAATATTTTATATGGAACAGCGAGCGACCTTTTAGGTGGTGTCCCGGGCGTGCAACAATTGGCAGCGCGGTTTTTGCCTTACCTGAACTCTTTTGACTGGATGACCGTGATCGACATCCTGATCGTGGCCTACGTGATCTACAAGGTGCTGATGCTGATCAAGGGCACCCGGGCGATCCAGCTTCTGAAAGGGCTGGCGGTGCTGGTGGTCGCTTCCACCGTCAGCGCCCGTTTTCACCTGTACACCATGAGATGGCTGTTGGAAAAGACCTGGACCGCCCTGTTCGTGGCCCTGCCGGTGGTCTTCCAGCCGGAGCTGCGCCGGGCGCTGGAGCAGATCGGCCGGGGCGGGTTCTTCGGCCGGTCGGTGTTCGTAGCCGACGAGGAGAACCTGCGGGCGGTGCGGGAGATCGTCCGGGCGACCGAGGCGCTGTCCCGGCGCCGGGTGGGGGCGTTGATGGTGTTCATGAGAGAGACGGGCCTCCAGGAATACATCGAAACCGGGGTACGGATCGACGCCGTGGTCTCCGCCGAGCTGATCGTCAATATCTTTGAACCCAACACCCCTCTGCATGATGGGGCGGCGATCATCCATAACGGCCGGGTGCTGGCTGCAGCCTGCTTCCTGCCCCTGACGGAAAATCCCTACCTGAGCAAGGAACTGGGCACCAGGCACCGTTCGGGCATCGGCATCACCGAGCACAGCGACGCCGTCTCCCTGATCGTCTCCGAGGAGACCGGGACGATCTCCCTGGCCCAGGATGGGCGGATCACCCGAGGCCTGAGCGCCCAGGAACTGGGGAAGCGCCTGGAGGAGCATACCCGGCAGAACGGCAAGCGGGCAGGGAGGGCGAGCCATGACCGGTGAAAAACGGACCAACTGGCTGGTGCGCTACAACGTGGGCTACCGGATCCTGGCGGTGTGCCTGGCGATCATGCTCTGGTACTTCGTGGAGGGGCAGACGAATCCCCTGGACCGGCAGAGCTTCACCCTGTCGATCGAGCCGCGCGGTCTGGCGACCCAGATGGTGATCACCGGCGCCCTGCCCCAGGTAACAGTCACCGTCAGCAGCACCAAGATGCTGTTGCAGGCGCTGCAGGACAAGGACATTCACGCCTACGTGGACCTGTCGGACCAGACCGCCGGGGTGGCCTTTCTACCGGTGCAGGCCAGTGTGCCGGGCAACGTCCAGGTGCTCAGCGTCTATCCCCAGACGGTGCGGATCAGCCTGGACAGCATGGTCTCCAAAAAGATACCGGTGAAAGTGACGCTGCAGGGCAGCCCGATGTCCGGTTTCATGACCCTGGACCCGGGGGTCACCCCGGCCCAGGTGACGGTCAGCGGGCCCGGCAGCCTGCTCGGCGGGCTCCAGCAGGTACAGGCGGTGGTCAATGCCGCCGGCGTCAACACCAACATCACCGCCAGGGTGCCCCTGCAGCTGGGCAAGCAGTACGAGCAACTGAGCTTGAATCCGAAAGAGGTGTCAGTGGTGGTCCCGGTAGTGCCCAGCGGGCCTGTCAAGACCGTGCCGGTGACCGCCAACCTGACCGGCACGCCAGGCCTGGCCATGACGGTCAAGACGATAGTGGTAGAGCCCGACCTGGTGGAACTGGCCGGTCCGCCGGAGGCCCTGGCCGGGCTGGCCACGGTCTCCACGGAGACGGTGGATATCTCCGGCGCCGTAGACCGGGTGGTGAAGGATGTCGGCCTGGTCCTGCCGGCGGGCGTCAGCCTGGTCAGCCAGGGACAGGTGCAGGTGACGGTGGAACTCACTCCTGCCAGCGTCAAGCCGGCGCCGTCGCAGTGACACCGGCAGCAGCCGGCGCCTGCAGTACCGCCACACCGGTCCGGTGGGGATACCAGGCTGGTTTAAAGGGTTAAACAGCAAATTACCTGTTGCATAACATGATATAATGAGACGTGTTTGGCGACTGGAGGTAGTGAGAGCGGCATGGGTATTCTTTTTGGAACGGACGGGGTCAGGGGCATGGCCAATCAGGAGCTTACCGCAGAGCTGGCTTTTCGCCTGGGACGGGCGGGGGCGCACGTCCTCAACCGGCCCGGGAGGCGGCCCCGGATCATCATCGGAAAAGATACGCGGATCTCCGGCGACATGCTGGAGGCCGCTCTGATAGCGGGCATCCTGTCGGTCGGCGGCGACTGCATCAGGGCCGGGGTCGTCCCCACGCCGGGGCTGGCGTACCTGGCCCGGACCATGGGCTGCTGTGCCGGGGTGATGATCTCCGCCTCTCACAACCCGGTGCCCGACAACGGGATCAAATTCTTCGCCGGTGACGGATTCAAACTGCCGGACGCCGTGGAGGATGAGATCGAGGCCCTGGTCCTGAACGAGCAGTACGCCTTCCCCCAACCGGTGGGGGAGGAGATCGGGCGGGTGGCCGAGGACGGGGACTGCGCCGGACGCTACCTGGCCTGGCTGCGGGAGCAGGCCGGAGATCTCGACCTGACCGGCTTGAAACTGGTGATCGACTGCGCCAACGGGGCGGCCTCGCAGATCGCCCCCTGGCTGTTCACCGGCCTGGGCGCCCAGGTGCGGGTGATCTACGGCGAACCGGACGGGATCAACATCAACGCCGGCTGCGGCTCCACCCATCTGGGGCCGCTGCAGCAGGCGGTGCCCGAGTTCGAGGCCGACCTGGGGCTGGCCTTCGACGGAGACGCCGACCGGCTGCTGGCGGTCGACGAGCAGGGCAGCCGGGTGGACGGCGACCAGATCATCGTCATCTGCGGCCTGGCCCGCCAGCGGCAGCACGCCCTGCCCGGCAACCGGGTGGTGATCTCGGTGATGAGCAACCTCGGCCTGTGGGAGGCGTTCCGCAACGCCGGCGTGGAGATCCTGGAGACCAGGGTGGGCGACCGCTACATCCTGGAGGAGATGCGTAAGTCCCAGGCGGTGCTGGGAGGCGAGCAGTCCGGCCACATCATCTTCCTGGACCGCACCACCACCGGCGACGGCCTGCTGACCGCCCTGGAACTGCTGAAGGTGGTCAGGCAGTCGCAGCAGCCCCTGTCCGGCCTGGCCGGGCAGATGACCCGGTTCCCGCAGGTGCTGGTGAACATCCAGGTGCAGAACAAGCACGCCCTGAACGGCCACCCGGTGATCGCCGAGGCGGTGCGCGGGGCGGAGCGGAAGCTGGCCGGCCGGGGACGGATCCTGGTGCGCCCGTCGGGCACCGAACCCCTGGTGCGGGTGATGGGGGAGGGCCCCCGGGAAGAGGAACTGCTGGATGTGGTATCGGAACTGTCGGAGGTGGTCAGAGCCCAGTTGAAATAAATTGCTCATCGGCTCCATAATGGAATATAATAGAACAGATACAAAAACGATCCGGCTGGAGAGGCCGGACCAAAATCAGAGCTGACTGTGCCGGGACCAGGTCCCTGTGCAGACTCCGTTAGTTTATCCGATAGCGCCCGAACCGGCCCTGTCACTCAGGCAGGCTGGTTGACGAGGAAGGGGTTAATCGAAGTTTTCGGCGGATGCCCCTCGGTGGCCCACCACCGTGAGGACGCCTTCAAATCCGGAGAGCAATCTCCGGGACAAAGAGGCGCCTGGTTGGGAGCGGAGCCGCGCCGCGCGCAGCAGCCAAGGAGGAGAAACTGTAGCATGTGCGGTATCGTCGGCTACCTTGGTAATCAGGACGCGGTTTCGGTATTGATGACTGGCTTGAAGACACTGGAGTATCGCGGGTATGACTCCGCGGGAGTGGCCTACCTGAACAACGGCACCCTCGAGGTGCAGAAGAAACAGGGACGGATCGCCGTCCTGGACGACTATCTTGGCACCCAGCAGTGGCAGACCCAGATCGGGATCGGCCACACCCGCTGGGCGACCCACGGACGTCCCTCCGACCGCAACGCCCACCCCCACTTCGATTGCACTCATAAATTCGCCGTGGTGCACAACGGGATCATCGAAAACTTCGCCGAGCTGCGGGAGCGCCTGCTGGCCAATGGCCACAAGTTTGCCTCGGAGACCGACACCGAGGTGCTGGCGCACCTGGTGGAGGAGGCCTACCACGGCAGCCTGCGCCTGGCCCTGCGGGATGCCCTTGTACAGGTGCGCGGCTCCTACACCGTGGTGCTGCTGAGTGAGCATCACCCCGACCGGATCGTGGCCGCCCGCAAGGACAACCCGCTGGTGGCGGGGATCGGCGACGGGGAGTACTTCGTGGCCTCGGACATCCCGGCGCTGCTTCCCTACACCCGCAATATCTATCTCCTGAACGCCGGGGAGATCGTGGAGCTGACCCCTGACGGCATCAACATCTTCGACTTCCAGGACCGCCCGGTGCACAAGGAGATCTTCCACGTCAACTGGGACGCCCAGGCGGCGGAGCGGGGCGGCTACCCGCACTTCATGCTGAAGGAGATCTGCGAGCAGCCCAAGGCCCTGATGGATACCCTGGGCAGCCGGCTGACCGCCGGGGGGGATGACATCCATCTCGACGAGATCAGCCTCACCCCCGAACAGATCCGCAATTTCAACAAGGTGATGATCGTGGCCTGCGGCACCGCCTATCACGCCGGCATGGTCGGCAAGTATGTGCTGGAGAAGGTGGCCCGCCTCCCGGTGGAGATCGACCTGGCCTCGGAGTTTCGCTACCGCGACCCGCTGCTCGACCCCCAGACCCTGGTGGTGATCATCAGCCAGTCCGGGGAGACGGCGGACACCATGGCCGCCCTGCGGGAGGCCAAGCAGCGCGGCTGCCACGTGCTGGCGGTGACCAACGTGGTCGGTAGCTCGGTCGCCCGGGAGGCGGACGACGTGATCTACACCTGGGCGGGGCCGGAGATCGCCGTGGCCTCCACCAAGGCCTACACCACCCAGGTGCTGGTGATGTACCTGCTGGCGCTGCAGTTCGCCAAGGTGCGTGGCGCCATCACACAGGAGCAGACGGCGGCCATCGTGGCCGCCCTCAAACAGGTGCCTGAGCAGATCGAGCAGATCCTCAAGCAGAAGGAGCAGTACGAGAAGCTGGCGAAGCAGTACTGCCAATCGCAGGACGTCTTCTTCCTGGGGCGCGGCCTGGACTACGCCGTGGCCCTGGAGGGCGCCCTCAAGCTCAAGGAGATCTCCTACATCCACGCCGAGGCCTACGCCGCCGGCGAGCTGAAGCACGGCACCCTGGCCCTGATCGAAGAGGGCGTGCCGGTGGTCGCCCTGGCCACCCAGGATGAACTGCTGGAGAAGCTGATGAGCAACGTCAAGGAGGTCAAGGCCCGGGAGGGCACGGTGATCGGCCTCTGCCTGGGCCAGTGCGCCCTGGCCGAAGAGACCTGCGACCACGTGATCACCCTGCCCGAAGCCCCGTCCTTCGTGGCCCCGCTGCTCTCCGTGGTCCCCCTGCAACTCTTTGCCTACTACATGGCCGCCGCCCGCGGCTGCGATATAGATAAGCCGAGGAACCTGGCCAAGAGCGTGACGGTGGAATAGGGGTAGAATTATAAGTTGTAGTAGTGTAGTGGTGTGGTTGTAGAGAGGGAATAAAGTTCTGAACATGAGCCTCGGGGATTCTATTTCCCGGGGTTTTAATTTAGATCTCTCGGCTATTTGTCATATCGCGTTGATCTGG
>JAHFCR010000023.1 GCA_023249405.1 Peptococcaceae bacterium | reverse complement strand
AGGAGGAGCTTGATGAGAAAGACCAAGATCGTCTGCACCATTGGGCCGGCCAGCGGTTCTCCAGAGATCGTCAAGGGGTTGCTCATGGCCGGCATGGATGTGGCGCGCCTGAACTTTTCCCACGGCACTCATGAGGAGCACGCTGCCCGCCTGGCCACCCTGCGGCATGCGGCGGCGGAGCTGGATAAAACCCTGGCCGTCATGCTGGATACCAAGGGGCCGGAGATTCGCATCGGTATGCTCCGGGGGGGCAAGGCCAATCTGCAGGATGGCGCCCGGGTCACCCTGACCACTGAGGAGATCGTGGGGGATGAGAATAGGATTTCCGTCACCTATAAGGGCCTGCCTCAGGCGGCGCTGCCGGGCAGCACCATTCTCCTGGCGGACGGCAATATCGGGCTCAAAGTGTTGGAGTCGCATGCCCCGGATGTTCTCTGCGAGGTGTTATTCGGCGGTGAGTTGACCGATCAGAAGGGGGTCAACCTGCCCGGTGTCCATCTGGACCTTCCGGTAGTGACTGACAAGGATATCGCCGATATCAATTTCGGGATCGACAATCGGTTCGATTTTATCGCCGCTTCATTCGTGCGCCAGGCTGCAGACGTGATCGCGATCAGGCGCCTGCTGGAGGCCAGAGACGCGGATATCCATATCATTGCTAAGATTGAAAGCAAAGAGGGCTTCAATAACCTTGATGAGATTATCAAGGTAGCCGACGGGGTGATGGTTGCCCGGGGGGATCTGGGAGTGGAGGTCTCTCCCGAAGAAGTTCCTCTGATGCAGAAGCTGATCATCAGCAAGTGCAACCACGCCGGAAAACCGGTGGTCACGGCCACCCAGATGCTGGAGTCGATGATCCACAACCCGCGGCCGACCCGGGCCGAGGCCAGCGATGTAGCCAACGCCATCCTGGACGGCACTGATGCGGTGATGCTCTCGGGGGAGACCGCAGCCGGCAAGTATCCGGTGGAGGCGGTCAGGGTCATGGCCAGGATCGCTGTACGCACCGAGGAGTCGCTCAACTACGCCGAACTGCTGCAGCAGAGGGCAGCTTCAGCCGGCCCCACCATCACCGATGCTATCAGCTATGCCACCTGTACGACAGCCCAGGACCTGGGATCGGCGGCCATCATCACCTCAACCAAGTCAGGATTCACGGCCCGCAACGTCTCCAAGTACAGGCCAAAGGCGCCGATTGTGGCGGTCACCCCCAGCGAACTGGTACTCCGCAAGCTGTGTCTGGTCTGGGGAGCTCAGCCGCTCCTGGCCCCGATGATCAATAATACCGACCAGATGATCAAGGAAGCGGTAGACATCAGCCTGGCCAAGGGGCTGATCAAATGCGGCGACCTGATCGTGATCACAGCCGGGGTGCCGGTTGGCGTGTCCGGATTGACAAATTTGCTGAAGGTGCATATCGTGGGAGAGGTTCTGGCCCGGGGGTCGGGCATCGGCAACAGGGCAGTAGTGGGCAAGGTGCGTATCTGTAAGAAACCGGAGGATGCCAAGTCCAAGATGAGCAACGGTGACATTATGGTGGCCATCAACACCGACCGTGATTTTATTCCCGGCATGCAGAAGGCGGGCGCCATTATCACCGAGGAGGGCGGCCTGACCTCACACGCTGCGGTCGTCGGCATCAATCTGGGCATACCGGTGGTCGTTGGCGTGGGGGGCGCTACCGAGATCCTGCGCGAGGGCGGTACCGTAACGGTGGACAGCATGCGCGGGCTGATCTACAGGGGGATCACCACAGTTCTGTAAAGCCTCTGAGCAATGCGCTCAATTAAGCGTGGGTAGTGTTTCCCGCCTGACACAAGTTTCCTTTATGGTAGTCGTAAATAATCTTTGAAAGCAGGGCGATCTCCCGGAATCCGGTTTTGATGTCCGGTTGTTCCTTGGATAGTATCGTCAACAAATAGGGGTGGCCCGGAAGGAAGATGATGCCGACATCGTTGGCCGTTCCCTCCAGGTCGCCCTCCTTGTGGGCCACCCGGACCGAGTCCGGCAGCAGGCGCGGCAGACCGTTGTGCCAGACCGGGTGAGTCATGTCCTCCAGCATCCTGGAGCCCAGTTCCGGTTCCCGGGCGGCAAAATCCAGGATCCCCCGGAGGTAACAACCCATGTCCCGGGGAGTTGTATAGTGTTCACCGTTGGGCCGGGGATGAACTGCCCCCAGCAGTTGCATGTGGCGCAGGACCTTTTCCGGTCCGAGAAAGCGCTTGATCATCCGGTAGGCGATATTGTCCGACAGGGTGATCGCCGCGGAGGCCAGGGCCCGCAGGGTGAAGCGGTCGCCATCCTCCGCCATGTACTGCAGGTAGCCCGAGCCGTCGCTAAAGTCTTCGCTTTTTCGATAGCTTAGCCGATACTCTAGCATGCATTCTCCGGTGGCTATCTGTTCGTAAAGATAGAGAACGTAAGCTATCTTCAGGCAGCTTGCCTGAACGAACAGGGCATCCTCATTGATGCCGAAGCTCTGACCCGTATTCAACTCCCGGCAGTAAATCCCATAGGTAGCTTGCCGCCGTGCTAGATAGTGGCGCAACTCCAATGACAGCGGGGCATAGTCGATAGCACCTGAATACTCCATACTCCCACTCTCCTCAAAAAACTACAGTATGGATCTTATGTCACGCCCTTGAAGAATATGTACGATCTGCTGACGGGGACTGCCTGGGAGCGGGGGCGATTTGTGATTAGGCCTTGATGGTGTTATAATGAGTCTACTTTAATAAAAGAGAGCAAGCAGTCTGGATGATCGCGCGTGCCAACGCCGAAAGGCGGTACGTGAGGAAAGTCCGGGCTCCATAGGGCAGGGTGCTGGGTAACACCCAGTGGGGGCAACCCTAAGGCAAGTGCCACAGAAATGTAGACCGCCGAGCGCGATGAGCGAGCGGTAAGGATGGAACGGTGCGGTAAGAGCGCACCAGCGGTCAGGTGACTGGCCGGCTAGGTAAACCCCACCTGGAGCAAGACCGAATAGAGAGGCTATGGAGCGGCCCGCTCCGCCTCCGGGTAGGTTGCTAGAGGCCTCAGGCAACTGAGGTTCGAGAGAAATGATCATCGCCCTCGAGAGAGGGAACAGAACCCGGCTTACAGGGCTGCTTGCTCTAGAAAAACGAGGCGTGAAGCGGAAACCATCCAGTTTCCTGCTTCACGCCTTTTGTGCGTGCGGGAATGCATATTCGCAGGGAGGGGACGTGAGCGCGGGAACCGTCCCCGCGTTTCGTCAGGGGGTGAACAGGCGCTGGAGGCGGCGCAGGGCCTGCAGCTTTTCCTCCCGGCCCAGCTTGGCCTCCTTGATCGCCTGCTCCAGGATATCGATGGTCTGATCATAGCCGGGGCGGTTTACCGGGTAGGGGTAGCCGTCCTTGCCGCCGTGGGCGAAGCTGAACTTGGCCGGGTCGGTGTAGCTGGGGCGCTCCCCGTAAGCCAGCTCGGCCAGCAGCGATAGCGCCCGCACCGTCTTGGGGCCGACCCCCCTGATCGACAGCAGGCTTTCGAAGTCCGCAGGATGCCGTTCGTAGGTCTGCAAGAGAACGCGCTGCAGGCTGGCCGGTTTCAGGTGCTCCTCGTACAGGGAGTGGCGGGACGGCAGCACCAGTTGGGTGTACTCCCGGGTGACCGCCTCCGGGGTCAGGGCGCTCAAAGAGGCGATGGTGCCGCGGGTGGCGGCGCTGGACCTGGCTACCAGATTCAGCACATCCTTCTCCTTACGGTCGCAGCAGATGGCGGCGTGGGGCTCGTTCACGAAGTCGGACACCCTGTTCCCGAGCCAGTGATAGCGGCGGGCGCGCTTGCTGTCGGTGTTCATCCCCTGCTGGACCACCGCCCAGTCACCCTTGGCGGTGAAGATGAAGGTGTGGTGGTAGAGCTGGTAGCCGTCCTGGACGGCGGTATTGTCTACCTTGGCGCTCATCCTGCTGGCGTAGATCAGCTTATCCGTGCTGCTGGGCAGGGCGTACTTGTCTGCATAGTTGATGATGTCCTGGGGTGTCTTCAGGGATGTCTTACCCTTGCCCCCGGCAATAAACAGGCCCAACTCCCCCTCATAACCCCGCAGGCCCTCCTTGAGAGCGCCGCAGACCGTGGTGGTCAGGCCGGAAGAATGCCAGTCGAAGCCCAGCAGGCAGCCCAGGGCCTGAAACCAGAAGGGATCGGCCAACTTGGCCAGAACAGCGGCACGCCCCTGTTCCCGGACCAGCAGGAACAGGATCGCCCGTCCAAGCCTGGTCATCCGCTCGAACAACCAGGGAGGGCACTGCCCGGAGTGCAGGGGAAGGTCGACGCTGCCGGTGCGCAATCCAATCACTCCTGTTCGTGTTGTGGAGCCATTGCAGTACTGCGAAAACTGCGATACGTCGCTCGCCATGATTATTATAGCGCCCCGCCGTATGCGTTGCATCACTTGCTATTGAACGATGTTAAATGACCGGGGCGGCGCTGAAAGGTTTTAGAGACGTTAATTTAAATTCGTTGCAGGGCTGGATGTCCTTCTCTGGACTGCTGCCGGTGTTAGACAAAGTGGTTAAAAACATGATTACGATGGCGTGTTTTTTTATAGGGTATACCAAAGCAGGTTCCTACTATTACAGTGTCAACTCCTAACTTATGAAAAAAATCGCCGACAGCGGATTGCTGTCAAAGGCATGCCGCAGCGAGTCTACCTCGACATGGAAGAATAACAGCTAGAAAAAAGAAAAGCAAGGGTTGCCGGGGCCGGAAGAAGGCCGGTTGCGGTAAGGTCAAATGAAGTCATGCAGGGATTCTGCAAAGAGAGCATCAAAGTTCAGCAAGCGGCATCTCTGAAAAGAGATGCCGCAACGGTTTGCGCTCAAAGGCCGGAGATGATGAATTAGAAATCTCGCGACTTCTTGAGAGGGATTCAATCTACATCATATGAAGTGATGGCTGTAGAAGAATAGGGGCCACTGCGCTCGGAGAATGGAGGCATGCCGGTTAAAACATGCTTCTGGAGATTCTCTGCCCTGCTTCGGCCACAACAAACCGCTCATCCCAGGGTCCATGCAACAGCGACTCCAGCAACGACGTCGTACCCGACAGTAACTCGTACTGCAGCCCGAAGACGCCCGCTGCCCTGCGCGCATGCTCTTCGTATGCGCCTAAATCTAGCATACTAGTATTGATGAAGGCAATCCTCGTATAATTTTTGATCATTTCTCGCGCAACCCACTGGGCAGTCTCACTGTCATACTTTTTCGTCCACTCATGCTGGCCCAGAAACATCGCCAGCGGTCCCCAAGCCTTGTCTATATTTTTCTTGGTATAATAGTAGGTCCCCGGAGCTTTCTGAAATTGCTCCCGGTAAGCTTTCATTGATCCTAATAAGATGGCGATGCAGTCATCCGTTCTTGGCACCACCAGCTTCGCCCGGCTTGCCTGTAAGCCGACGACTCCTTCGGAACACAGCCCGAATCCCAGCAAGATGATTTCGTAGCGGTCGTCTTGCTCCAGCTTGTTGATGGCATTTTGCAATTCCTGGTTTAATTTTTTGGGGTAATCATGCAGGCCCATTTCTATAGCATGTACCTCTACGTGGGGGGGCGTTCTCCCGGCAATCTCATCCGTTAATGCCTCACAAATTAAAAGCGCCGTTTTTTCAGCCAAAACTCATTCCTCCAACTCATCAAAACTGTTCATAATGAAAGATCGATGGCGGATCTGGATCTGCTGTTCATCCAGCAGCAGGATAACCCAACAAACGCATGGCCTCTTTTGCTGCCAGGCGAAAGTCCGGGGCATAACCATCTGCTTTGATCGTCCTGGAGTACTCTGGCGTGATCGGCCCACCACCGATCATCACCTTCACCTGCTGGCGCAAACCTTTTAGACACAAGGACTGCACCGTTGCTGCCATTACCGGCATGGTTGTGGTCAGCAAGGCGGACATGGCCAACAGTTTAGGGTGATGAACGGTGGCGGCCTGGACGAATTCCTCAGGTTCAACATCGATCCCCAGGTCGATCACGTCCAGGCCCTTGCCGCGCAGCATCATGACCACCAAGTCCTTGCCGATGTCGTGCAGATCCCCGGCTACAGTACCGATGATCACCCGGTCCGGCAGTTTGACTCCGCACTGGATCAAATAGGGTTTCAGCACATGCATCCCAGCATGCACTGCCCGGGAGGCGATCAGAATATCGGGAACGTATATGCCGTTGTTCCTGAATCTATCGCTAATAAGCTTCATGCCAGCAATCAGGCCCTGGTCCAGTATATCTTGGGGGGATAAACCCTCATCCAGGGCGGCTTCGGCCAAGATCTTTACCTGTGAAGCCTGTCCTTTGATCACAGCCTCTCTCAGGTTCTGAAGAATCGGCATAGCCCAAACCTCCTAAATTGCCTTCTGCTTGTATTCACTGGGAGTAATCCCTTCCAGGCGACGAAAGACCTTGCTGAAATAATTGGCATCATCGAAGCCAATTTCCGCTGCAACCTGCCTCACGGTGTACTTTGGGTCGTGAAACACTTTTTTGGCTTCTTCAATTCGCGCTTTGTTCAGCAGTTCGATGACGGTGCATCCGATCCCTTTCTTGAACAGGCGGGACAGATAGGATGGGCTGACATAAACTTGTTGGGCGATCTCATCCAGGGTTAAACGTTCCTGGTAGTGAGTCCTGATATAATCGACGGCGCTCTGAACTATTTGCAGATTCTTGACACACCGGGCATCGTCTATACTGTCAAGAAAAACGCCCAACGCCTTTTTTATCCACATGCATACATCTCCAAGCGACTGTACCATATTGATCTCTTCAATGTAACGGCAATTAAGGGCCAATAGCGCTTGAGGATTCGCTCCCCCCTCGATGGTGGCCCGCGACAGGATTACCAACAGCTCGATGATTCTTACCTTTACCTCGCCAGTGTTACCAGGATACTTCTGCAGCAGGTCAGCCAAAATATTGTCCAACGCTTGATGAGCTGCGTGACGGTCACCCTGGCGCACTTTTACACTAAGTTCCTGTTCTTTTTTCAGTAAATTCATCAAGCTGGAACTGGCATTTAACCGCTGCATGGACTGCTCCATCAGTTTCCCCTTCTGCATTTCCTCATTAATGAGCGCCTGATGGGCAGCAACTTCCTGTAGCTGGTGTAAGCTGGCCATTCCCGTTAGCAGGATGTGATTGGTGGTTTCGAAGAGCATCTCCGCTACTGCCTGGACCCGGTCAGCCGAAATGACCAGTAACTCCTTGGCTGTATCCATCAAGCTTCGGGAATCAAGCTCCAGCGATCTGGTATATTGCTCGATCTCTTCCCAGAAAAAGTCCTCCGGCTCCCACATCAGCACTTGGCCGCAAATGATAGTGGCTACATTCTCACCTTCAACCATCAACGGAGCAGCCCATACCACTAGACCGGCATGGCATCGGAATATATAGGGTTCGCCGTACTTGGCCGCTTCATTTCCCGCCCGGGCATAGCAGCGCTTACAGCGCTGGCTGCCAACCTGCCGTACTTGTTGGCAGAAATTGCTCATTCCCACCGAATCGATCGGCTTGACAATTAATTTACCTTCTTTATCGACAATATAAACCCTCAGGCCGGTAGCTTTGCTGAATGTCCCTAGAATGCGCTCCATCAAACGCATGTCGACGATGTCTTCCATTACATTCACATTTTGGCAGAGGCACTTTTCATGAGCTATCATGGTTACTCCCCTTTCAATGTTAACCTGTAGAAGATGGCATGCAATGCAAGACAATCCCTTGTTCCTGAGGCAAGGCCTGGATCTGGCCTGCGCCTACTACGGTCGCTCCCAAATTGATCAGCAGAAAGGAACATCTGTCGAAGAGATGCTCTGGGATTATCGATACAGTGAGTATTGCCTAAACATGCCGCAGATCCATCGGTCTCTCCTCTTCAACGCTGTTATATCAATAGCTCACCAGGTCAGCCAACGAGCACGTTAACCAGCGCATCCCGTTCCATGCCGTAAATGTAAACTGGCAGGTCCACTTTCTCCAGTGCTTTTTTTATTTCGTCCTCCTGGTAGAGGATGCCACACAAGGCATTTTCCAGGCTGGATATCTCCTCTGTCCCGAAAAAGTCGCGCCTGAACCATGTGATGCAGATCCGTGTCAAACAGGAGTGTGCCATGGTGTAAGATTCCGCCCTGAAAGAGGTACTGAGCGTTGCCCGATACCTTCCTGCCCTCCAGGGCGATGTCGTTCCGGCCACCAAACTCAGCCCTCAGGCCCAGCTTGTGCAATGTTTCGACAATTGGTGAGGCAAAACCTGCAAAGTCTAAACCCGATCTTCTCCGGTGCCTGGAAATAAAAGTAAAATTCAGGTTGCCCCGGTCGTGGTATACAGCACCCCAACCGGTAAGCCTACGGACTACTGCTACTTTTTGCTCTTTCACGAAGTCCACATCGATCTCATCCCAGGTGTTCTGATTATGGCCGACGATCACGGCTGGCCGGTTTTGCCAGAGCATGAAGATGTCGGCGTCAACGTTTTTCAAGAGGTACTCTTCCAAGGCTAGGTTGAAATACGGGTTAGTAGACCTATTGATGATTTTGAGCATGTAATTGCCCTCTTTCTTGGGCATTTGGATTAGCGCCTCGGTTGTAAGTGGAGCGCCTGCCCGCCGGCATCCAGCGCCGCTTCCAGGAGGGCCTCCCCCAGGGTCGGATGCGGGTGAATGGTATTGGCTACGTCGGAGATCGCCAGGTGGTTCCTTACGATAACACTGCCCTCCTGGACCAGATCGCTGGCGTGGGGGCCGATGATGTGGACTCCGACAATCTGGTCCTGGTCATCAGCGATCACCTTCACCAGACCGTCAGTTTCGCCCATGGCCACTGCCTTGCCATTGGCTGCGAACGGGAACTTGCCGGTTTTGAACACCATCCCCCGGATCTGGGCCTCTTCTTGGCTCAATCCCACGGTAGCTATCTCCGGAAATGAAAAAACACAGGAAGGGACAGCATCGTACTGGACAGCGTTGTCCCTTCCTGTCATCCTCTCCACGGTCACTATGCCTTCTTCGGAAGCAACGTGCGCCAGCATCGGCCCACGGATGGCATCTCCGATGGCGAATATCCCCGGCACGTTCGTCTCATAATTGGCGTCGACCTTAACAAAACCTCTATCGAAGGCAACTCCTAAGTTCTCGAGTCCCAGCCCTTGGGTATAAGGTTTGCGTCCGGTTGCTAGAAGCACAATTTCCGCTTCATAGGCCAGACTGTCCCTTTTATCCCGAGCAGTCACACGCAGTGTATCTCCCTGTTTTTCGATACGTTCCACACTAGTCTGCGTCTGAACCTCGATCTTCTGCTTTCTGAGAAACAATCCCATTCTCCTCGCGATCTCTTTGTCCAAATTGCCCAAAAGATCGGGCTGGTACTCGATCACCGTGACCTTACTCCCAAAGGTATTGAAGATGCAGGCAAACTCTATCCCAATAACACCGCCACCGATGATCACCAGGCGCTTCGGCGGTGCGGTCAATTCCAACATATCGTCGCTGGTGATTACCCCAGGCACATCCGTTCCAGGAATCGCTGGCAGGGATGGCTCCGACCCGGTGGCAACAAGGATTCCCTTGGTTTTGATCTCCTGGCCCGAGACATTGAGCAGTCCCGGCGCGGCAATAGAAGCCTCGCCTTGAACAACCTCTACCCGGTATGCCTTGAGCAGATCTCTGATCCCGGTAGCCAGCCCAACCACAACCCTATCCTTTCTCTCATGGGCGCCAGCCAAATCGAAGCTGATGTTGTCCGCCTTGACGCTGTATTCGGACAACCGGGCCAGAGTTTTCAGCACTACCGCGTTCTGGTAATAGGCCTTGGTCGGAATGCAGCCCCGGTTGAGGCAGGTTCCCCCCAGTGCATCCTTCTCTACCAGACAGACTTTCATCCCCAACTGGCGAGCACGTATTGCTGCAATATACCCTCCTGGGCCTCCTCCAATCACGGCTAGGTCATTCATTCCCGGCCCCTCCTTTAGCGATGGTATCACCGACGATCTTCCATTTCATCTAAACAGTACCAGCGGTGGCAGCATGATGGCAGTTGCCGGCCGCATCTTTACGGTGTCGTTTTATCACAGACGACTGCCCACTCTAATGCCCCGCTTTGTCCTCCACATCCAGGCGCTAGCGCCTGGATGTGGAGGAGCGCTGGCTCAAGACTCCGTCTTGGCTCCCGTACGCCTCATTACTTTCAGGCGAGGCCAAAGGCCTCGATGCGCAGGTAAGAGCGGCTACACCACTGTATTAATTGGCTCTAAGCTCAGTGGGGGAAAGCAATCTCCCGCTGAAGTTTAGGCCCAGTTGAGTTCTTCCTCCTACATAGCTTTGCGCCTCAGGGCGTCCATTTCAGGACCGGATTGCGCGCCGCTCCCGTCTCGTCCACCCGGCGGATGACCGCCTTCCGGGGGGCATCCTTCACTTGCTCCGGATGCTCCACGGCATCCCTGGCGATGGCCAGCATGGCCTCGACAAAATCGTCCAGGCGCTCCCTGGTCTCCGTCTCGGTCGGTTCGATCATCATCGCCTCCTCCGCGATCAGCGGGAAGTAGATCGTCGGCGGGTGATAGCCGTAGTCGATCAGCGACTTGGCCACGTCGAGGGCGCTCACGCCGTGCTCCTTCTTCTGTTTCGTGGCCGAGGCCACGAACTCGTGCTTGCACAGCCGGTCGTAGGGGATGTCGTAGTGGCCGCGGAGCCTGGTGCGGATGTAGTTGGCGTTCAGCACGGCGTTCTCGCAGGCCTCCAGGATCCCCGAGGCTCCGAGAGCCTTGATGTAGGCGTAGGCCTTGACCATCACCCCGAAGTTGCCATAGAAGGATTGCACCTTGCCGATGGACAGGGGGAGATCGTAGTCGAGGGCAAACCGGCCATCCCTTTTGACGACGACGGGTACCGGGAGGAAGTCGGCCAGAAAGGCCTTCACCCCGATGGGGCCGGACCCCGGCCCACCTCCGCCATGGGGCGTGCCGAAGGTCTTGTGCAGGTTCAGATGGCAGACATCGAAGCCCATATCTCCGGGCCGCGCCACCCCCATAATGGCATTGGCGTTGGCGCCATCGTAGTAGAGGAGCCCGCCGGCAGCATGCACCACCTCGGCGATCCCCTGGATCTCCTCTTCGAACAGCCCCAGGGTATTGGGGTTGGTCAGCATCAGGCCGGCGACTTGATCGCTCATCAGTGAACGCAAGTCGTCGATGTCCACCAGTCCCCGCTCGTTGGACTTGACCTCGATCACTTCAAAGCCAGCCATGTGGGCGGTGGCCGGATTGGTGCCATGGGCGGAGTCCGGCACGATCATTTTGGTGCGGTGCAGATCCTGGCGGTGATTATGGTAGGCCTTGATGATCATCACCCCGGTCATCTCGCCGTGCGCCCCGGCGGCGGGCTGGAGAGTGAAGCGGTCCATGCCGGTGATCTCGCGGAGCATCTCCTCCAGGTCAAACATTAGCTCCAGGGCTCCCTGCACCGTTTCCTCAACCTGGTAAGGATGAATATTCGCAAAGCCTGGCAGGCGGGCCGCCCACTCGTCGATCTTGGGGTTGTACTTCATGGTGCAGGATCCCAGGGGGTAAAAGCCGTTGTCGACCCCGTAGGACCTCTGTGACAGTTCGGTGTAGTGGCGTACCACCTCCACCTCGCTGACTTCCGGCAGCAGGGCGTCCTCCTGGCGCAGGAAGGAGTCCGGCAGTTCGCCCGGTTCGGGAACGTTGCATGAAGGCAGCGCGAAGGCCCGGGCGCCCGGTACGCTCTTTTCAAAGATCAGTTTACTCATTGTCGATTCCTCCCAACACAGAGACGAGCCGGTCGATCTCCGCACGGCTGCGCTTTTCGGTAAAGGCCAGCAGCAAGCCACCGTCCAATTCGTAGCCCCCGATGATCCCCTGGTCTAAAAGAGCACGGTTGGCGGCGGTGGGATCCCCGATCGCCACCGCAAACTCCCTGAAGAAGGGCTGTGGGTATTTCAGGTTGAGGCCCGCTCTCTGCAACTCATTCTTGGCGTAGCAAGCCAACTGGTGGCAGCGGGCAGCGATCTCCTTCAATCCATCCCGGCCGACCACAGACAGGTAGATGGCGGCGGCCAGGGCGCAGAGGGCCTCGTTGGAGCAGATGTTGGAGCTGGCTTTCTCCCGCCGGATATGCTGCTCTCTGGCCTGCAGGGTGAGCACAAAGGCCCGCCGGCCGTCCAGGTCCACGGTCTGGCCGACTAACCGTCCAGGTACCTTGCGCATCAGTTTCTCGGAGGCGGCGAAGAAGCCGAGGTAGGGGCCGCCGAAGTTGAGCGGATTGCCCAGGGACTGCCCTTCTCCGACGGCAATATCCGCTCCCCAGGACCCCGGGGGTTTCAAGAGACCCAGCGAGATCGGATCGACCGCCATGACCAGGAGGCCCTTCCGGCTGTGAATGGCCCTTTCGATCGCCGGGAGGCCGGTCTCCAGGTTGCCATAGAAGTTGGGGTTCTGCACAACCACTGCCGCCGTCTGATCGTCGATCAGCGAGGCGATAGCGGCAGAGTCGGCAATCCCATCTTTTCCCGGTACGACGACGACATCCATCTTGCCCCCAGCGGCATAGGTCCGGGCGACCTCCAGGTAGCTAGGGTTGACAGTATCCGGTACCAGCACTCTGCTGCGGCGCGTGACATCGCAGGCCAGCGAGCAGGCCTCCGCCAGGGCGCTGCCCCCATCGTACATAGAGGCGTTGGCGACGGCCATCGCCGTCAGGTTGCAGATCATGGTCTGGTATTCAAAGATCGCTTGCAGGATGCCCTGGCTGATTTCCGGTTGGTAAGGCGTGTAGGCGGTGTAAAACTCCGAACGCAGCAGCATCTGCTCCACCACGGCGGGAATGTAGTGGTCGTAGGCGCCGGCGCCCAGAAAACACGGCCGATCGTCCACGGTGGTGTTTCTGGCGGCGAGCCGCCCCAGTTCCTGGCGCAACTCCTGTTCGGAGCGGGGCGCCTCCAGGTTCAGGTCCCTGTTAAGCTTCAATCCGGTGGGTATATCGGCGAAGAGATCGTCCCTGCCCTGTAACCCCATAAACTCCAACATCTCCCGGACGACCCGGGAAGGATTGGGCACGTATCCCATGACTCTTCCTCCTCTCGCCTACTCCGCTTCCTTGTCGCAGAAGGCGGCATAATCGGCGCTGCTCATCAGTTTGTCCAGATCGGCCCGGTCGGCCATCTCCAGAACCGCTATGTGCTGCCCGTAAGGATCCTTGTTCAGCAGATCCGGGGAATCATCCAGGATCTCGTTCGCTGCAAGCACTTTTCCGGAGACCGGTGTATGCATATCCGATACCGCCTTGACAGATTCAATAGCGCCGATGACTGCGCCAGCCTCGAACTGGCCATCCAGGTCGGGGGCCTCTACGAAAACGATGTCCCCCAGGTGCTCCTGGGCAAAATCGGTCAATCCGATGTAGGCCTTATCTCCCTCTACCCTGACCCACTCATGATCCTCTGAATAATACAGGCCGTCCTTGATTTCCATCTCTTTCACTCCTCTAGCTATTTTTTTGGCGCTTGTAAAAAATGCTCTCTCCAACCTTTGCCCTGACGGGCTTGTGGCGGATAATCACGTCGAACTGCTCACCGGAGGCGGCGAATTCATGCCCGACCAGCCCCAGACCGATATTCTTATTCAGGGTCGGGGCGTATCCGCCGCTGGTCACCCATCCGATAGCCTGCCCGTCTTTCTGTATTTCATAGTGAGCCCTGGGGATCCCCCGGTCCACCATCTCAAACTCCACCAGTAAACGCTGCGGCCCCGACTGATACTGTCCTGCCAGGGCCTCCCGGCCGATGAATGACGGCTTGTCCAGCTTGACGAACCGGTCCAGACGGGCTTCGAGGGGCGTGATCTTCCTGTCGATTTCATGGCCATAGAGTGGAAGCCTGGCTTCAAACCTCAGAGAATCCCGGGCTCCCAGCCCGATTGGCAAAACACGGCCCCTCCCGGCATCCAGGATCGCCTCCCAGAGGGAGCAGGCCCACTCAGGGTCTGTGAACAGCTCAAAGCCATCTTCCCCCGTGTAACCGGTGCGGGATACGATGCATTCGATTCCAGCAATCTGCACCTGGTAATGGAACCAGTAATACCTGATGGCGCCGAGGTCTGCATCACAGAGCCTCTGCAGCACCGTCTCCGCATCGGGGCCCTGGAGGGCCAGCTCAGCGTAGCTGCTGGAGAGATTCTGAAGAGATACGCCCGGAATAGCTTGCTCCTGCATCCAGGCGAAATCCTTATCCGTGTTGGCGGCATTTACCACGATAAAAAAGTGGTCCCGGGCATATTTGTAGACCAGCAGGTCGTCGACGCAGCCACCGTCCGGGTAGCACATCGGTGAATAGCAGATCTGGCCTTCCGCCAGCGATGTGATGTCATTCACCACCAGGTTCTGCACAAAGGCCTCGGCCTGTTCTCCCCGGACGTCAACCTCGCCCATGTGCGATACGTCGAACAATCCTGCCTGCCGGCGGACGTGATGATGCTCGGTGATGATTCCCGTGCTTTCATACTCCACCGGCAGTTCCCAGCCGCCAAAATCGATCAGCTTGCCGTGATACTTCAGGTGCATTGGATACAGTGGAGTCCTCTGCAATTGCATATTCATCCCTCCTTCTTCTGTCGCAATAATAAGTTGATTCGCCCCATTTTATTTATGGAAACCCGTTCATTCTACAATCTATCCGAATACCTCCTTTTCGGCAAAGCCTCGCATGCGATTAAACATAACACTCCTAGCAAAACATAAGGGCACGGGATCATAAACTCCCGTGCCCTCTGTCTCCCACCTGAGAGTTTCGCCTGTACCATGTCCACCGGACATGGTACCGCCAGGCTTGCCCCTTCGGCGTCCGCGCCCGCCAAGCGGGCCCCAGACTTTCCAGAGTTCGTCCGAATACGGTCCTTTCACCTGAAAGATTTGCCTACACCTTGGGTGGGTGAAGGCTTGCTCCTTCGGTATGCGGCAACTGCCCCAATTCTTCCGTATTCTTCATTCGAATCCATATTTGATTTTGTCTAACCACTTTTAAAACCAGAAAACATAAGGGCACGGGATCATAAACTCCCGTGCCCTCTGTCTCCCACCTGAGAGTTTCGCCTGTACCATGTCCACCGGACATGGTACCGCCAGGCTTGCCCCTTCGGCGTCCGCGCCCGCCAAGCGGGCCCCAGACTTTCCAGAGTTCGTCCGAATACGGTCCTTTCACCTGAAAGATTTGCCTACACCTTGGGTGGGTGAAGGCTTGCTCCTTCGGTATGCGGCAACTGCCCCAATTCTTCCGTATTCTTCATTCGAATCCATATATAGTTGAAAAAATACTAATACAGGCTTTGAAGTTTGTCAACCTAAAAAAATTTAAATAATTTAGAAAAAAATAGAAACAAATCTAGTAATTTCTTAACGCACAATATTTAGTGCTTTTTTCAAGATTATGTAGTGTCAACCTCGGCCAGCTTATCAAGCGCTCAGCCGAGAGCATCGCCGTGCAAAAGTTTGCATGCAAAAGATGATGATGTCCTTTAAAAATTGAACAAATTGAACTTCGATCGACCCACTATATTAGTAAAACACTGCAGGGACGCCACTTGATTGCCCCTTATTCAAAATGAAAGCCTGAATGGGTGTAGTGGCACGCTATTTGCTAGATTCTGATTTAAGAGTAAAAATAAACATTTGATTTTATTGCGCCCCGCATTTTATGTTGAAAAATCTATTAAATAAACGGGCTACCCAAGAGACCCTGACATTCAGCGAGGAAGATTTCCGGTAGCACCTATCCCCGGGAACAGTAATTAAGAAGAAGCAACATTGCATCATGGCGCTGTACTACCAGATGATCACGATCGAGTGCCCTATCCTGTTGATGCATGACGGTACCTACTGGATAATCCGGTCCTCTCAAGATATACGTGAGTTGTTTTGTGCAGTTGCACCAGAATAGCAAACCTTGTCGCGACCCGTTTCGACAAATTGTGTCATATTGTGCTGGAGAGTACGCAATATTACAGAGTGATAAGCGCAGACTTGAAGAATAGATAAGGTGTAAACAAAAGACGCCTTACGGCTTTGCAATATTCCCGTCCTGCCCAAATAATGGTTTTATTACAACATTTAAGGAGGCAAAAGGGGTTGACTTAAGTTTACAGCTAGGTTGGTGTTCGGTGGGAAGAAGCAGAGGCCAGGTGTTCAATCAAAGCTTATTTGAAGTTAGCAGGATGAAAGGAAAGGAGGACTTTACTTGCCTAAAAGTCAGTACGTAAGGGCTAGTTTCGAAACCTGTGCCACGCCTCAATTCAGAGTGCTGAGCCAGGACCAGTGCGAGTCGATATTTCTAGGAGCCTTGGAGGTGCTTCAGCACACCGGTGCGGAAGTCAATAGCCCGGAGGCTCTGGAGATCTATCGCAAGGGAGGTTGCCGGGTAGACGGGACAAGGGTCCGTTTTCCGTCTCATTTGGTGGAATGGGCAGTTCGCACCGCCCCATCCCGAATAACGATGTACGACCGCAACGGCAATCGCAGCATGTACTTGGAGGGGCAGAACGTCTATTACGGACCGGGATCGGCCAACACCTTTACCTTAGACCCCTTTACCGGAGAGCGCAGGCGGCCCCTGAAGCAGGATACTGCCAGGGCAGCCATAGTCTCGGATGCCCTGTCCAATATGGATTACGTTGAGGACAACGGTGCCCCGATGGATGTGACACCCACTCTCGCCGACGTCCACGCTTTCCAGGCCATGGTGACCAATACCACCAAGCCGATCATTCACTGGGGTTTTGGGATCAACCAGTACCAGGACATCGTGGACATGGCGTCTGCTTGTGTCGGGGGATTGAGTGAACTTCAGAAGCGCCCCTTCCTGATTCTTTATTCAGAATCAAGCCCGCCGTTGCGCCACTCGTCCGAGGCCATTGATAAGGCGCTCTTTGCTGCAAAAAAGGACCTGCCTTGCATCTACACACCCTGCATCTTTTCCGGTGGAGTTGCGCCGGCTACCATGGCGGGCTCACTAGTGGTCGCTGTTGCTGATGCCCTGATCGGGATAGTAGCCGGTCAGTTGGTTCGGGAAGGAAGCTCCTTTATCATGGGCGGTCCGATCTCTACCATGGACATGTCCAGCTCCAGCCTGGCTTACGGGGCGCCTGAACTGAGCCTGTTGTCTGCGGGCCTGTCCAATGTCGCCCGCTACATGGGCATACCGATGTTCAGCACAGCCGGCTGCAGCGATTCCAAGGTAATCGACACCCAGCTGGCTATTGAGGCAGCCTTCTCGATACTGGTGGCGGGCTTAAGCGGCGCCAACCTGATCCATGACTGCAACCTCATGGATAAAGGGGTGACCGGTTCCCTGGAACTGACTGTCTTGGACGATGAGATTATCGGCATGGTGAAGCGGATTCTACGGGGGATTGAGGTCAATGACGATACCTTGGCGGTAGACGTGATCGACCACGTCAGCCCTGGCGGACATTTCCTTGGTGAGGAGCACACCATCGAACGCTTCCGCGACGAGTTCTGGTGGCCGACGTTAATCAGTCGCGTACGCTATGACGAGTGGAAGCTATATGGAAGCAAAACCCTGGGGCAGAGGGTCAAGGAAAAAACACAGGAGATCATCAATGAGCACCGGGCAGAACCGCTGTCCCAGAAGATACTTGACCAGATCCAGGCTGTGGTTGACCGGGCTGAGGCTCGCGAGGCAAGTCTTAAGTCTAAGAAATAAAAGGCTGGCAGATTAAAGGCTATGTAAACCCGTGACATTTCTTTTAATGAAGGAGGATATTCCGAATGTATAACTTTAGTGATCTTTCAAAGGCTGTAATTGCCGGACAGGAGTCCAAAGTAAAAGAATTGACCCAGGCAGCGATCAACGGTGGCGCTGAGCCGTTGGCAATCATCAACGAAGGCCTGATCGCCGGAATGAATGTTGTCGGGGCAAGATTCAAGTCTGGAGAAATGTTCGTTCCCGAGGTGCTGGTGGCGGCTCGGTCAATGGGCGCCGGCGTGGCAATGGTAAAACCACTGCTGCTGGGACAGGAAGTGCCCTCGTCAGGTAAAGTGCTAATTGGAACCGTGAAGGGCGATCTGCACGACATCGGCAAGAACCTGGTGGCATTGATGTTGGAAAGCGGCGGTTTTGATGTGGTTAACCTCGGCATCGACCTGGCGCCGGATAAGTTTGTCGCAGCCGTTAAGGAGTATCAGCCGCAGGTAATCGGACTGTCTGCCCTACTGACTACTACCATGTTGGTCATGAAGGACGTTATTGAATTGCTCAAGGAAGAGGGATTAAGGGATAGGGTCAAAGTGATTATTGGTGGAGCACCGATTTCATATGACTTCTCGAGTGAGATTGGCGCTGATGGCTTTGCGCCCGATGCCGCCACGGCCGTCGATCTTTGCCGGAAGCTATTGGCATAACCGGTAAAAGGCTTTACATATGACATGAAAGGATGGTAAGAGATGCCGACAAAAAGCAACTATGTTGCTAATAGCAGCACGATGTTCAGAGTGCTCTCCCCGAGCCAGTGCGATGAGATCCTGCTTGCCGCCGAAGAGGTGTTGGAAAGAACAGGGGTCATGGTTTACGATGAAGAGGCTCGGGAAATTATGAAAAAAGCCGGCTGTTGGGTTGACGGGGCGCGTGTGCGAATCGCTTCCTCCATAGTGGAAAGGTCGCTGCGCTCGGCGCCGCAACGGGTCACTCTTTGCAACAGCAGGACAGGGTCCCGGGATGTGCAATTGGAAGGCTATAATGCCTACTTTGGGACTGGTTCGGATACACCTTTTTTCATTGATCCCTATACCCAGGAGCGCAAGCGAGGCACCAAGCAGTTGGTGTCATGGGCCTGCAAGTGCATAGATGCCCTTCCCAACCTGGATTTCGTGATGTCCCTGGGCATTGTACAGGATGTGCCGCTGTTGATATCCGACCGTCACCAGTTTGAGGCCGAGGTGCTCAACACCGGCAAGCCGATTGTCATCACGGCGCACGATATCAAAGGTTATGCCGACATCATCGAGATGTGCGAGATCATCGCCGGCGGCGAGGAAGAACTGCGGCGCAATCCCTTTATGACTCTTTACGCAGAGCCTATCTCCCCGTTGCAGCACGCAGAGGAAGCAGCCACAAAACTGGTGCTGGCGGCCAAAAAGGGCCTGCCGGTTGTCTACACTCCTTGTGTAATGGCCGGGGGGACGGTTCCGGCCTCTATGGCAGGCGTGATCACCAACGGCTTGGCAGAGTCATTGAGCGGCCTGGTAATCAACCAGACAGCTCGTGAGGGCGCGCCCTTCATTATGGGCGGCGTTTTCACCATCATGGATATGACCACCACCATCTTCAGCTACGGTTCGCCCGAATTCGACTTGCTAATGGCCGCCCTGGCGGACATGGCTCATTACTTGAAGCTTCCGATGTTCGGAACAGCCGGCTGCAGCGACTCCTGCATTATGGATGAACAGGCTGGGGTTGAGGCCGCTCTCTCTATCACCATGACCGCTCTCAGCGGGCCTAACCTGAACCACGACGTAGGTTATGTGGAGTATGGTTCAACTTCTTCGCTGGACTTACTGGTGACTTGCAACGACATCATCGGAATGGCGCGCCGGCTGGTGCGTGGCATCCAGGTTAATGACGACACTTTGGCCCTGGACGTAATCGACAAGGTTGGACCTGGCGGAAATTTCCTGAAGGAAGACCATACAGGCAAGTATTTCCGCGCCGAAACCCTCAATTCGGAACTGAACGACCGTCAGAGCTATGATCTCTGGAAAGAGAGCGGATCTAAGACGATGGAAAAACGCGCTAATGAAAAGACGCGCTCTATCATCGAGGACTACCAGCCTGAGCAGTTGCCGAAAGATGTGCAACAGAAGATTCATGCCATCGTCGAGCGGGCTGAAAACAAGCTAAGGTCGTAATCCGGTCGTAGTGATGAAACGGAGGATTTAATGATGTTAATCGTTGGCGAACTGATCAACACCAGCCGCCAGCTTGTCAAAGCAGCAGTTGAGGCCCAAGACGCAGCTTACGTGAAGCAATTAGCCAATAACGAAGTTGAGGCTGGGGCGAATTATGTGGATATAAATTGTGGCACCAAAGTTCATAATGAGCCGGAGACCATGCAATGGCTAGTGGAGACGGTTCAGTCAGTGGTGTCGGTACCGTTGTGTATTGACACCCCTAATCCCAAGGCGATGGATGTTGGATTGGCCCTGGCCAAGAACGGTCAGCCCATGATCAACTCCATCACTGCTGAGAAGGAGCGCTTTCAGGCGATCCTGCCTATGGTATTAAAGCACAAGGCCAAAGTAGTTGCGCTGTGTATGGATGACAGCGGGATGCCGGAAACTGCGGATGACCGCAAAGGCATTGTCCGTAGGCTGGTGGGCGACCTGACGGCTAAGGGTGTGCCGGAAGATGACATCTACCTGGATCCTCTGGTAAAGCCCGTCAGCACCAGCAACGAAGCGGGGCTGGAAGTGTTGGAGACTGTCTCTTTCATACATGACAAGTTTCCGGGGGTCCATACGATTTGTGGTTTGAGCAACATCTCTTTTGGTCTGCCCAACCGGCAGGTGCTGAACAGGCTGTTCATGGTTCAAACCATGACAGTAGGTATGGATGCTTATATTCTGGATCCTCTGGATAAAGTCATCATGGGGTTTGTGTACGCCTCCCAGGCTTTATTGGGCAAGGATCCGTTTTGCGGCCAGTACTTGGTCGCGCACCGCAACGGGTTGTATGAATAAGCCTTGACAGTTACTGTCAGGCTTGGAATTAACAACTAAATTAACAACTAAAAAATCACAGCCATCTCGGACATACCAAAACCCCCTTTTACCTGCGTAAGTATCGGGGTCAAGAAAAAGCGGTCTCCGCTCTTGACCCCGCTCTTACCAGGATTCAGGCGCATGAAGATATAGTTGGACTAGCGCTGAACAACGGGGGTAAACGTGGTTTTAACAAAAGAAATGGAGTGACAGTTATGTCTTTGGCGCTGGGTATCGATACCGGGGGCACTTATACCGATGGTGTATTGATGGATCTGTCAACCGGTGAGATCAAAAGCAAGGCCAAGGCTTTTACCACCAGGAGAGACCTGACCATAGGAATTCGTAAATGCATCCAGGGCCTCAGGCAAAGCGACCTGAGCAATGTAAGCCTGATATCCCTGTCAACGACGCTGGCGACCAACGCCATCGTAGAGGGGCGTGGATGCAATGTAGGCCTGATCCTCATTGGGCACGAAGCCTCCGGCAGCCTTCCGGCACAGGAAATAGTGGCAGTAAAGGGCGGCCACGATATCAAGGGACACCCACTCGCCCCACTGGACCATAATGAGTTGGCGGAAGCCGTCAGGATGCTGCGGGGAAAGGTTGATGCCCTGGCCATATCGGGGTATCTTAGCATACGCAATCCTGAGCATGAGCTGGATGCCCGGGCGATAGTCCAAAAAGAATGGCCTGTGCCAGTGGTCTGTGCCCATCAACTGACAACAGCGTTAGGGTTTCATGAACGTACAATCACTGCATGCCTGAACGCCCGGCTTTTACCGATCATCGCCGAACTGCTGGAAGCGGTGAAGGATGTAGTCAAGTCCGAGAACATTCAGGCTCCACTGTTGGTGGTGAAGGGCGACGGATCGTTGATGAGCGAAACCATAGCTCGAGAGAGGCCGATCGAAACTATTCTGTCAGGCCCAGCCGCCAGCATTGTCGGCGCCACTTTTTTAACAGGAACAAAAAAGGCACTTATTCTAGACATGGGTGGGACTACTACCGATATCGCCATTGTGGAAAACGGGCGGCCGCGCCTAAACGACGAGGGTGCGACTGTAGGAGGCTGGCGAACTAGGGTCGAGGCGGCAGATATAAGCACCTTCGGCCTGGGAGGGGATAGCTATCTCCAGGTATCCGGCGATCGCCGCTTGAGGGTGGGGCCGCGACGGGTGTGGCCGCTATCCGTGATGGCTATGCAATTCCCCAGCCTGACTGAAGAATTGCATAGGGCCGACCCCTTCAGGGAGATCATCGACGGTCAACCCGTTGATTGCTGGATGCTTGTTAAAGATACCGACAACGATGCTGAATGGTATGAAAATGAGCGGCAAGTGATCAATGCCCTCAAAGACGGAGCGCGGAACGTGTTTACCCTGGCTAAGAGGGTGGGCTGTGACCCAAACCTGTTGCCGCTGAAAAGGCTGGAACAAAAGCAGGTGATAGGGCGAATATCCTTGACTCCTACAGATGTGCTACATGCCCTGGGACGATTTGCTTCATGGAATACTGAGGCAGCAGTCGAAGGCGCCAGAGTGCAGGCACGTCGCATGAAGGTGCAGCCGGAAGAGTTTTTGGATCTGGTGATGAAACAGATAGAGGAGGATCTCAGCCTGGCCGTTCTGCAAAGCCTGATCAACCGGGAGGGCAACAGCCTGAACTTGGCAGAGGATGCCGGTAGCCAGATCTTCTTAAAACGCTTCCTGTCAGGCAATACCACAGATGGATTTGGCGTCAAGCTGAAACTCGATTACGGGATCGTCGCTATCGGAGCCCCGGTTGCGGCATACCTACCGTCAATAAGCGAGCGGTTCCAGGCGAAGCTGGAAATCCCCCCACATGCCGAAGTGGCCAATGCCGTGGGGGCGGCTGCCGGCCAGGTGATCGAAAGTGTCCGCGTGCTGATCAAACCTGGGGAAGAGGGCGGCTTCCTGGTCCATACCCCCTGGGAGAGAAAGGCTTTTGTCTATCTGGAAGAGGCGGAGAGTTATGCCTTGGAGAAAGCCAGAAAGGAGGCGGTGCAAAATGCCCTGCGGGCAGGGGCAGCGGACCCGGAGGTTATGGTCAAGCAGGATAAGATAGTCAGTCATGTCTTTGGAAGTAATGATGAGATGTATTTGGAGACACGCATCCAGGTTACCGCTGTTGGCCGGCCGCGTTGGGAAAACTGATGTAGAATAGACTGATTTTTGACCAGGGATGTCCATGATCAAGGGATGGAAGACGGAGTTGGTTTCTAAAAATTCCGGTGAATACCGGGAGTTTCGGGCTCGATTACTTAATTATTGGTAGCTCTGTAAACGCTGCAAAGGTCGTTATGACTGCAGCCTGTATGCCTCAGACGAGAAACGCACATCGAAGAGCGAGTCCGGAAGGTGCACAGTCTTGAGACTTCGTAAGCACTACCATTATAGGAGGGGGTCTGAGAAAGTCATGATCAACATGAAGAGCAAGGCCTTGATTTTCGTAATCCTGGCAGTCATGTTGTCCAGCACTCTGGTTTTAGCGGGGTGTAGCGGTAAGAGCAATAGCGGCACGAGCAGTGGACAGACCATCAAGATCGGTTGGGTAGCTCCGCTGACGGGCGCATGCGCCAATGACGGGCAACAGATGCTGAACGGCGCCAAATTGGCAGTCAAAGAAATAAACGCGTCTGGCGGCATCAGCGGTAAGCAGATCGAACTCTCTCCCCAAGATGACAAGTCCGACCCGAAAGAAGCAGCCAACATTGCTACCAAGTTTACTGCGGACAGCAGCATCACGGCGGTCCTGGGCAACTACAACAGCTCCTGCGTTCTTTCTGAAGCCCCCATCTTCGAGCAGGCGAAGTTGCCCGTGATCCACGTAGGAACATCGCCGGTAATTTCCCAGCAGAACTTCCAATACCTGTTCCGGATATCGGTTACCGATGCCTTCCAGTCAGGGATAGTCACTCAGTGGCTGTTCGACGAGGGGCACAAAAACGTGGGCATCATCTATGAGAACGACGATTATGGGCGCGGCATCAAGGACGCAGTAACCAGCGACATGGCATCGCTGGGTGGGAAGGTAGCCGGAGGCTGGAGCTATGAATTAGGGCAGACCAAGGACTACACCTCACTATTGACCAGCGCCAAGAACGCCGGTTCTGACTCCCTGTTTATCGCCGGTCTCTACACAGAGGGAGCATTGATTGCCAAGCAGATGCCTACGGTTGGCCTGGACGTACCTGTATACGGTACAGACGGCCTGTATGAGAAGAGCCTGATAACCCTGGGCGGAAGCGCTGTAGAGGGGTTCCATGTATCCGGACTGTTTACGCCGAACGATACGCGTCCGAATATCAAGAGCTTCATCGATGCCTATAAGACTGCATACAACGACACCCCGGGCACCTATGCCGCCCTGGACTACGATGCCATGAAATTGTTGGCCAAGACTATCGCTGCTGTTGGGACAGACCATGACAAACTGCAGGCAGCCCTCTCTAGCATGACGACACCATATGAGGGAGTGACGGGAAGCATCACCTTCGACCAGCATCATGATGCTAAGCGCCCCTCGATGGAGAAGCTTACCGTGAAGGACGGGCAGTGGGTGCTTTACCAGAAATAGCTGCCAATGAAGCTTTGAATCATTAACGAGGAGTAACTGCTCAGGAGCCAGAAAACAGGGGTCGAATGAAAGAACCGGGCTTACAGCCCGGCATTGTGCTCACATTCTTTCAGGCCGGGCGGTAAGCCTGGATGCGGTAGAGGGCACCCGGTCGGCCATCCGATGGAAGCATATTTCCGGGGCATTCTGAATTCTGGCTACCTGAGCAGATACAACAAGGATTGGCCGGGAGGCTAGAGGGAAGGTAGGTAGATGTTCTTACAGCAGCTGATCAACGGTCTGATGCTGGGCAGCGTATACGCTCTGATTGCGTTAGGGTACACGATGGTCTACGGAGTGATGAAATTTATAAATTTTGCTCACGGCGACGTCTTTATGTGGGGCGCGTTCCTAGGGTTGTTGTCAGCAAAGTTTATCGGGCCAAATTTCATAGTGGTCTTGCTTTTGACGATGCTATTAACCGGAGTGCTTGGGGTGGTCATTGAACGCATAGCTTACAGGCCTTTAAGGCATGCGCCGCGTCTGGTGGTTACTACAAGCGCCATCGGGATGTCGCTAATATTGTCTAATCTTGCGCGCCTTCTGATCGGGTCAGAAACCTATCCCATTCCTAAGCTCCTGGCGGTTAAGGGATTTCACCTGGGAAATGCCTTGATCAATACCACCCAGATTCTGACCCTGGTGACGGCAGTAGTTTTGATGCTGCTTCTACAGTGGTTTATCAACGGTACGCGTTACGGCAAGGCGATCAGGGCTGCTTCGGAAGACTCCGAAACAGCTGGTCTGATGGGAATCAGTATGGATCAGGTGGTAATGGTGACATTCTTTATCGGGTCGGCCCTGGGAGGAGCGGCAGGGTTACTGGTGGGAATGTACTACGATGCAGTCTATGCGACCATGGGTTTTTCGGCCGGGCTCAAAGCCTTTACGGCAGCTATCCTGGGCGGCATCGGCAGCATACCCGGAGCAATGATCGGAGGCCTGATTCTGGGAGTGGTGGAAAATTTCGGTGCGTCAGTACTCTCCAGCTATCGGGATGGCATTGCTTTTGCGGTAATGATTCTCGTTCTCTTATTCAAACCCGGTGGTTTATTTAATGCCTTCATCTACCAGAAGAGAGTGTAGGGGGGAAGCAGCTTGAGCTTAAATAAATTGATACAGTATCTGTTAATCATTACGGTTCTGGCTGTTGTGCCCTTGGTGGTCCGAAGCGACTACGTGTTGCACATCCTGGTCACGATTGCTATTTACGGTATCCTGGTGCTGGGGCTGGAGATCATTCTGGGTCAGGCAGGATTGTTCTCACTGGGACATGCTGCTTTCTACGGAATGGGAGCCTATACATCCGCCCTGCTGGTGATGAAGCTGGGGTTTCCGCTGTGGCTGGCGGCAATCGGGGCGATGATTATGACTGCAATATTCGGGGCAGCATTGGGCTTTCCCGTGCTACGGTTACGGGGGGACTACCTGGCTATTGCCACGCTGGGGTTTGGTGAAATTTTCAGGCTGATACTGACTAACTGGGATACCTTGACACACGGCCCCATGGGATTGCCGGGAATTCCCCGCCCGCACCTGTTCGGGGCGACACCCTTCAACCGTGTGGAATACTATTACTTTATCGTGTTCTTCTTCTTGGTATCGTTGTTTCTTGTCTATCGGATCAGTGGCTCATTCTTGGGTCGGGCGTTCCGGGCGTTGCGGGATGACGATGATGCCGCAGAGTTTATGGGAATCAATACTACCAAGTATAAGATCCTGGCTTTTGCACTCGGCGGTGTGTTTGCCGGTCTGGCCGGGAGCTTCTATGCTCACTACATCACCTTCATTAGCCCGGACACATTTACTTACCTGGACTCGGAAATGATGTTGGCCATGGTCTTCCTGGGCGGCGCAGGCACCGTTATCGGACCCGTGATCGGCACTATCGTGTTGTTGCTTTTCCCGGAAGTCTTCCGTTTCCTGCTGGAGTGGCGCATGCTGGTGGTGGGAGTAGTGATGGTGGTAGTGATGATCTACCGGCCGCAAGGTATCTGGAGCGCGGACGTACATTGGCCAAAATTCAAGCGACGTAGCTTGGCTTTGGCTGAGCCAAGAAAGTAGGGATGATTACACGTGGCCATAATAAAGATCGAAGAGGCTTCCAAGCTTTTTGGCGGTGTACGGGCGGTAGACGCAGTGACTGCCGATATTGAAGAGGGGAAGATCGCCAGCATTATCGGTCCCAACGGGGCGGGAAAGACCACGCTCTTCAACCTGATCACCGGAGCATACAAGTTAACCAGCGGCGACATCAAATTCCGTGAGCGATCAATGGGGAATATGCCGGCGCACAAAATACACAGCCTCGGGATTTCCCGCACCTTTCAAAACATTCGCCTGTTCCCCACGATGACAGTGCTGGATAATGTGATGGTCGGCTTCCATTCCAAGCTCAAGCCCGCGCTGATCGATGTTTTCCTCCCGCATCGATACAATTACGTCGAGAGCACCATGAGAAAGAAGGCAGAAGAGGCGCTTGAACTATTGGACCTCCTCCCCAAAGCAGACCTGATGGCGACTGCGCTGCCCTATGGAGAGCAGCGCCGGGTTGAAATTGCCAGAGCGTTGGTGAGCGATCCGGAAATAGTCCTGCTGGACGAACCTTCATCCGGCATGAATGTTGGCGAGGGCAAGGATCTGATGCAGTTCATCACCAGGATCAAGAACGAGCTGCACAAGACAGTCGTCGTCATCGAGCATAACATGCGGGTAGTGCGGTGGATCTCAGACCGCATTATCGTGCTCGATCATGGCCGAAAAATTGCAGATGGAAATCCGGATGATGTGCTGCACGATCCCAAGGTAATAGAGGCATACCTGGGCAAGGGTGAGCTGACGACATATGCAAAAGTTAAATAATAGGGTGGTGTCTCCATGCTGACAGTAAAGAATCTGGAAGTAAGTTACGGAGCGATCAGGGCAGTTCATGGCATTACGCTAAATGTGGAAGCGGGCGAGCTGGTCACTCTGATCGGAAATAACGGAGCCGGGAAAACATCTACTCTGAAGGCGATCACGGGAGTGATCAGCAATGTAAAGGGCAGTGTAGAGCTAAATGGAGAGAATATCACCAAAATGCCTTCGGATAAGATAGCTGCTAAAAAGATGGCAATGGTCCCGGAAGGGAGAAGGGTATTTGCCGGCATGAACGTGCGGGAAAACCTGGAAATGGGAGCATATCTGCGGCGTGACTCAGAAGTTCAGCAGGACATGGAGAAGGTTTTTACCCTCTTCCCCGTCCTCAAAGAGCGCCTTAAACAGCAGGCAGGCACCCTGTCCGGAGGAGAGCAGCAGATGCTGGCCATCGGTAGGGCAATTATGGCAAAGCCGCAGATAATTCTTATGGACGAACCGTCGCTCGGCCTGGCGCCGATCGTCGTGGAAAGCATTTTTGAAAGCATCAAGAATATCAATCTCCAGGGGATACCGATCCTGATGGTGGAACAGAACGTGTTTCTGGCGCTGAATGTGGCTGACAGGGGTTACGTGATGGAGAACGGGGTGATTGCTGTCGAAGGCATGTCGCAGGACCTGCTGCAGAATGAGATGGTGCAGCGAGTCTACCTCGGCATGGAAGATTAGCGGCGGCAAAAACGCAAAAAAACAGTAGGGGCCAACAAACAATGATCACCGAGATCGAGCAGAGAGTATATGATACTTTAAACGACTTGCAAATTTCATATCACAGGTTCGAGCATGAACCGGTATTTACCATGGAAGATCTCGATAAGGTAGGGATTGGAGAAGCGATGCATTGCAAGAACCTTTTCACCAGAAACCGAAAAGGTGATGAGCATTACCTCATAGTTATGGGAAGTTCTAAACGAGTTGACTTGAAGAGCCTTTCCGAGCAGATTGGGTGTACGTCCCTGAGCTTTGCTTCAGAAGAGAGACTTTTTAAATATTTGGGCTTAAAGGCGGGTGCGGTTAGCCCCTTCGGATTGCTCAACGACCTGAATAAAAGCGTCAAGGTGTTGATCGATAGAGACCTGGTGGGAATGAAAAGCCTTTGTATGCATCCGAATGTCAACACGGCGACGATCGAAATTTCCTATAACGACGTGGAACGGTTCCTCAGTTGGAGTCAGCATGAAGTCCGCTATATAAAGATTTAGTCGAGATTTTTCTGGGTAAAATGATGCCAGCGCTACCCGTAAACTTAGGCGGAGCGCTGGCAGCGGAAACAGAAATTATCCATGCTCCTCACCAACAGCACCCTTCTATTGGTGGTTAATACTAGCAAAATGAAGATCTGCTATCTAAAATAGACGCCCCCGGTGCTTCTAGTAACACAGCAGCACAAGAGACGGGGGTGTCTTCCTCTTCCCGGGATGATATTGGCATTGAATAGACAGCGATTCTGTTCAGAATTCGTCAACTGCCGATGCTATTGGGTTCATTAAGATTGGCTGAACAGTAGAGGACGGCTAAGCACCCTCTCCTACTGAAGCCTTATAAAAAAACTTGGCTTGCGCCGAGCCATCGGCGAAGGCGCAAGAGCTTATCCAGGGATATAACCGCCTCAGCCGGGAAGATCGAGCGGTAACAAGTCCTATAATGAGACATTTATACCATTAAAAAATGGATGAGAATCGCACTATGCCGGTATTTTTACAGAACGTGTCCCAAAACGAGACTGGCTCAATTCCCTGATCGGCAGAAAAGCCTTTCGTCAGACCTAATTGCATGCCAAGAAGCTGGCACAATGTTTGCAATATAAGCATTATAGGTATAGTGCGCTTGAATTGCAGGGCAAGATCGGGGTATGGCATGTTTTACCGATGGAGATTTTAAAAAAGTGTTCAAGCGCCATCTGGCGGAGAAATGGAGATTGTTAAGGCAGGCCATTGGAAAGAAATTATTCCAATGAGGGAGGTAAATCTTAACCGGTGTGGGCTTAAAAAGAAGATTCACGTAAGCGGATGGCCTGGTGAAGGATGGTTCTTGATGTTCAATTGTGAGGTTTTGGGTGTGGTGTGCTGAGGCCGACGAAAAAGGAAGGTAAGGCCAGGTTTTGAGTATGAGCACAATAAATAACACAAACCAATCATGAAAGGAGCAACAGGCATGTGGCGCCTTAGAAGATCTGCCAAGAAGTGTGATCAGCGGAAGTCTGGCCAAGGTAAAGCGTGGGGTATGTGATCCGTGCCGCTTCGGCGGTGGACGTCTGTAATCGGCTGTTAAGCTAATTTACCGTAAGTTAGAAAGGAGAGAAGACAAGTGTACACAACAAGAAGCCATTATACCAGAGCAAATTACGAGGTAAATCAGACTACGCTTTGGAAAATGCTCAGCGACGATCAATGTGAAGAGATCTTCATGAATGCCATGGAGGTTTTGGAGCGTACAGGGGCTGAGGTTTTATGTGCGGAGGCGCGGGAAATATTTGAAAAAGCGGGTTGCTGGGTGGACGGCAATAGAGTCAGGATCCCCTCTGCAATGTCTGAGTGGGCGACAAAAGTTGCTCCTTCCAGGATTACCCTATGTAACCGTAACGGGAAACGGGCGTTGAGGGTCGAAACTACAAACGCTTTTTATGGGCCGGGAGAAGACAATACTTATGTGATCGATCCCTTGACCGACGAGCGGAGAAAACCGGTAAAAGCTGATGTTGCTACTACCGGGCTTTTATGCGACGGTTTGAAGAATGTCGACTTCGTGATGAGTAACGGTCTGCCCACGGATGTCAAGGCCACTATGGCGGATGTCCATGCATTCGAGGCCTTGGTAACCAATACCGTCAAGCCTATTGTTCAAAGCGTACAGGGCGTCAAACAAGAGTGGGCAATAATCGATATGGCAGCGGCCATTGCCGGAAGTTTAAAGGAATTTCAGAAAAACCCTTTTATGGTTCTTCTCATACAAACAGAGGGGACTCTCGTTCATTCAGATGAGGCATTGGCAAAAGTCATACTGGCTGCGAAAAACGGAGTACCGTTTATCTATAACACCAAACTGATAGCTGGCGATACCGCTCCGGTCACTCCTGCAGGAGCGATTGTCGTGGCCCTGGCTGATGTTTTAGTGGGAATACTGCTCAGCCAGCTGGTACGCCAGGGCGCCCCGGTTATTGGCGGGGGTTTCTTCACTATTGACGATAAACAGAACGGTATCCTTCCCTATGGAGCTCCGGAAGTAAGTCTGATGGGGGCCGGCATGGCCAATGTTCTTCGTTATCTCAGGGTTCCCAGCTTCGGTTTTGCGGGTGCTTCCGATGCCAAGGAAAGCGATGCCCAGACGGGCCTGGAATTGGCATTTTCTATATTGCATGCCGGGTTGAGCGGCACCAGCATGATTCATGGCTGTGGTCAATTGGAATACGGCTTGACCGGTTCGTTGCAGATGCTTGTCATGGGTGATGAAGTCATGGATATGACCCGGAGAATTATAAAAGGCGTCGAGGTGAACGAGGAAAGAATGGCCCGGGGCGTTATCGATGCCGTTCAGCCCGGTGGGAACTACTTAGGCGAAGAGCACACCCTGAAATACTTCCGTACCGAGTTCTGGTGGCCGACCCTGATGAACAGGTGCCGCATTCAGGACTGGACTGAAGCTGGGGAAAAGACCATGGGTCAACGCGCTAAAGAAAAGGCTCAAAGTATTATCAAGACTCATGAGCCGGAAAAACTTTCCGAAGATATCCTGGCCAAAATCAGAACAATTGTTGAAAAGACCGAAGCGACACTTAGATAGTCGATGATGAAAGGAGCAGCAGGCATGTGGCAACCTTGGAAAATCTGTCAAAGAGTGCGATCGGCGGAAGTCCGGCCATATCTGCCCTGCTCACCACTACCATGCTGTATATGAAGGATGCTATCGAGCTACCGCAAGAAGAGGGCATGCGGGATCAGGCGAGAGTGATCATCGGCGGTGCATCCATTTCTCAGGATTTTGCCCATAAGATCGGCGCTGATGGGTATACGCTCCGGATGCCGCTTCGGCGGCGGACGTCTGTAATCGGCTGTTAAGCTAATCTACCGTAAGTTAGAAAGGAGAGAATGAAGTTGACAACTAGAACAAACTTTAAGGCTTATTCGACCACCAAGATGAACGTGTTCTCCCCCGAACAGTGCCAGGAATTGGTATATGCTGCCGAAGAGGCCATGTGGCGTACGGGTACTGACTTTCATGACAAAGAATCCCTGGAGATCCTCAAAAAAGCGGGTTGCTGGGTGGAGGGAAAAAGGGTCAGAGTTCCCGCTCATATTTTTGAGCAGGCCTTGAAGACATGCCAGAAGCATGTCGTACTCTGTAACAGCCGTACTGGAGCCCGGGAGCTGTTCGTGGAAGGCAACAATTCTTACTTTGGCTCCGGACCCTGCACCCCCTTTACCAGAAACCCGTTTACCGGTGAAAGGCATCGCGCCACCAGGCAGTCGGTAGGCTGGGCGACCAAGCTTCTTGACGCTCTGCCGAACATCGATTATGCAATGTCTCTGGGGATTGTCCAGGATGTGCCGCTTCTGATTTCTGACCGGCATGAGTTTGAGCAGCAGATTTTAAATACTGATAAACCCATTATTACCGTATGTGTTGATCAGTGGGGGCAGGCAGACTGCATCAAGATGGCGGAAATTGTAGCCGGCGGTGAGGAAGAACTGCGGAAGAATCCTTTTATCTGTCTTTATGCAGAACCGATCTCGCCTGGCGTGCACTGCATGGAAGCCGCTCAAAAACTGGTGATGGGCGCCAAAAAGGACCTGCCGACAATTTATACTCCCTGCATCATGGCCGGAGGCACTGCTCCTTCAACCATGGCCGGCGTTATGGTTCAGGGATTGTGCGAAAGCCTGAGCGGTCTGGTTCTCAGCCAATGCACCCGTGAGGGCGCCCCATTTATTATGGGTGGCGTGTATACCATTTTGGACATGGGCTCGACGATCTTTTCCTATGGAGCCCCGGAGCTGGATCTGCTCATGGCTGGCCTGGCTGACGTGGCGCATTATCTTCAAATTCCGATGTTCGGCACTGCCGGCTGCACGGACTCCTGCATTATCGACGAGCAGGCGGGCATAGAGGCTGCCATTTCCGTCGCCATGACAAATATGTCCGGCGCCAATCTGAACCATGACACCGGTTACGCAGAATACGGCACTACGTCTAACCTGGATCTGGTTGTGATCGCTGACGAGGTGCTCGGTATGGCCAGAAGATTGACCAGCGGTATCCGTGTTGACCAGGAAACGCTAGCCCTGGATGTCATCGAAAAAGTTGGTCCTGGTGGGAAGTTTGGTGACGAGGACCATACGCTGAAGCATGCGGAGGAAAATTATGTGCCGCGCCTGGTCAACCGTGCCGCCCGGGAGATTTGGCAGAAGGCTGGCAGCAAGTCGCTGACCCAGGTTGCCAATGAAAAAGTTCGTGATATCATCAATAACCACGAGCCCGAGCCCTTGTCAAAGGATCTGGCCGCCAAGATCAGAGATATTGTTGAAAACGCCGTCGGTCACATGCCGGGCGAAGACGATTAAGCAAAGGCTTGAAGGGCTACCTGCTTTTGCGGGTAGCCCCTTACAATATT
Source organism: Peptococcaceae bacterium (assembly GCA_023249405.1). Taxonomy (GTDB): domain Bacteria; phylum Bacillota; class DSM-12270; order Thermacetogeniales; family Thermacetogeniaceae; genus Palsa-1188. The sequence continues at coordinate 7,555 of JAHFCR010000023.1, read as the reverse complement.
GTTCAGAGTTTACCCTCTACCCTGTTAATATTGACATTCTCCGTCTGTCAGTGAAAGTGAGCCGAATGGAACTATAAAAGTGCATTGCGAGAGTTCTGACAGAGGCGAATTTTAAAATGGAAGGAGATCGCCTGAGTGAATGCAGTTGCACTTACCGATATATCCTGTCAGATTGACGTTGAGACACTGCTCGAAAAGCTACGCATTAAACAAGACAGCGCATATTTGGCTAAGATACAAGACATGGTCGCCGAAGCTCAACCTCTGGCAAAGCCTAAGGCGGTATACAAAGAGACGTATGTAGATTTAAAAGGAGACAATTTTGTTGTTATTGACGGAATCAGATTTACCAGTCATGTCCTGAGGGTTAACATGGAAGAGACTTTTCGGGCTTTTCCATTTGTTGTAACCTGCGGAACTGAATTAGAAGACTGGTCTGGGCAATTCGAAGATTACTTCGACAGCTTTTGTGCTGACGCAATTAAAGAAATGTTTCTGCGATCTGCGTGTCACGAGCTTGAAGTGCATCTTGATCAACAGTATGGTTTGGGGCACGCAGTGAATATGAACCCCGGCTCCCTGGCCGACTGGCCGATAAAAGATCAAAAACCGCTTTTCGAACTGCTGGGCAATGTCGGAGATCTGATCGGTGTCCGATTACTGGCCAGCTTTCTTATGTTTCCCGTGAAAACTGTTTCCGGCATCCGTTTTTCCAGTGAGAGTAATTTCGAAAACTGCCAGCTATGCTCTCGCGAAAATTGTCCCGGGAGAAAAGCGCCATATGACCAGGGCCTATATGAGCGGAAATACCAGTTGAAGAACCGGTAATATTCGAATTATTAGTGGGAGACGAACTATGAAAATAACGATCTTGCCTAATAAAGCGATAAGCGTCATGGCTGGTGAATCACTGTTGCAGGCCATGAGACGGGAAAGGCTTCCGTTAACAAATGTCTGCAACGGCCAGGGCAGTTGCGGTAAATGCAAGGTACGCCTCGTGAAGGGCGCATCACCGGCTACGGTCAGTGATTCGAAGCATCTTACCCGGCAAGAACTGGACCAGAATATCCGGCTGGCCTGTCAGGTTGTTCCGCAGGATGGCATGGTCATCCAGGTCATGTCCGAGAATGAGAATTATGACCGTAAGGAAGCGTCCCTGCATCCGGATGATTTCACTGGCATGCAAATAGATCCGGGGATCAAAAAAGTCTTGCTGATTCTAAAGGAACCTTCCTTGAATAATGCTCACGGACACTGGGGACGGATGGCTGATGAACTTGACCGGCAGGGAATTGTTCCGTCACGGCCGGGTATCGATGTCCTGCAAAAACTTACCCGAGTTTTGCAGCAAGACGATTATACGATTACAGCCGTACTCTGGGGCAATCTGGTTGTAGATGTGGAAGCGGGAGATACCAGGGATGCCTTGTATGGCGTAGCGCTCGACATCGGTACGACCAGCGTGGCTATGGCCCTGGTTGATCTGCGCGATGGTCGCGTGAAAAAGGTGGTTTCTGCTGAAAACGGCCAGATTGCCTATGGCGCCGATGTAATTTCCCGGATCGAGTATGCCAATGAAAGTACTGAAAAGAGACGATGCCTACAATCAGCGATCAGGACAACAGTCAATAGCCTTATCGACAAAATAGCTGAAGAATGCTCTATAGATGCTCAGTCCATATATAAAATGACAGTTGTGGGCAACACAGCCATGCAGCACTTATTACTAAACTTGGATGTCTCCAGTCTGGCTGTTGCACCTTTTGTGGCGGTTTGCACAGATCCGCTGGAGTTTGCAGCGAGGGAACTGAGCATAAGAATCAATCCACGTGGCCGGGTTTCGATATTACCGGGCATCGGTAGTTTTGTCGGCAGTGATACTCTGGGGGCTGTGCTGAGCGCTGACGGGGTCCTGGGGGATGGAAACCACTTACTGATCGATCTGGGCACCAATTGCGAGCTGTTTTTGAAGGTCGGACAGCTGATGATGGCCTGCTCCACGGCGGCAGGACCTGCATTTGAAGGTGCCCGGATTGCCCGGGGCATGCGAGCCAAACCAGGGGCTATCGAGGGCGCCAAGCTAACCGGACAAGGGGTAGACATTAAAGTTATCGGTGGAGAGCAGGCAGCAGGGATTTGTGGTTCCGGATTGATCCAGGCGATCGCCCAGATGAAAGAAGCGGGAGCGATCAACGAACTGGGAGCGATAAACGACCTGGATGATGATTGCCAGCTATCTCCGGCTCTGCGCAGGCGGATCAGGCAGAATGACCGTGATCGGGAATTTGTTCTAGCTTATGGTGAAGGATTGGCGGGTGACATTGCCCTGACCCAGAGGGATATCAGAGAATTACAGTTAGCCAAGGGGGCGGTGTGCGCGGGGATCAAGACACTGTTGGAAATTGCGGGAATTTCCTTGGATGACTTAGATTCTGTAGTGTTGGCGGGGACGTTCGCCACTTACCTGGACATTCCCAGCGTTATCTCGATCGGATTGGTGCCCAATCTGGCTATACAAAAAATCAGGTCAGTGGGAAATGCAGCCCATCTAGGAGCCTTGAATGTCCTGCTGAATCAGGGAGAGATGAACAAGGCGGAGCAGTTGGTCAAGCGCATCAAGCATATCGAACTTGGCGGCAGCCCCGTTTTTTCTAATTACTTCGTGGACAGCATGTATATCACGCCCACAGAGTAGGGTCGCTCACCACCGGCGCGAGAAACCTGAGATCTCCGACATTATCATTGTTGGTAGGGGCCCGGCGGGATGGTGGCTAGAATTGCCGGGCAATGTGTTCGTGATGATATGATAAATTAATTGCTCTACTCATTTAAAGGGAGGGGAAGAAATGGTCGAGCTGTCCAAAGAGAACTTCGAGCAAGAGGTTTTAAAGGCAGACGGTTTGGTGATGGTGGATTTTTGGAGTCAACAGTGTGAGCCCTGCAAGGAGCTATTTCCCAGTGTTCATAAGATGGCAGAAAGAAATGCGGGGAAGGCAAAGTTTTGCAGTCTAGATATCACTAATAACAAAAAAATGGCTATTAGTCAGAAAATATTGGGTTTACCAACCATAATTTTTTATAAAAACGGGCAGATGGTTGCGGTATTCAGTAAAGATATATCCATCGACGATGTGGAAGCCAAGTTCTATGAACTGCTAGCCTATTAAATTAGGAATAGTTTTAACCAGGTGGAGTGTCTTTTCTGAGGTCTTTTTTTTCGGGAGGGAATTTAACCATATGGAAGAAAGAATCAAGAGATTGTATTCTGGAGACCAGCTTTTAATTATAGCGTTTATCGTCTTTCTATGGTTTGTCTTAATATATACCGTGGCTGTGATAATCAACCTGGCGACCGGGCCTGGCGTCCGCGCCCTGATCCTGGGAGTTGGTTTTGCCGCCGGCATCTATGCTACTGCTGCCTTACTTGCTGTACTGGCGCACCTCAAGAATCAAAAGATCGAAATATATACTGAAGACATCATGTGTTCGTTCTCTTCAGAGAATAAAAGTTAAGAAAAAGAGAAGGGTGGACCACAATGCCCAAAAGAGGCAGTCTGTTTATGGAGATTTTTGATGTTATATTTATCATGATTCTGTGCTTCGGCATACTGCTGACTACCATGCTTATGCAGGGAGGAGTCCTAGTGGGCAGCTCTACCAGCGGTATACATTATCACTTTAAAGTCAGCACCTTACTGATTGTTGCGGCGGGATTCGCCGCCTACCTCACCTACATTATCTCCAATAGTGACAAAGAATTGAAGATCATTATCAAACAGATGTATGCAAAAAAAAGTGGGCAAGGGAGATAAAAAATGAGTTTCTGGAGCGTAATGAACTGGGTCGCCTGGGGGCTGTGCGGCGTGATCGTCATGCTGCTCAGCAAAGACTTCATCAAGGTGGAGATAGAGCAGGCAGCCAAGAAGAAACTGGACCTGAGAGCCAAAGAATCGGCGGGAGAGGAGGAGAGGGCGAATGGAACAAGAAACAGCGCTTCCTGAGGCACAGGAAAAGACTGAAGCATCCCACCTGCTTAAAGTGTTGGGTCCCATGCACATCTGGGCACTGGGGGTGGGGATCGTACTGGTAGGCGAATTCATGGGGTGGAACTTTACCATTGCCAAAGGAGGATCCCTGGGGTCTATCGTCGCCTGCTGGATTATAGGAATACTCTATATCTCGCTCGTCATGATCAACACCGAAATTGGGTCCGTCATTCCCGAGGCCGGCGGCCAATATGCCATGGCCAAATACATGTTAGGCCCTTTGGCGTCATTCAATATCGGCCTAATGCTAGTATTCGAATACGTCATGCTGGAAGCCGCAGACGCTCTGGTAGTGGGGCAGATCCTCAAATCACTGAACCCCGCTGTTCAGCCGCTGCCCTACATCATTCTGAGCCTGCTGCTTCTCACATATCTTAACTACCGGGGAGTATACGCTACATTAACATTAAATTTCTTCATCACTGCCATTGCTTTTATCACCATCTTCATCCTGCTCTTCGGGGCCGGTTTTTATAACCCGTCGGTAAGCCTCGTGCAGATCAAAAAACTTGCAGACGGGCTACCCTACGGATGGATAGGCATCATCGCTGCCTTGCAATTCGGAATCTGGTTCTACCTGGGGATAGAAGGGACTGCTCTGGCAGCGGAGGAATGCAGGTCCACCAGCCGGGCACTGCCCGTTGGAGCCACAGTAGGATTGATCACCCTTCTGGTTGGCGCCACCGTTACCTGGTTCGTCTGTTCCGGCCTGGTGCCAGCCGGGAAACTGGGGGCATCGGTCTTTCCTCTATATAGCGCCGCATTGGCTACAGGGGCGCCCTACATTATTGTGGCTCTCTTTATAGGCACCGTTCTTTCCTGCCTGGCCAGTGCCAGCGGGTGCATCAACGACTCCAGCCGGGCCTGGTTTGCCATGTCCCGGGATACCCTGATTCCCGGAGCATTTGCCGCCACCCACCCCAAATACAAAACGCCGTACCGGGCGATCCTGTTCTTGCTGCCTATTTCCATCGCCTTCGGGTTTACCGGGCTTCTAGATCAGGTTATCACCTTCTCCATTCTCTCAGCATTGCTGGTATACGTCCTGACCGCATACATGATGTTCAAATTCCGGGCCATGTATCCCCTGGGGACGATCAAGAGAGGATACACTGCTCCCTGGCACCCCCTGCCGGCCGTGGTCCTTCTACTGCTTACCATTGCCACTCTGGGAGGGATGTACCTCGGATACTGGATTAACATACTGTCCGGGTTGGTGTTCTATGCCCTGGCTTCATTATGGTTTACTAGGCGGCGTGCGAAATTTGTGGACAACAGTACCTTTATTGAGGTCGGTGCCAGCTCCTGGCCCCGTCCGCAGGGGTATTGATCCGGGTCAATTTATGCGCTACGACACCTGCGGAAGTAACGAAAATACGACAAGCCATGGTCCTAGAGATTTCCTTGTATATAGTATAAAATATCTCTTAAGAACTTTTGTAATATTGATACAATACCCTTTGACGCATTAGGCGCTGCTTGGACTGCATGTTGCCGCTGGAGGCTTGGGCAGGGATTATCTCATCTCTGCCGTAAGGTCACTACTTAGCCTGCCTAGTGGTTTAAAAGTGTGGTGTGAGAATGATCGCGGCCCGGGAAAAGAGCCGGCTGAAGTAGCGTTGGATGCACGCTTCCTGTCATCCGCTGTCTTTGAAATATCTGTTTAACGGGAGTTGGGGGGATGGTATGCTGGAGCAAATTGACACCGACGTATCTAGGCTTAAGTCCATCCAAACTTATATTCAGCGTGTGGCCGATGCATTTGCAGCAGTACTTGTTTTCGAGGTGGCCATCGTTGACGAACACCTGGAGGTAATCGCAGGAACAGGGAAATACAGAGATCAGGTCGGTATTTTTTATGGTTCAGGGTCATTTAACTATAAGCTATTAAGCACCCAAAAAAATTACTTGGTTTCCGAGCCTACAAAATGCAAGACGTGCCAACACTGTGACCTCAAAGACACTTGTAAGGTATTGGCAGGCTTGCTATACCCAATTAAAATCAATGGCAAAACGATCGGTTCAATTTCTCTATATGCTTTTAACGAGGAGCAAAAAGAAAAACTGTTAATATCCTTGCCCAACCTGAATGATTTTTTAGAAAAGATAGGTGATCTTATAGGGGGCAAGCTTAATGAGATAGCCTTGTACAATCAATTAGCCAAAATGGCTGAACAATTTAATACGCTTCTTGATTCTGTTCGCGAGGGAATTATCGGCATTGATTACAATGGCACGATAACTCACATCAATCACTCTGCTGAAAAAATATTAATGGTACAAGCCTACGAGATCGTCGGACAGAAGACTGAAGACATCTTTACGGGAGTTAGAATGAAGGAATTACAGAAAATGACGGAGCCTTATGTGGAAAAAGATATTTTTTATAAAAACAACGAACAGGTATCGCATTTTATGAGCACCATTACGGCGGTGAAATACGGAGATGAGGTCGGCGGTTTTGTTATCTCCTTTCGCACTATCGGCGATATACGTAAGTTGGCAGGGCGTGTAATACGCGAAGAACGGAAATATTCGCTTGACGGTATTCTTGGCGTCAGCGAGGCGATCTTTGAACTTAAAAAAAAGATGCGCATGGTAGCGTCAACTGATTCAACAATTCTTATTACCGGTGAAAGTGGTACCGGCAAAGAGCTATTTGCGCGTGCTCTCCATCAGGAGAGCCTTCGCAGGGACGGCTCGTTTGTTGCGGTAAACTGCGGGGCTATCCCTGAGAACTTGTTGGAGAGCGAACTATTTGGATATGAGGAAGGGGCGTTCACGGGAGCGCGGCGTTCCGGCAAACCAGGCAAATTTGAATTAGCGAACGGCGGTACCTTGTTTCTCGATGAGATTGGCGACATGCCATTGCACTTGCAGGTGAAGCTGTTGCGCGTTCTACAGGATTTCACGATTGAAAGGGTGGGCGGTGTAAAACCAAAAGTCGTCGATGTCCGGATTATTGCGGCCACCAACCGGAACTTGGAAGAAATGATCCGGGCCAAACAATTTAGAAGTGACCTGTTTTACCGCCTGAGTGTCATACCCTTTTACATTCCGCCTTTGTGCGAGAGAAAGGAAGACCTGGCGCTACTTATTCACTATTTTCTGGAAAAGTATAACTTGATCTTCAACAAATGCATCAAGGGCTTCACCGACGATGCCCTAGCCAGGATATATGAATACACATGGCCGGGCAATGTGCGGGAGCTGGAAAATGCTATCGAGTATTCCACCAACATCTGCACTGATTCGCTGATCGACGTCAAATGCCTGCCCGTCAGGATCACTGAACATTTTGCGACTGTCACCCCGGTTCATTGCCAGGGGCAAATTAAGTCCATAGCCGATCTGGAGAGAAATGCACTGATTGAGGCCTTGAATACTTTTGGTTCGGGTAGCCGTGCCAAAGAAAAGGCTGCAAGTTCTCTGGGGATGAGCAGATCGACGCTCTATAGGAAAATAAAGGAACTAGGCTTACAGAGTAGTTATGCTGATTGAAGACTAAG
>JAHFCR010000001.1:127746-150843 GCA_023249405.1 Peptococcaceae bacterium | reverse complement strand
AGGGGAGCGCCGGCGGTGGCGCTGTCCAGGTGGTAGCCAACTGTCACCAGGAGATCAAACAGGTTAAGATCGACAAGTCGGTCATTGACCCGGAGGATGCAGAGTTGCTGGAAGACCTGGTGCTGACCGCAGTCAACGATGCCCTGAACAAGTCTAAGGAGACTGCTGCCCAGGAGATGGAGAAGATCACCGGCGGCATGAAACTTCCAGGGATGTTCTAGCCCGTCATTCAGTAGAGTGACGATGCTGGCATAGCGTTCTTTCTACCGTATCTATACTTCAATCAAGGCGGGTGAATTTTCTTGTTTCTTTATCCGGAGCCCCTGGCAGCCCTGGTCGAATCCCTGCGCAAACTGCCGGGGATCGGGCCTAAGACAGCCCAACGGCTTGCCCTGTATCTGCTCCATGCCCCGGCAATAGAGGCGGAGGGGATCGCTCACTCCATCCTGGAGGCGCGGGAGAAGATCTTTCTCTGCTCGGTCTGCGGCAACTTTACCGATGTGGACCCCTGTGTGCTCTGCCAGGATGTGAGCCGGGACCAATCATTGGTCTGCGTGGTGGAGTCGCCCCGGGATATTATCGCCTTCGAGCGCACCCGGGATTTCAGAGGCCTCTATCACGTCCTGCACGGTGTGCTCTCGCCCATCGACGGGATCGGGCCGTCCGATCTGAAGATCGCCGAACTGCTGCAACGGGTTCAGGGCGGCTCGGTCAAGGAGGTCATCCTGGCCCTGAATCCCAACGTGGAGGGCGGCGCCACGTCTGTCTATCTCTCTCAATTGCTCAAGCCCCTGAATTTGAGGGTGACCCGGATCGCCCACGGCCTTCCGGTCGGCGGCGACTTGGAGTTTGCCGATACCGCCACCCTCAGCCGTTCCTTCCTGGGACGGCAGGAATTATAAAACACTCATCAAACATCGCGCAATATGGAAACACACCGCAATGAAGGAAACTTGCTTCAGGTGGGGGTTTTAACCCCAACTGGAGTTTAGTTGACTTATCGCGCCTCGCCGGGGGTACCATTTGGGCCTGATAACCGGCTTAGCGCCACTTACCTGTTCCGTTAAGTGCAGGTGTGCGCGTCTGTCAAGCGGGCGCTCGCGGCCTGAAGCTTCGCTTCAGGCCTGCCTTCAGGCCGGGCATCAGCCCGGATACGGCATCCCCGTCTAAGAGGTGGAATCTTAGCGCGGTTAGTCATCGGATCAAAGAGCGCCCAACATTTGTTTGGGTTCAAAGGTGCTTGATCATAGATGGATCATTTAGAGAAACATACCAATAACCAGCAAGGCCCCTATAATATGTAAAAAGATTCCTTTCATGGGCACTCACGCCGCCTGCAACCCTGCTGGGGCTGTCAAGTTTTTACTGCCTTTCTCATATATTAAGCTAGTGGCTATATCAGATGCGAGCGTCATCGCAGCTTAAAGGAAGAATGCCGCTGCGCGGGAGGGAGGTATCCGGAGATGCCCGGGCAGTTGTCCGAGTGGCTCAAAATCTGTGCCCAGGAGTTCATTCCCAGAGATCGGGATAACCGGAGCGAGGATTCCAAGGCCTTGGAGAGAGCGCACCGGGAATGGCTGGATGCCAGCCGGTTGTTCGATTACGCCACCGAGCCGGAGTTGGTGGATTATGCCATCTACTCCCTCCAGGCGGCGGAGAAGCAGTTCGTCTATCTGTGGAAAAAGGCCAGGGAGCGGGCATAGCAAAGGAGGGAGCAGCTTGGTGGGTACTATTCTGGGTGCTTTGTTCGCCGTATTTCTGATTTTTTTGGTGGGACAAGCCCTATGGGGGCCGTTGCGCATCCTGTTGCGGTTGTTGTTCAGGGCCGTCCTGGGTGGACTGGCCCTGTTTCTGATCGACCTGGCGGCCTCTTCCTGGGGCTGGAGCCTTGGCCTCAACCCGGCAAGCGCGGCCCTGGTGGGAGTGTTGGGATTGCCGGGCCTGTTGCTGCTGGGCGCCTTCAAGGCGTTTTTCCCCATCCATTAGGGCCTGCATTCCTGGGATGCCATACCGGTTGCCCTATTTCCCGGTAGTTTGTCTGGATGGCATCGAAGGATCGGGATGCTTGGAAACGTTCAGATCCACGCTTAGCGGATACCCTCCGTACGCCATATTGCTTTCCCCGGAGAATTGCCATACATCGGCGATAGGCGCTCCGCTATCAGCAGGGCTGAGAGCTGATGAGGGCAGGCTGTTTTCTACATAATGAGCCACCCAGACCTGGACATTGCCCATCAGAGCGCTTCTGATCTGGGAAGCGTTGACCGCATTGCAGTATATGCCTACGGCGTACCCCTTGCTCTGGGCTTCCCTATTCCAGGCGGTGACATAGTTCATGTAACTGCCTGTCAAAGGATGAGGGGTCTCGATATCCAAGTAGATCGTAGTATTGCTGGGGAAGCCGGCATAAACCGCCAGCGTCACGGCGTCATCGGCATCGCTGATGCCTGTCTGCGGATCCAGGTGTTGACTATCGGCCTGGCGCCCGACATAGATGGGCAGCAACCCCCAGCCCTGGTTGACCAGTGTCTGTCGCTTGTACATAAAACTGGCATCAGGATGGTATGGCGCCGGTCCGAGGTAGAAACCCGCGTAAACGAATGGAGAGTTGTTCCACCACGCCTGCATTGCAGCATCCCCTGGATAGGGAGAGGCATCTATTCCGTAGTAGAGGTTATTGCCGCCAGGATTGCCGAGCAGCGCTTTTTTCGCTGCCGGCTCTTGCAGCCACAGGATGAATTGCGTTCCCTCAGCGTCGGCGCCAGAGGTGTAGAAAACATCAGGAGCGGCTTGTACCACCAGTCTGACAGTACCGGGTTGGAGCTGGCTCAGTCTGATGCTGGTGGCTCCCAGGGTGCCGAGCTGCTGCTGCCACGATTGCAGCGAGGAGCTGAGCGTGAAGCCGGTAAAATCAAAGATGAACTGCGTCGAGGAGCCGGTCGACTTGGATGCTTTGGGGCTGAGCAGCGCCGTGCCTGAGAGTTTGACCGCCACAAAGTCTGAGATGGGTACGGCCTGAATCTGGTAGATCTGTGGCGGCAGGGTGATCAGCAATTCACCCGGACCTCCCTGGACTGCGTGGTAGACCAGGGGTGTGGGCAATGCCGTGAAGTAGATCTCTACTTCCGCCGATCCCTGCGCCTTCCCCGGGAAACGCGTGACGATCTTGTCCAGGCCGCCTTCCCCGATATCAATTTCTGCCGGGGTAGCGACGGACGTGACGCCCGGTACGATCACCAGCAGCCGCTGGGGATTGGTTTCATCCGTCCATTGGCAGCTTCCCTGCGCTCCGGTGATATCCACAGTGGTTCCGGTGGTGTTCTGCTTGACCTGCACACTTAGCGCCTTCTGTACCACGGGCGGAGTTACCACAGGCGGAGTTACCACAGGCGGAGTTGTTGGAGACGAAGGTTGGTACAGCTGTACACACTGGCCGGAGATCCAGGCGGTCTGGCCCTGATAATCGATCTGGTACCAGCCATCCGCGCTTTTTGCCCTTGCCTGAAGGATATCTCCGGAGTGTGCCTGCCCGATCTTCGAGGCGTTTGTGCCGGGTCCTGAGCGCACGTTGACGATATTGTCTATTACCTGTAGTTGTTCGGTCACCGCAGTAACCTGGGAAACAAGAGCCTTATTGATGATTACCACTGCTTCGGCGCGGGTGATGGTTTTTTTCGGTTTGAACGTCTTGTCCGGGTATCCGGCCATGATGCCCCCGGAGACCAGGCTAGTCACAGAGGGCTTGGCCCAACTGTCGATCTGTTTGGCATCGGAAAAGCTTGTGCTTCCTGAATTGCCGCCCCCGTTCGCTGGCAACAGATTGGCCAGCATGCTGGCAGCTTCCTGGCGGGTTACCGCCTTCTGCGGTTTGAAGGTCCCATCCGGATAGCCGTTCACAAACCCGGCTGTCAGAGCTGATTTCACGCTCTGCGCAAACCAGTCCTTATCGCGCACATCTTTGAAAGCCTGCTTGCCCTGTTGATTTGCTACCTGAAAGGCATTGTCCACCATGGCCACGAATTCGGCCCTGGTGACACCGGCATCCGGCTGGAACCGCCCGTCGGGATATCCCTTCACGTAGCCGGTAGAAACTGCTTGTCCGATATCCGCGCTTGCCCAGTGCCCGCCGATGTCTTTCAATGTGTCGGCTAGGGCGGCGCCTTGGGCAAAGAAACTCAAACAGAATAAAAAGGAAAGGGCCGCCAGCAGTGAGACCCTGATAATGTTCTTTGCCGGTGAAACCCGGATAATACGCTTGCAAAACAGTTCGTCTATAATATCGGGCATGGTAATCCCCCTGTAGCCTTATCTATTTTTACAATACATAACATGATACATATGAATTCGCTATTTACTTACAATTTCCTCCCCATACTTTTGATCGTACTAACAGGTATTTATCTTCTCGTCTTCAAAGTTGCCATGGATGGATTATTTTTCAATTAATATGTCTCATTTGGCATATATGTGGTATTTTACTTGACTGAAAATGGCGTTTCGGTATACACTTATTGCAACTATCCCGCGTTCCGTAAGCAATATGCCTCTCGCCGTGGGTTATCTGGCGCGCATCCAACCCACCGTTTTTTTAGCCGTGGCAGTCAATATTAAGGATCGCAGATCATGAGGTGAACTGATTGTCTTCCGCCCAGCATGCGCCCCGTGTGGTTGAAGCTTACATCGGAGAATACGCCAGCGGCAAGAGCGAGATCGCTGTCAACCGGGCACTGGAATTGGCCGGTATGGGCCGCCGTCCGGTTACCCTGGTCGATCTCGATCTGGTGGAACCCTGCTATACTCTGAGGCCGCTCAAAAAGTCGCTGGAACAGGCGGGGATCACGGTGCTGGCCTGGTCGACCAGCGAGTTGATCGGCCTGGGGGAGACCGGCAATATGATGCAGCCGGCAACCCGCTTCTGTCTGTTGCGCTCCGGCGATGTGATCATGGACATCGGCTATGGGATCTCCGGGGCCCAGGCCCTCAACCTGGTGGAGAACGCCTGGACCGATCCGGATTTGAAGATCTTTGCGGTGATCAACATTACCCGTCCGATGACTGCCACCGTCGGCCAGATCGTCTCCCACGTCCGGAACCTGGGCCGGGTGGAGGGTCTGATCAATAATACCCACCTGGGAGATGAGACCGATCTGGCAATCGTTGACCAGGGAGTGGTAGCTGTCGATGCGGCCGCCAGGATCCTGGAGATTCCGGTGGTGGCCACGGTGGTGGCTGAAGGCCTGGTTCCCGGCATTGCAGAACAGGATGCCCGCGGGCATCCTGTTCGGGTAATCCGGCGGCTCATGCCCGGGGCTTTCTGGTAGCATGGGCGGTGCGCCGCACCCGGATGTACGCCGGGCCGCAGACCCTCTTCGAGCAGCTAGAGACCCGGGGCATGGGGACATTCTTCTTGGGCGCCCTTGATGGTCGAGGATCCGTTCCTCGACCATCAAGGGCTGTTTATTGACACCGACTTTGGCCGGAGCGCCATGGCAGTGCGGTGAACAGCCACCCCGCGCTCGCTTGGAGCGAAAACCCGGGATGATGCGGCTGTCGATGTAATTATGAGTATCATCCCTATCCAACCTGAAAAACGCTGCCTGAGTGTGATCATTGTTAAGCAGTCATTAAGGCTGCTTTTTTTATTGATAAAAATTTGTCGGACCTGCAGGAATAATGGAAGGGCTGTAGAAATATATCATATAACATATATCAGATAACATATATAAAATCGTAGATATAATATCTCAGTTTCAGAAATACTGGCGGCAGCTTCAGAATGCTGGCATAGAAAGCATCGGGGCAAATTCGGTCTTGGAGGCCAACCGGTGGCCACGGCTAGGGGAGGGAGAAAAATATCGTGCAGTTGACTGTCGAGGAAGAACGCATGCTGGATGGTCGTTTTGGGTATCCAGTACAGAAAGCCATGGAGATCTTGGTCCAGTTGGGACACATCTATGGCGCGGAACGCATGATCAAGCTCTCCAACGTTCATATGCCGGGCTCATCTGTGGTAGTGGCAGGCGAAGCAGGGACAAATTTTGTCGAGCACATGGCTCAGTTGGACGGACACTTCACGGGCCTGACCACCCTCAATCCGGCTGCCGTTGATTTTTCCAGCTGGAGCGAACTCGGTTATCCGGAAGCTGCCTGGCAATTGCAGACCCGCCTGACCGGCGCTTACTGCCGAATGGGCGCCCTGCCCTGCCACACCTGTGTTCCCTACCTGATCGGCAATGCTCCGAGGATCGGCGAACACGTAGCCTGGGGAGAATCGTCAGCCATCGCCTATGTCAATTCGGTGTTGGGGGCGCGCACCAATCGTGAGGGAGGGCCATCTGCCCTGGCCGCAGCTTTGGCAGGCAGGGTGCCCGCCTATGGTTACCACCTGAAAGAGAACCGTTACGGGCAGATCCGGATCGATGTCAATACAGATTTGGCCGGCGTCACCGATTATGGCAGCCTCGGCTACTGGGCCGGCGGAATTGCCGGAAGTAAGGTACCGGTATTTACCGGCATACCTGTGAACGTCACACAGGATGAACTGAAAATGCTCAGCGCAGCGCTGGCTTCATCGGGGGCGGTCGCTCTATTCCACGTGGTCGGGGTGACTCCGGAGGCGCCGGATCTCCAGGCAGCCTTTGGTGGGCGAAAGCCGGAACAGGTTCTGGCTTTCGACTCGCGCCAGTTGCAGGAATCTTGGAGCCAGCTCAACAAGCACCAGGGGCAGGAGATCTCGCTGGTGGCTATCGGTTGCCCGCACGCATCGATCCGGGAGATCGGAACCGTGGCGCGCTTCTTGTCGGGGAAAAAGATCAGCCCGCGCCTGGAGCTGTGGATCACCACCGCCCTGCCGATCAAAGCGCTGGCGGTGCGTTGCGGCTACCAGCAGCCGATCGAGGATGCCGGAGGCAGGCTGGTGATCGATACCTGTCCGATCTTGTCGCCGATGGCCGATGTTGCCAGGGAGAAGGGGTATACGGCCCTGGTCACCAACTCTGCGAAGCTGGCGCACTATGCCCCCGGCCAGTGGGGGCTCCCTACCTATTACGGCAGCTTGCAGGCCTGTTTGAACGCTGCATTGAACGGGAATTTTCAGCAGGACTGAGATTCTGAATAGTCAAGGAGATGTGCTGGATGCCGACAGAGTTTCATGGACGTAGAGTCGTAGGAGGAAAGGCGAGGGGCCTGGCCCTCGTCAGCCCTGAGCCCATCTGCTTTCTTGGCGGTGTGGACGTCAAGGCCGGCAAGGTCACAGAGGTCGGCCACCCCCTATATGGGAAGAGCATTGCCGGCAAGGTGCTGGTTTTCCCCACCGGCAAGGGCTCTACAGGCGGCTCCTATCTGATCTACGAGGCTGCTGCCAATGACGTGGCTCCCTGTGCCATGATCAACCGCTCCGTCGAACAGGTGACCGCCATCGGCTGCATCATCGCTGAAATCCCCATAATTGACGGGTTGGACGTGGATCCGGTCGTTGCGATCCATGACGGCGATCTGGTGGAGGTAGACGCCGACATGGGTATAGTGAGGGTGTTGGAGCCTGAGAGAGGAGGATCGCGGTGATGATCCTCCTGAGACAGAAGGGCATGCTGACGCCCAAGACGCATGAACGTGGACCCTAGAGGATCGGTTGATTCCAGGCATTGCAAATTTAGCGACAAACAAAAGGAGCGATTGTCATGAGTGAATTCGATACGATGTATCGGGGACGGTTGGAAAAACTGTCTACCACCAATATCGCCGATGCGATCGATGCCCTGGGGCTCAAGGGAGCTACTTACGGCATCCGTCCGGTCTGGGAGAATGCCGGCAAGGTGATCGGGCGCGCGGTAACCGTCAAGATAACGGCGGCCGGCCTGACCAAGGGCAAGAACCACCTGGGCGTCAAGGCCATCGAGGCGGCAGAGCCGGGTGACGTGATCCTGATCGATAACGGCGGCCGGCTGGACACTTCCTGCTGGGGCGGCATCCTGGCCAACGGCGCCAAGATGAAGGGAGTCTCGGGAGTGGTGGTCGACGGCGCCATCCGTGACGTGGAGGACTGCATGGACGCCCGGTTCCCGGCCTATGCCAGGGGCACCGTGGTCGCCACCGCCCGCGGGCGGATCATGGAGGACGCCACCAACGTCATGGTCCAGTTCGGCGGGGTCCAGGTCCGGCCCGGCGATGTGGTCGTGGGAGACCGCAGCGGCGTGGTGATCATCCCGCAGGAAAAGCTGGATGAGGTGGTGGCGAAGGCGGAGGATCTGTACAACAAGGAAGAGGCCATGGTGAAGGAGATCCGCGCCGGAGTGCCGATGCTGGAGGTTGACAACAAGTTCAGCTACGAGAAGATGCTGAAATAGGAGGTGTCCATCATGAGCTTGACACAGGCAGAGATCGAGCAGTTCAAGCGCCTGCCTACCGGCAATGTCTGTGATGCCAACGGCAAGTGTGGCAACATGGACGCCGCCATCAAGCCGGTCGATTCCCGGTCCAAGCTAGTGGGGCCGGCGGTCACAGTACGCGCCCAGCCGGGGGACAACCTGATCATCCACAAGGCGATCTATGAGGCCGAACCGGGCTCCGTCCTGGTCATCGACGCCCATGGTTACGTGGGGGCGGGGCCCTTTGGAGACATCATGGCTCACGCCTCCAAGGCGCACGGCCTGGCCGGAGTGGTGATCGACGGCGCCTGCCGGGATGCCGAGGATATAGAGGAACTCGGCCTGCCGCTGTTTGCCCGCGCCTTCAATCCCGGCGGGACGGTCAAGGAGAGCCTGGGGCCGATCAATCAGCCGGTCCAGTGTGGCGGCGTGGCCGTAAAACCCGGGGACATCATCGTCGGCGACCGTGACGGCGTGGTCGTGGTGCCCCAGGAACGGGCATCACAGGTGTTGGCGGCCGCCCAGGCGATCTTCGACAAGGAGATCAAGATCCGGGAAATGCTGAGCCAGGGCAAGACGACCCTGGAGATCTACGGCTTCGACAAACTGCTTACAGCGAAAGGCTATAAATAGGAGGTGGCGTAACATGGAGACAGAACCAATCAAGGTGGATCCGGCGGTCATCGCCGCCTTCAAGGAGTTTGACACCACCAGCGTGTCCGACGCCCTCGACAGGCTGGGCATCGTCGGCGGGCTGGAGGGGATCAGACCGGTGGTAGCCGGCAGCGTTTTCTGCGGCCCGGCCTTCACGGTGCATTACGTACCCTGTGGGGTGGTCAAGGGCACGGTGGGGGATTTTCTTGATGATGTCGAGCCCGGGCAGGTAGTGGTGCTCGACAACGGGGGCCGCACCTATTGCACGGTGTGGGGCGATCTGATGTCGATCAGCGCCTCGCAGCGCGGGATCGCCGGCACGGTGATCGACGGCGTCTGCCGTGACGTGCCCGGCATCAAGCAGTTGCGGTATCCGATCTTTACCAAGGGCTGCTTCATGGTCACCGGCAAGGACCGGGTGCAGTGTGACGGCGTGAATATTCCCGTGTCCGTTTCCGGGGTCCAGGTCAAGCCGGGCGATATCGTGCTGGGTGATGATACCGGCGCCCTGGTGATTCCGGCCGAGCGGGCGGCGGAAGTGCTGGCGGCGGCCAGAGAGGTCGCCGAGAAAGAGGCGCTGATTGAGAAGGAACTCCGCAGCGGGATCACCCTGCGCGAGGCCCGGGCGCGGGTGGGCTACCACAGCCTGCAGACCAGGCAAAAATAACTGGTGAGACGCCAGATACTAGAGCATATCAACTAAGGAGGAAGTTGCAATGACTCGCACTGAACAGATAGCGCAGTTTGTTGCCAGGACGGGCTATGATGACCTGCCGGCAAGCGTGGTCAGAAAAGCCAAGGACGTGATCATGGACACCCTGGGCTGCGGCATCGGCACCACCACCGAAGACCCCAAAAAGGCGGCGACGGCATGGGGCATCGTCAGGCAGATGGGCGGTCCCCAAGAGGCCACCAATCTGGTGGCCGGATTCAAGACCCCGGCTGTCTGGGCGGCGTTCGCCAATGGCGTGCTCTGCCACGGCATTGACTTCGACGACACCCACAAGGAGGCGCTTACGCATACCGGCGCCCCGATCGTGCCAGCGGCGCTGGCCTCGGCGGAGACCAAGGGTCTCAGCGGCAAGGATTTGATCACGGGCGTGGTCCTGGGCTACGAGGTCTCGGTCCGGGTGGGCATGTGCGTGATGCCCTCACACTACAGGTTCTGGCAGAGCACTGCCACCAACTGCACCTTCGGGGCGGCGGCTCTGACCGCCAAGATGTATGGCTGCACCGAGGAGGAGATCATCAACGCTCTCGGACTGACCGGCACTCAGGCGGCAGGGCTCCTGACCTACCTGGAGTTCGGGGATTTTTCCAAGAGCCTCAACGTGGGCAAGTGTTCGTTCAACGGGGTATTTTCCGGCATCTGCGCCAAGACAGGGGCGACCGCCCCGCCGGTGATGCTGGAGCACAAGATGGGTTATTCTTATGCCTACTGTCCGGACGGTGAGCCGAAACTGGACAAGCTTACCGCCGGCCTGGGCGAGAACTACGAGATCCTGGTCAACGTTCCCAAGCCGTATCCATCGCTCACGGCCAGCCATGCGCCGATCGAGTTGGTGCTGAAGCTCATGAAGGAGAAAGGGATCAAGCCGGAGCAGATCGTCAAGATCACCGAGCGGACCTACAACACCGTCAAGACCCACTTCTCCAACTTTGACCCGCAGACCACGATGGCGGCAAGACTATCGGTTCCCTATTGCATCGCCGTGGCGGCGGCTACGGGGACGTGCGGTGTGGCCCAGTTCACGATGGATGTGATCAACGACCCCAAGGTGCGCCAGATGCTGTCCAAGGTGGAGATCATCGCCGATCCGGAACTCAACAAACTCTATCCGGAGAAGTTCCCGGCGGTGATCGATATCGAGACCGCTGATGGTAAGACTTATCACGGTGAGCAATACTATCCGGGTGGGGACGTGATGAATCCGATCTCGCTCGACGGGCTGAAGCACAAGTTCCGCGGTCTGGCAGCCCCCTCCTTCTCTGCCGGGCGCGTGGAGGAGATCATCAACGCCGTGGACCGGCTGGAAGACTGCAAGGATGTCAGGGATTTTACCAAGCTGCTGGTGAAGTAGACCGGCCAAGTTAATGTGTACCTCCCGGGGGACGCGCGGGCGACCGCGCATCCACCCCTCCGGGACTATATACCTGGGGAGGGTTGTTATGAAAGACTTAAGTGTAACAGTAGGCTCTTTGACCCTCAAGAATCCGATCGTGGCGGCTGGCGGCCCTCTGGCCGGTACTGCCCAGCACATCAGGGACTGCGTTGATGCCGGGTTTGGCGCCGTTGTCACCAAAACCACATCCACCCCCTGGTTCCTGAAGCGTTACCCGCGTCCCTATTACCGGCTGCTGGACTACAAGAAGGACAGCAGCGATCCCTTCTATGTCCCTGACACCTACACCTGGATGCACAGGGAGCACAACTCGGTCTATCCGCCGTTGAATTTTGCCAGGATCATCGAGCAGGTATCCGGCTATGCCAAAGAGCGTCACTGCGCCCTGATCGGCAGCTATTCTGCCCGGGGAATCGATGAGTGGTCCGAGATCGCCCTTGCCTATGAAAAGGCTGGCTGCGATGCCCTGGAGATCAATTTTTGCTGCCCCTTTCCCCCCGAAGGCCTGGTCAAGAATCCCGAAGAGGCGCACGTGGGGATCTACTTTACCAGGAACCCGGAAGCGGGGGCGGAGGTGCTCAGGCGTCTGCGCTCGATCGTCAAACTGCCGCTCTTCGTCAAGATTAGCCCTGACGGTGGCGAGTTCGGGCAGTTGGCGCAGGTGTTCGCGGCTGCCGGTGCCGATGGCGTCACCATGTTTGCCAACAATAAGGTGGTACGCGTCGATATCGAGACCGGAAAACCGGTCGTTTACGGCCCGGCGCCGGGGACAGGGCCCTGGATCAAGGCCTTCAGCCTGCGGTGGACGGCCGAGGTGACGGCCAGGACCAACATCGCGGTGATGGGCAACCGGGGCGCCACGACCTGGCAGGATGCGATCGAGTTTCTGATGGCGGGAGCCTCCGCGGTGCAGTACTGCACGCCGATCATGCTGCGCGGGCTTGGCTACGTCCGGGTGCTGCTGGACGGGATCGCCGGTTATATGGAACGGCGCCGGTTTGATAGCATCGCCGATTTTCAGGGCATGGCTGTTAAACAGTTGTACAGTAACCAGGACCTGATCGACAAGGTGAAAGCGCTTTACGGAGAGGTGGATCACGGCAAGTGCATCGGGTGCCGCCGCTGCCGGGACGTCTGCTGGTACGACGCCATCCATGTCGCCCGCAAGGCGGTGATCAAGAAGAAAAACTGCGCCGGGTGCAGCCTGTGCAGCCAGGTCTGTCCCGTGAACGCTATTCAAATGCATGAGCGGGACAACGACCTGGAACACTTTCAGGCTCTGGCTTCAGCGCATCCGGAATTGGCACCCGAGGACTTTTTCCCAAAGGAGGCAGGACAATGAAAGAGTATACCATAGCCCTGGTGCCAGGTGATGGCGTTGGCCAGGAGGTGGTGGGGTCGGGGCGGCAGGTCCTGGAGCGTGCGGAGGCGGTGTTCGGCCGGTTCCACCTGCTGTTCAAGGAATACCCGGCCGGCAAGCTGGCGTACGACGCCACCGGCCAGGCGCTGCCGGAAGAGACCCTGCAGGGCATGCGCCAGAGTGACGCCACGCTGGTGGGGGCCATGTCCACCGGTCTGGTGCCGCCGCCCAGCCCGATGGGACAGCTGCGCAAGGAACTGGATCTCTATGCCGATGTGCGTCCGATCAAGTCGTATCCAGGCGTGTGGTCCTTGAAACCGGACATCGATCTCGTCTGCATCAGGGAGAACACGCAGGGCTTCCTGGCCGATCGCAACCTCTTCAAGGGCTACGGCGAGTTCATGCCCACCGAGGATGTGGTGATGTCGGTGCGGGTGCTCTCGCGAAGCGGGTGCGTACGCATCGCCCGCTACGCCTTCGAATACGCCAGGGCGCAGGGGCGCAAAAAGGTGACGGTGGCTCACAAGGCCAACGTGCTGCGTTTCGGTTGCGGCTTTTTCCTGGACCTGACGCGCCAGGTGGCCAGGGACTATCCAGAGATCGAACTGACCGATGAGTACATCGACAGCGTCGCCAACAACCTGATCACCAAGCCGGAAGAGTATGATGTGCTACTGACGACCAACATGTTCGGGGACGTGATCTCCGACGAGGCCGCGGCCCTGGTCTCCAGCCTGGTGCCGACCGCCAACATCGGGGTTGAGGCCGCCGTGTTCAGGCCGGTGCACGAGGCTAAGCTGAAAGAGGCCGGCAAGAATATCACCAATCCACTGCCGACGATCCTCTGCGGCAGCATGCTGCTGCAGCATCTGGGCGAACCGGAGGCCGCCGGGGCGATCGACCGGGCCGTGGCCGCCGTGCTGGCGGCCGGGGCGGTGCGCACGGCCGACTTGGGCGGCGGCAGCACCACCGCGGAAGTGACTGCGGCGGTCTGCGACAACATCAGCAACGCTGCATCGGGGGTGAATTAGATGGGCCTGACCATGGTGGAGAAGATCCTGGCCGGACACGCCGGGCTCGACCGCGTGGAACCCGGCCAGATCGTCGAGGCGGGAGTCGACGTGGTCATGCTCCATGACGTGGGCACGCCGGGCATCCAGCGGCCCTTCAAGGAACTGGGGGCGGAGCGGATCGCCGACAACATCGATTGCGTGATCATCCCCGACCATTTTGTTCCCGCACCTACCGTGCAGGCGGCTGAGAACCTGAAGATCACCAGGGAATTCGCCGAGCGGATGGGCGTGAAGCATTACTACGAACTGGGGCGCGGGGGCATCTGCCACCAGGTGATGGTGGAGCAGGGGCACGTGCTGCCCGGGCAGATCATCGTGGCCCCGGACTCCCATGCCACCACCTACGGAGCCTGCGGGGCCCTGGGAACGGGGTTGGGGGTCACCGACGCGGCCATTGCCCTGGCAGCCGGCAAGCTGTGGTTCCGCGTGCCGGAGACGGTCAAGATCGTGTTGAACGGCAAGCTGGGGCGCTTCGTGAGCGCCAAGGATGTGGCGCTCTTTCTCCTGAAAGAATTTGGCGAGTCGCGGCTGATCTACAAGGCGGTGGAGATGACCGGTCCGGTTATCGACGGCATGAGCCTGGAGAGCCGTGAGTGCATGGCCGACATGGCCCTGGAGATGGGTGTCAAGGCCTGCCTGTTTGCTCCCGATGCCCAGACCATGAGTTTCCTGCGGCAGCGGGCGGCGCAGGTGCCCGAGCCGGTCCTGGCCGATCCGGATGCTGCCTACGAGGAGGTCCTCACCTTCGACCTGAGCGACCTGTCGCCGGTAGTGGCCGCTCCCCACAGCCCGTCGAACGGGAAGCCGGTCGGCGAGGTGGCGGGGATCAGGATCCAGCAGGCGTTCCTCGGCTCCTGCACCAACGGTCGCCTGGAAGACCTACGCCTGGCGGCGGAGATGCTGCAAGGGCGCACCGTTCACGATGGCGTGCGCCTGATCGTCACACCGGCTTCGCAGGCCATCTACAGGCAGGCCATCGCCGAGGGGCTGATTCAGGTGTTCCTGAGCGCCGGGGCGTTCGTCACCAACCCCACCTGCGGCGCTTGTGTGGGCGGCCACCTGGGGCTGATCGCCTCCGGCGAGGTCTGCATCTCCTCCTCCAATCGCAATTTTCAGGGTCGCATGGGCAGCAGGGACGGGCAGATATACCTGGCCTCGCCCGCAGTAGTGGTGGCCTCGGCCATGGCGGGGGAGATCGCCGATCCCAGAACATTTGATGGGGGTGAACCGAAATGATCAGCGGCAAGGTCTGGAAGTACGGCCAGAACGTCAACACAGACGCCATCTACCCGGCCAAATACCTGGTTCACTTCGAGCCGGAAGAGGTGGTCAGGCACGTCATGGAGGGGCTTGACCCGGAATTCATCGCCAAGGCCAAACCCGGAGACATAATCGTAGCGGGGGACAACTTCGGTTGCGGGTCGGCGCGGGAGCAGGCGGCCATGGCCATCAAACTGGCGCAGATCGGCGCCGTCGTGGCCGATTCCTTCAACCGCACCTTTTACCGCAACGCCATCAACAACGCCTTGCCGGTCATCGCCCTCAAAGGCATCTCGAAGGAGATCGCCGAGGGGGACGAGATCGAGATCGATATGGAGACGGGGAAGATCATCGATCACACTATAGGTAAACAGTGGTCGGCTGTTCCTACGCCCGGGTTTATCCTGGATATTCTCAATATGGGTGGGGCAATAGCCTACTACCGCGGCAAGATCGGTCATTAGGCGGTCTTGCCTATGACGGGCTCTGGCGGCCGGAAGAGATGGTGTCTGGCGATCGCCAGACCGGAGCTTACTGTCCGGTGGTTGGCAATTGGCGTGAATGCGCCAGGCCATGTGGATGGCTGGTAGGTGAGATGCTGCGGGGCCCTGGTTGCTGTGAGCAGTGGAGCGCGGCATACAGGGGGATCTTTGATGCGAGGGGGTGCCAGGATAACTTGGATTAGACGGCTGTTGGTCAAATGCTTCGGCTGATATTGTTAACGGACCACACTAACAAAGGGGGTAGCTCTTATGAACAGAGGTAAGAACAGAAGATTGCTGGGCCTGGCATTAGCTGCTGTCTGCGCCATATCGCTTGTCGCCTCCGGTTGCAGTAAACCATCCACAACAAAGTCGCAGGATTCCCAGCAACAGGCGGCCAACTATCCCAGCGGGCCGGTCACTATTTTGGTAGGGCACAAGGCCGGCGGCAGTACAGACATCATCGCCCGCCTCCTCCAGCCCTACCTGCAGAAGAGCCTGGGCTCCAATATCGTGATTCAGAATGTGGAGGGGGGCGGGGGCAATGATGCCCTTTCCCAGCTGTACAAGGCCAAGCCGGATGGCTACACCCTGTGCCTGGCGGCATTCCCATCCACCATGCTGGGCGAACTGGTCAAGAACGGCGATTTCAAGACCATGGACTTTACCTATCTGAACAGCATTACCGGTGATGACTACAATGCGATCTTTGTCAAGTACGATTCTCCCTACACAGATCTGAAGAGTCTCGTAGCCGCGGCCAAGACCAGCAGGATCACCATGTCCGGGTCTGGCATCGGCACCAACAGCGATATGGCCAGAACGCTGTTGCAAAATGCCGCCGGTGTTACCTTCGAGTACGTCTCGTTCGACAGCGGTACCGAGGGGGCGACAGCCGTGGCTGGCGGGCACACCGTCTCCGGCGTGGGTAACATGGTCAGCTTGAAACAGTTGGCAGATGCGAAGAAGATCAGGATATTGGCGTGCATAGGCAATAAGCGTCATCCTAATTTCCCGGATGTGCCGACCGCTCCTGAAGAGGGTTTCAGCGCCGCTACCATGGATGTCTGCGTGGGCATGATCGCGCCGCCGAACATGCCCGCCGACCTGTCCAAAAAGATCTCTGATGCTATCAATGCAGCGGCTTCTGATCAGCAATTCAAGAACGATGCCGTCAAGTCCGGTTCAAACATGGTTTTACTGGGCCCGTCTGATTTCAAGTCCCAGGTTGAAAAGATATACCAACAAGCCGATGCACTCAAGGATCAGATGAAGTCGAAATAGTTTCAGCTGAATGCTTGCCACGGAGTGGCGTTGTATGTCGATGGCGGATCTTCCGGCCGGAGGCTGTCTGCATCTGGCGTACAGGCTCATAAAGTTCCGGGTCGCGGTGCCGGCTGGCGGTAAGTGCAGAGCAGGCCAGCCGGCACTATGCCGGGACAGCAAGCAAAAGCGGAGGTTCGATTGGTGTCCGGTATGGGGGACGCATCATAATTCTCAGGGTGGGTACTGGTCCGCTGCGCCAGTTGCCGGTGAATCTTTTCTGGCACCGAATCGGGGGCGATCTCCGGTCAGAGTATTTGTCCCGGGCGATTATATCCTGCAAGGCTTGGATCCGGACGTGATCGAGGTGGTTGGACATGGTATTTAACATTGGCAGGAAAGGGTGTTCAGCCTTGAGCATAGAAGCGCATCAATCCCCGAAAATGTCGAGTGGGACGATCGACCTGATCATGGTGGCGATTGTCTGCCTGTTCTTTGCCGTGATCTTCGTAATGTCCTTTTTTCTCAGCAAGACCGCCGGGATGGTCCCAAAGCTGATCAGCGGTTTGGGCTTGATTCTATGTATAATTCAGGCGGTACAGGCCCTGAGAAATATGAAGGCAGGTACCCGGCAGGGCGAGGATGACGAGAAGGATAACGCCCATGAAGGCGTGAGGTGGTATCTGCATCTGCTGCTGGTGGCTTTGTATATCGTCTGTTTTATAATGTTTGGATTTATAGTGGCCACGCTGGCTTATTTGACGCTGGTGCCGAATCTGTTGGGCCATAAGAAGTGGGTTACCAACATTATATTTGCTGTCGTTACTACCGGTATTGTCTACTACTCATTTGTCAACTGGTTCTATGTCCGGTTGCCGCTCGGGCTATTGTTTTCAAACTTTTTCTAGAGAGGTGTAGTTAGAGTGCATCTGATAGCGACACTAGGCAGTGCATTGGCGATAGCGTTGTCAATTAAGAACATCGGTTTTCTGATCCTGGGTTGCTTTGTCGGCTTGATCGTCGGGGTGCTGCCGGGATTGGGGCCGGTATTCGGTGTAGCCCTGTTTCTGCCGTTGACGTTCAATCTGCCGGTTGATTCATCCCTGATCCTGTTGTCTGCAATCTATGCAGCCACGGCGTATGGCGATGGCATCACCTCGATTCTCCTGAATGTTCCCGGCGGGCCCAGCGGCGTGGCTGTTACTTTTGACGGGTATCCGATGACGAGGATGGGTAAGGCGGGCATGGCGCTGGGAGCCCTGGCCGGATCGGCCCTGGTGGGGGATATCATCGGTATCACCGCCCTGATCACCATAGCGCCGGCGCTGGCCAATTTCTCGTTGCAGCTCGGCCCGGCGGAATATTTCTCACTCTGCCTGTTCGGGCTCGCCATGGTGGCCATGATCAGCAAGGGCAAGGGGCAGACCGTCAAGGGCCTGCTCCTCGGCTGTCTGGGATTGGTGATATCTTTTATCGGCAGAGACGTAATCACGGGTTCTGTCCGGTTTACCTTCGGCAGTTCTTTCCTGGAGGATGGTGTTTCCTTTGTCAGCGCCAGCATCGGGCTCTTTGCCCTGTCGCAGGCTTTTATTTTGGCGGAAGAGGGCGGCAGCATCGCCGGCGATCACGTGCTGGTGTCCAAACCTTGGGCGGGTGTGGCTGCGGCATTCAGATACTGGTATGTGACGATCAGGTCGGCAATCATCGGAGTGTTTCTCTCCATGATGCCCGGTATCGGTATCACGACGAGCAGTTTCCTCTCTTATATGGTGGAACAGCGGACCTCGAAGAACCCTGAAAGTTATGGCGAAGGCAATATCCGCGGTGTGATCGCCCCTCAGGCGGCCAGCAACGCGACCGCCAGCGGCGAGCTGATACCGGCCCTGTCGTTGGGCATCCCGAGCGGGGCCACCTCGGCTATTTTTATTGCCGCCCTAACTCTGCACGGTTTGAGGCCGGGTCTGGATTTTTTCACCTCCGGCGGTGATAAGGTCAATGCTGTCTTTGCCGGGATGTTCTGCGCCGCCCTGGTCTTTTTTATTGTGGGCATGACCTGCACTCCACTCTTCGCTAAGGTTACCAAACTGCCGAATTCGATCCTGGTGCCCATCATCACCATTCTCTGTTTCACCGGTTCCTTCGCCTTGCGCAACGATGTTCAGGACCTGGTGCTGACTGTTATCTTCGGGATCATCGGCTATTTCTTCTTCAAGCACAAATGGCCGGTACAGTGTATTGTGCTGGGCATGGTTCTCGGGGCGCTGGCGGAGAGCAATTTTCACCGGGCGCTCCAGATATCGAGTGGTTCTTTCGGCATCTTTCTGACCAGACCGGTATCGCTGATATTGATACTGGTTATTCTGGTAATGCTGGTCCTGACATATCTGTCCGACCCGCTGAAGAAGCTGAAGAGGCAGCATGTCTGATTGTTTGCCATGATTGATCGCCAGATCGAGCGCAGGCAGGCTGGATGTCTGCGCGAGAGGGCTCTGCCGCCTGTGAGCCCGTGTTCTGCACGGTTAACAGGCGGCGCCAGATCGGCAATTGGAGGGTGTTCATAAATTGCAGAGTATGCTTACGGCGTCCATACTGACTAAACTTTTCAATATCATCATGATCAATATCGTATTATCTGGCGATAATGTAGCTGTGATTGGGTTAGCCATGCGCAACCTGCCGGTCAATCAGCGAAAGGGGGTTGCCCTGGCCGGCTCTGCCGGGGCGGTTATCCTGCGGGTGATCTTCAGTGCGGTAGCCACGTTGCTGATCAGAATTCCCTGGGTGAACACGGTGGGCGGTCTAATCCTGCTCCTGATCACATGGAAGCTGATCATGCCAGCTGGGCGAGAGACGGAAATAAAAGCGGCCGACGCCTTTTGGAAGGCCGTGCAGGTGATCATCGTGGCTGATATCTCCATGTCCTTTGACAACGTGATGGGGGTGGCGGCAGCGGCTCAGGGAAGTATCGGGCTGCTTCTGTTCGGATTGATCGTGAGCATCCCCATTCTAATCCTGGGCGGCACCTGGATCGCCGCCTTGATGGACAGGCATCCAATCATCATCTATCTGGGTGCTGCGGTGCTGGCCCACACCTCCATATCCATGATCATTGAAGGCTTAAATCTGGTTGGTTATATCGGTGCGGTATGGGCAGGCGTCATTCCCTGGCTTTTCGCCATACCCGTTCTAGGTTGGGGATGCCTGACGATACACCGGCAGAGAGCGCAAAAAGATGTGGCCGTGGAGACGGGCAAGTGATCCCGGGCGGACTCTCCGTTAGACACAGAAAATTGAAAGATGGAGGCCATCAAATGGATGACAATTCTTATAACCTGGAAATCAAGGATCGTCTCAATCTAACGGATCAGGTCTATCGCGCCCTGAAAGAGGGGATCGTCTCAGGAGGGCTGACGCCTGGCACGCGTCTTGTGGAAGAACAACTTTCAAGCACGCTGAAAGTTAGCAAGACTCCGCTCAGGGAGGCTATGAGCGTCCTTGAACGGGAGGGCCTGATCGAGTCCTTCCCCTATCAGGGGCGATACGTTGCCTGTATGACACCGCGCCAGATCAAAGAGATCTATGCGGTGCGGGAATCGTTGGAAGGATTGGCGGCGCGGCTGGCGGCAGAACTGGCCACGCCCGAACTTGGACGGAAATTGCAGGAATCATTGGAAAGGTCTCAAGCTGCCACCGAAACCGGAAGAATGGACGAATTCCTTGCCAACGACCGCAAGTTTCACGAACTGCTGGCAACGGCGGCGGATAATCAGACCCTGAAAGAGATGCTGCAGCTGTTGCACGATCAGGTGATGCTGGCGCAGGTGACATCATTTTTGAAGCTGCAGCGCAGGCACGAGTCTATCAAGGAGCACACGGCTGTCCTGGAGGCTGTAATCGCCAGGGACTCGGGCCAGGCAGAGCAAGCCATGCGCCAGCATGTACACAACCTGGCGGCTGCCTACCAGGGGTTCAAGTGCAACAGCTGCGAAGAGTGCAGCTACAGGGAGAAGAAGGGCGGCGACCATGCCTGCGCCGATTGCCCATTTATACATCAGGAGAACGTGGATTGCGAAGAGTGCAGCTACAGGGAGAAGAAGGGCGGCGAGCATGCCTGCGCCGATTGCCCATTTATACATCAGGAGAACGTGGATTCGTGATCGTTTTTTGGGATCAGGAATATGCCGTACGCTGTCCGTCTAGCCGGGTCGCAGGCGAAGCCCGCCGGTTTTAAAGCGTGGTGGCCTGATGGATGCTGCTCCGTAGACAGAGGCGGTGAGAGCGGCATAGGGCATGTACACTCTCCTGGCAGCCGGGGATTGCCGCCAGCCGGACGTCAGGCGATGAACTGGCACAACTCTGGATAGTGTTGCCAATCAATTGAGAGGAGTGGCCAATGTGAAAACAGGTTTACAGGGTGCGAGGTTGTTTACCGCAGCAGAACGGCTGCAAGGCGGGATAACGGAAGGAGGAATGCCGGATGGCAAAAAGCTTGCATGATTTTATCGATCGCTTGAAGGCTGTTAGTCCGGAAGACCTGGTGGAGGTGAGGAAGGAGGTTGATCCCCGTTACGAGGCAACGACACTGTTGCGGAAGCTCGAACTGGATGGGCGCTATCCGATGGCCCTCTTTTACGGAGCCAAGAATGTGAGGGGCGGCAGGGCGCAGGTCCCGCTGGCCTTCAATGCCTTTGCCACGCGCAAGAAGCTGGCCCTGGCCATCGATCTGCCTCCGGATCAGTACAAGATGGAATTGTCCCTGGCCCTGGCCGAACGTTATCGCCAGCTTGTCAAGCCGGAGCTTGTCAAGCCCGGCGAGGCTCCGGTCAAAGAGATCATCCAGCAGGGCGAAGAGGTCGACCTGCTGGACTATCCCGTGCCCACCCACCACTCGCTGGACGGTGGGCCGTACATTCTGGGCGGTTCCACGGTACTCAAGAACCCGGAGACCGGTGTCTATAACTTGGCCATGCTGCGCTACCACCTGAAGGCCGGTGACCGGGCCACGGTCCATGCCGAACGGCATCATCATTCGGGCATGATCATCAAGATGTATCAGGATGCGGGGCGGGAGACCCCCTTCGCGATCGTGATCGGACATCATCCCTCATATTATCTGGGCAGCCAGTGGGAGGGGCCTTTTGGCCGTGACGAATACGAGATTACCGGCGGCGCCATGCAGGAGCCGGTCCGTCTCGTGCCCTCCCAGACCTGGGGCGATGACTTCCTGGTTCCCGCCGATGCCGAGATAATCGTGGAAGGCTACGTATCAGCCAGCGAGATGGATGAGGAAGGCCCCATCGGGGAGCATACCCGCTATTATAAGACCATTCGCGGCGGCAAGATCGAGAAGAAATACGATCCTGTCGTGCGGTTCACGGCAATTACCCGCAGGAGAGAGGCCTTTTTTCTCTCAGCTTTCCTGGGGCATCCCGACCAGGGCCTGATCGGCTCCATTCCCAAGGAGGCTGTGATCTACGAAAGAGCCAGGATGTGCTGCCCTGGCGTGTCTGCGGTACACATGACCCCCGCCGGAATGTGCCGCTATATCTGCTGCGTCTCACTCAAGCAGCGACTGGGCGGTGAGGCCAAGGATGCCATCATGGCTGCCTTTACCAGCGATTGGCACATCAAGTTTGCGGTTGCCGTGGACGATGATGTGGATGTGTTCAGTGACCAGGAGGTGCTCTGGGCGATTGCCACTCGCACCCAGCCCAACCGCAATTTCTTTGTCATACCGGACGCGCTGGGGTCTCCGCTGGATCCCTCCGTGGGGCTGGATGCCGACAGACCGCTGACGGCCAAGATGGGCATCGATGCAACCAGACCTTTTGGACTGCCGTTTTCCGAGGTGTGCGAGGTGCCGCTTGACCTGTTAAAGCAGATGCGGATCGAAGACTACCTGTAGCGGCTTTGTTGGCGTCAGAACGGTCAGTGAGGGCGAACACCATTTGCCGGGAACTGAAGAGGGAGCCGGATCTGCAATCAACATATCATGAAGGGCGGATTAGCGATGAGGCTTGTGGTCGCAGTTACAGGAGCTACCGGGAGTGTCTACGCCGTGCGGCTGTTGCAGGCCCTGCAGGCTACAGAGACGGAGGTCCACCTGATCCTGAGCATGTGGGCCAAGGAAACCCTGAGATTGGAAACGTCATATACGGAGGCAGATCTGCATGCCCTGGCCGCTCGCAGCTATGAAGCCTCCGACCTGGCAGCGCCCTTGTCCAGCGGTTCCTACCTGCATCAGGGGATGGTCGTCATTCCCTGCAGCATGAAGACGATGGCGGCCATCGCCCACGGCTATGACGACAACCTTATCGCCAGGGCTGCGGATGTCACCATCAAGGAGGGCCGCAGCCTGATCGTCGTGCCCAGGGAAACTCCCATCAACGCCTCACACCTGGAAAACATGCAGGCCCTATCCCGCATGGGAGTGGTGATCATGCCGCCCATGCCGGCATTTTACAGTCACCCCCGCACCATTGACGACCTGATCAACCAGTTTATCGGCCGGGTGCT
>JAHFCR010000001.1:41563-127646 GCA_023249405.1 Peptococcaceae bacterium | reverse complement strand
GCGGGGACGCCGGCGGGGGCTGTAGAATAGACGCATGCCGGCCGCAACAGGGAGCTGGTGGTGTTGGGCATACAGTTTGTATGAAATGATCCGGGGATTTCAGATCCACACTATTTAAGAGGAGGAACATCAGTGAAGAGTAGCTTGAAGGGAATAGCGGTCTTGTCGGTGGTAGTGCTGGCGCTGGTAGTGCTGGCCAGTGGTTGCGGCCAGAAGAAGAGCGGAGCGGCCGGAAACAGTCCGGTCAAGGTTGGCGTGATTTACAGCGTTAGCGGTGCTTCTACCAGCGTCGGCGTCGAGGAGAAGCGGTCTGCCGATCTGGCTGCCGCGGAGATCAATGCGGCCGGAGGCATCGGCGGCCATCCGGTTTCCCTGCTCTACGAGAATGACGATTCCAACTCCGAGAAGGCGGTGGCGGCAGCCAAAAAGCTGGCCTACAACGATCAGGTCGACGTGATCATCGGGCCGATCACCAGTTCCGGGATCGCCGCTGTCAAGGGCGTGACCGAGAGCGCCAAGGTGCCGGAACTGAGCATCACCGGTTCCAGTCCGAACCTGACTGCCAACAACCCGCAGTGGTATTTCCGGAATGCCCTGTCCTCGGCATTTCAGACGAAGAAAATGGTCAAGTATTGTATGGACAATCTCGGATACAAGAAATTTGCCATTCTCTACGACGCCGCACGTGCTACCGATCAGTACCAGGGCTTTGCCAAGGACCTGGCGGATGCCGGCATCAAGCCGGTTGCCGTGGAAAAGTTCCAGACCGGCGACACCAGTTTCAACGCCCAGCTGCTGAAGATCAAGGCGGCCCAGCCGGATGCCATGCTGGTCCTCGGTATGATCACCGAGTCGGCCTCGGCCGCCAAACAGGCCCGCGATCTGGGAATCCAGTCCCGAATCCTGGGAGCTGTTGCCCTGGCCTATGATGATTACATCAAGCTTGCCGGAAACGCCTCTGACGGCACCATCGCCTGCACCACGTTTCTGTCCAGCAACCCCAATCCCAAGACGCAAGAATTTGTCAAGAAGTACCAGGAGAAGTATAACGAGCTTCCCGATCACTCCGCCGCCCAGACCTACGACGCCATGAACCTGATTGCCCAGGCGGCCGCCAACGGCAAGCTCAGCTTCGCAGATACCGCCGCCGACAGGCAGAAGATCCGGGACGAGCTGATCAAGGTCAACAGCTATCAGGGAGTCGCCTCCCCGATCACTTACGGGCCGAACGTGAGGGACGCCTACACGAACCCGATGCTGGTCGAGGTCAAGAACGGAAAATGGGAGATCATCGAGTAACTTAACTTGCTGATGAATGAAGCAATTTAAAGCTCTGTGTGGCCAGGGGGCTTTTCCTGGCCACACAGAGCAAGGGGAGGAAATCCGGTGCTCACCGATCTGATAGTAAGCGGTTTGGTTATCGGAGCGGCCTATTCGTTGTTGGCCTTGGGATACTCTCTGATCTTCGCCTCAATGCGCTTGCTGCACCTGGCCCAGGGAGACTTCCTGATGCTGGGGGGATTTGTAGCGCTGAGCCTGGTCACTGCCGGCGTCGGCAATGTCTTTCTGGCGATCATCGGAGTGATGGCGATCCTGGCCTGCTTGGGTTTTTTGCTGGAGCGCTTCGCTTATAAAAAAATACCGTATCAACTGTACGCTCCCCGCATCATCGCCACGCTGGGAGTGGGGATGGCAGTGCGCAGTCTGGCCAGTATTGTCTGGGGCGCGAATGCCCAAACGCTGCCGGATAATTTTTTCAAGGGGCCGGTGCTGGTCCTGGGGAGCATGAAAATCCAGCCATCCTATTATTGGACCTTGCTGATCGCCGCCATCGTAATGGTCTTGCTGGCGGTATTTCTCAACAGGACCAAGGCGGGGCTGGCGATCAGAGCTTCCGCCTTCAACAGCGATGTGGCGGAGATCATGGGCATTAACGCCTCCAGGTCCCGGACAGTCAGCTTCGTCATCGGGGTGGCCCTGGCGGGCTGTGCCGGCATCCTGGTGGCTCCGCTGACATTCATCAGCTACGACATGGGGGTTTCCCTGGGAATGAAGGGATTCTCGGCGGCAGTGCTGGGAGGGCTGGGGAGCATCCCCGGAGGGATGGTCGGAGGGCTCTTGCTGGGTCTGATCGAGGTATTCGGGGCCACGTTCATTTCCACGCCCTACAAGGACATCATTGCCTTTCTGGTCCTGATCCTGATCCTGGTCTTCAGACCGGCGGGTCTCTTTGGCCAGAACGAACCAGAGAAGATATAGGGAGCTGGTGCAGATCATGAAGAAGAAACGCTGGCTGACGGGGATGGCTGTCGTTTTGGCGCTATTCCTGCTGCCTGTGCTGACCGGGCAGAATTACTACCTGCTGCATATCGGGATCATGTGCTGCATTTTCGCCATTCTGGCCATGGGCCTGAACATGCTGCAGGGCTATACCGGACTGGTGTCAATCGGACAAGCCGGCTTCTACGCCCTGGGGGCCTATGGGTCGGGATTGCTGGCCGTCAAACTGGGAATCTCTTTTGTGGTGTGCCTGCTGGTGGCAATCTTATTGACGGCGGTCGTCGGATTGCTGCTCGGACTGACCACAGTGAGGCTGTATGGCGGATATCTAGCCCTGGTCACTATCGGTTTTGGCAGCATCGTGCAACTGCTGGCGGTCAATATGACCGGCCTGACCGGCGGGGGCGAGGGACTGCTCGGTATCCCGCCTGCGGCGTTCGGTTCGCTGGTCCTGTCAACGACACATTATTTCTACCTGGTATTGGCGATCACCATTGTGCTGTTCCTGGTGACCGTCAATCTGGTCAATTCCAAGTTCGGCAGGGCGTTGGTGGCCATCAGGGAGCAGAAGATCGCCGCCAACATGATGGGGATCGACGTGGCCAGGTACCGCCTGCTCGCCTTCGTGATCGCCGCCTGTTTTTCCGGTATCGGGGGCTGCTTCTATACCTTTTTTGCCGGTTCCCTGTTTCCCGATTACTTCAATCTTCCCCAGTCGGTGCTGATTCTGATCATGGTGACCCTGGGGGGTGCAGGTACGCTTTACGGTCCGATCATCGGGGCGGTGCTGGTGACCACGGGCTTCGAACTGCTCAGCGCCCTTCAGAGCTATCAGATGGTCATCTATGGCCTGGGCGTGGTGTTGGCGGTGATGTTCATGCCCTATGGCCTGGTGGGTGTCTGGCAGCGTCTGATGCGGATGCTGTCTAAGGAGGGGAAGAGGATTGAGTCAGGTGCTGCTTGAAGCCGATCAGATCAAGATGTATTTTGGCGGGATCAAGGCGCTCGATGGCGTGAGCCTGAGCGTCGGCTCCCAGACCATTCATACGGTGATCGGCCCCAATGGCTCGGGAAAGTCGACCATGTTCAACGTGCTGACCGGGTTCTACAGAGCCACCGGCGGGCACATCGCCTTCTGCGGCAAGGAGATCACCGGCAGCGCCCCGCACCGGATCTCCGAGATGGGGATGGCCAGAACCTTTCAAACGCTTCGCCTCTTTCCGGAGATGACCGTGCTTGAGAATGTCATCGTTGGCATGCACAGCCGGATTCGCGAAACTTTCTGGAGCGCGGCTCTGCACCTGCCCTCCGCTGCCAATGAGGAGCGGGTTGCCTATGAAAAGGCGGAGCAGATCCTCGAAATGGTCGGTTTGTCGGCCAAGAACCGGCAGCCTGCCAAGAGCCTGGCTTATGGCGAGGGGCGCCTGCTGGAGATTGCCCGGGCGATGGCGAGCGAGCCCAAGGTATTGCTGCTGGATGAGCCGGCTGCGGGTATGAACCCCTCTGAGACCAAGCAGGTCATGGAACTGATCAGGAAATTGTGTCAGCGTGGCCTGACGATCGTGCTGGTCGAGCATGACATGAAGGTGGTCATCTCCTATTCGGACATGGTGACCGTTCTGGACCATGGCAAGAAGATCGCCGAGGGGGCGCCTAAGGAGATTTTGCAGAATGAAGCTGTGATTACAGCTTATCTGGGAAAAAGGCGGGAACATCATGCTTGATATTCAGGACATGACGATCAGGTACGGAAACATCACGGCCGTGCGCGGTGTGAGCCTGTCAGTCAACAGGGGCGAACTGGTCGCTCTCATCGGCGCCAACGGGGCGGGCAAGAGTACGACGATGAAAGCGGTGATCGGCCTGATCAAGACCGTATCAGGCAGAGTCCTGCTGGATGGCCAGGAGATCACCAATCTGGCGGCCCACAGAATAGTCCGGTTTGGGATCAGTCTCGTTCCTGAAGGGAGATTGGTCTTCCCGGGTTTTACGGTGCTGGAAAATCTCCAGGCGGGAGCCTATGGCATCGGGCCCAAGGGAGAGGTGGCCGCCGGCCTGGACCGCGTGTTTGGCCTGTTCCCGCTCCTGAAGGAGCGCCTGAGACAGAAGGCGGGCACCCTGAGCGGCGGAGAACAGCAGATGCTGGCGATCGCCCGGGCCTTGATGTCGAGGCCGAAGGTGCTGCTGCTGGACGAGCCCTCGCTGGGGCTTGCCCCGGTGATGGCAGACAAGATCCAGGAGCTGATTCAGGAGATTCACAGCCAGGGCATGACCATCCTGCTTGTTGAGCAGAACGTTTATTCGGCGCTGGAGATAGCCGATCGCGGTTACGTGATTGAGAACGGCGGCATTGCGCTGTTCGGGAGCGCCGCCGAGCTGATGGAGAACGAGTCTGTTCAGAGCAAATATATGGGTGTTTAATTGACGTGGAGTTGTAAAAAATATTTCCGGTGAACGCAAGTAGATCGCCCTCCGAATCATCATCAGGATAAAAGTTGCTGGTAGGTAATTACTCATTGCCACGTATATGGTAAAATTCATTTAGTAAGCTATGTGTTATGGGGGGGCGGATAGTGAGCGATAAAAGGCCCAAGATGGAGAGTGTGGAAAGGCAGAACCTGACGGATCAAGTTTATCACTCACTGAAAGAGGCCATCATCCAAGGATCGCTGGCGCCAGGAACGAGACTGGTTGAGGAGCAACTGGCGAGCAGTCTCAAGGTCAGCAAGACGCCGCTGCGGGAGGCTCTTGGCGCCCTGGAAAGGGACGGCCTGATCGATGCGATTCCCTACCAGGGCCGTTATGTGGCCTTCTTGAGCCTTCGCCAGATTAAGGAACTCTATGATGTGAGGGAGCTCCTGGAGGGTTTGGTGGCCAGACTGGCGACCGAACATATCACGCCCGAGCTTGAGCGGGAATTGACCGAGTGCCTTGAGGGGAGTAGAAAAGCAGCAGAAGCCGGTAATAATGAACAATTCTTGCTTCATGACCGGGAGTTTCATGACCGCTTGCTGGATGCGGCGGATAACCAGTCCCTGAAGCATATGTTACAACTGTTGCGCAACCGGATTCTGCTGGGACAGGTATCATCGGTCTATAGGCTGGATCGTAGACAGGAGTCCTGGAATGAACACCTGGCAGTGCTCCAGGCGCTGAGGGACAGAGACCCCGCCGCCGCAGAGGCAGCGATGCGCAAGCACATCATCAATCTGGCTGCTACCTATGCGAAGCAGCAACAGTAGCTCGCCCGTCGCGGCCTATTAAAATCTTCTGGGAGGTGTCTATCCAGTTATGAGCGAGACCAGTGCCAAGCCGGTGGAAGGAGAACGCAGGGCCTTCATGACCGGCAATGAAGCGGTATGTTGGGCAGCCCTGGCTGCCGGGGCGGAGATCATGTATGGTTATCCGATCACCCCGCAGAATGAGATCATGCACTACTGGACCAGAAACGTGCCCAAGTTCGGAAAGCGTTTCCTGCAGACCGAGGACGAATTGTCCGCCGGCTTCACCACCGTGGGCGGCGTGCTGGCCGGCAGACGCGCCTTCACCGCCACCGCCGGGCCCGGCAACGTGCTGATGCAGGAGCCGCTGGCCATGGCCGAGGCGATGCGGATCCCCACCGTGGTGATCATCCAACAGCGCGGCGGCCCCTCCACCGCCACCGTCATCTACTCCCAGCAGGAGGTCACCCTGACCTGCTTCGGAGGGAACGGCGAGGGCCTGCGCATCGTCTATTCCACCTCCTCGCACCAGGAGTTGTTCGACTACACCATCAAGGCCTTCAACACCGCCTGGAAGTACCGCTTCCCCACCTTCGTGCTGGCGGACGGCTACCAGGCCAAGATGCGGGAGTCGCTGACCATCTACGACCCGGCCTCCAGGGGGATCAGCATGGTCCCCACCGAGCCGTTTTTGGGCAGGCCGGGCAAGATCGGCGAGGGGCGCACCGCCGCCCACCTGAGAAACACCTACAACATCGAGGAAGAGCTGAACGCCGTCTTGGAGAAGGATATCGCCGACTACGAGCGCTACGCCCCGGAGATCGCGGAGTACGACTCCTCGGCGCCCGAGGACTGCGACCTATTGGTGGTCACCCACGGAGTGGTCTTCCGCTCCGCCAGGATGGCGGTGCGGGATTTAACGTCCCAAGGGAAAAAGATCGGTTACTTCCGCCCGATCACCCTGCGCCCCTTCCCAGAGGAGCAGTTCCGGCAGGCGGCCGCCAGGGCCAGGCAGATCCTGGTGGCGGAGTCCGCCTACGGCCAGCTGCTGAAGATCGTGCAGCAGAACCTGTACGGCAGCACCGTCCCCATCAGGACGATGCTCAAACCGGGCGTGGGGATCACCCCGGAAGAGATCACCGAAGAGTGTTCGGCCATCCTGGCCGGAAAGGAGGCGTGAGCGATGGCAGTGGAATTGGAACTGGAACCGAAGATGCCGAACTGTTGGGATCCGGCGACCAAACCCCACAAGTTCTGCCCCGGCTGCGGCCACGGTCTGGTGTTGAAGGCCCTCGGCCAGGCCATCGACGAGCTGGGAATCCAGGATCGGGTGGTCTTTGGCTGCGATATCGGCTGTTCCCTGCTCTCCTGGGACTTCTTCAACATGGACACGGTGCAGACCCACCACGGCCGGACCACCCCGGTGCTGGTCGGTGTGAAGCGGGCTAACCCTGAGCTGATCGTGATCGCCTATATGGGGGACGGAGGCGGCTACGCCATCGGCTCCCAGCATCTGGTCAACGCCGCCAACCGGAACGACCGGATCACCGCCATCCTGTGCAACAACACCAACTACGCCATGACCGGCGGCCAGATGGCCCCGACCACCATGCCCGGCCAGAAGACCGAGACCACTCCCTACGGGCGGGACGTCAATGATCAGGGCTACCCGATGCTCGGCCCGGAGATGGTGGCCGCCATCACCCACGAGGGATCCTATGTCGCCAGGGGCACCGTCTCCAAGCTGCGCACCCTCAAGGGCTATTTAAAGAAAGCCCTGGCCAACCAGATCGCCGGGCGGGGCTTCTCCTTCGTGGAGGCGCTCTCCACCTGCCCCACCAACTGGCGCACCAACGCCAAGCAGACGTGGGCATTCCTGGAGGAGCAGATGCAGGGCTACTTCCCGGTGGGTGAGCTCAAGGTTCCGGCAGAGCTGCAGACCGCAGAAAGGAAGGAGGAGTAGCTATGGGCAGAGCTGTGAAGATTGCCATGGCCGGCGAGGGTGGACAGGGAGTCCAGACCATCGCCCAGATCCTCACCGATGCGGCCGACTTTGAGGGGAAGGAGGCGCTCTACATCCCCAACTTCGGGGTGGAGCAGCGGGGCGGCGTCACCATCGCCTTCGTGCAGATCGGTGACGAGAAGATCGGGGCGCCCAAGTTCAAGACCGCCGATATCGTCATCGCCCTCTCCGGACGGGCGGTGCGCCGCACCCGGATGTACGCCGGGCCGCAGACCCTCTTCTTCTACGACTCCGGGATCGAGGGAATAGAGCATGACCTGCCCACCAACGCCCGGCAGGTGCTGCCCATCCCCGCCCTGGAGACCGCCAACAAGACCCTGAACCCCCGGGTCTTCAACATCCTGATCCTGGGGGCGGTGATCGGCGCCTCCAGGGTAGTCACCATTGATAAGGCTCAGCAGGCGATCGAGAAGCGCCTCGCCTACAAGTTCGAGCAGAACCCGGAACTGAGGGAACTGAACTTCAAGGCCCTCCAGGCCGGAATCGACCTGGTGGCGGGAATGGGGGTGGCAATATGAAAGTCTTCCCGTATGAAGTCAACGACGGCAAGGTGACCTTCAACATCTTCCCGGAACTGTGCAAGGGCTGCGGCCTCTGCCGGGAGAAGTGCCCGGAGCGCGCCCTCAGTTGGTCGGATAGGCTGGGTGTCTACGGCACCCCCACGGTGGTGCCGGACCCGAAGCTTTGCAAGGGCTGCCGCACCTGCGAGGTGGTCTGTCCCGACTGTGCTATCCTGGTGGGGCGCAAGAAGAAGGAGAACTAGGAGCGCCAATTCCCAGCGAACAGGCTCGGGTGCGCGCCCCGGGTGCCCTCTGGGCGCGCACCCGGGGCGCGCCAGGGTTTGGCTCTGCAAGTAGATTCAAGAAGGATTCAATAGCTGTATTTTTGCGTATACTATTAGAGAACAAGGATGTTACGGGGGAAGTTGGTGACAGCGAGCATGGCCAAACAGGAATCTAGCCTGCTTGCCGAGAAGAAGCGGGGAGTGTTGCTTCCGGTATGTATGGTCTGCGAGCAGACGCCCCCCCTGGGCATCGCAGGAGGCATGCTGGTTTCCGGCCGCTTCCTGTGCAGCCGGTGTGAGCGGGAGATCGTCCGCATTCAGGTTGGTGACAGCCGCTATACCCAGCTCAAGGAGAAGCTCAAAAAGCTGTGGGCCCGTGTCCGTTCCTAACTGTGACTGTCTGTCAATCTCGCCAGGTATGGTAGCAAGCTGAATAGGTAAAGATCGTTAAAGCCCGGGCTGGTAATCGTGAGCCTGGGTTATTGCTTGTCAGAGGGAGATTCTCAGCCTGACAAGGGCAGCTAGCGATATCGCCCGCACTATAATCTGGAGAATGTGGGCAGAAACCACTGAATGATCGGTATGGACAAATGATTCTTATAAATGGGCAAGAGCATCGATATGCCGAAGCCGATCAGGAACAGCCCGACTGCCAGGTTCAGCAGCCGGATGCGGCGTTCGTTCAGAACGGCGGACAGGCGGTTGCCGCTGGCGGCAACCAGGCTGAGAAAAAAGACGGTGGCGCTCACGCACCCCAGGGAGTATAGCAGGGTGTTGGCTGCTCCGTGCAGTTTCCCGGAGGCGATCATGGAGCCGAACAACGAGGACCAGAAGATGATGGTCAGGGGATTGGTCAGCGTCAGGGCGATGCCGTAGCCGAAGCTGCGGTTCCGTTCTCCGGCCGGACCGGCCTCTTGACCGGCGGCGGGGATCAGCAGCCTCGCTCCGAAGACGATCAGCACCAGCGAACCGGCGATCAGGGTTGCTGTTTTGACGGCAGCGATGCCTAGCAGGGTGGCCATTCCCAGAAATGAGGCCAGGATGTATATTCCGTCAACCAGCGCCACCCCC
Organism: Peptococcaceae bacterium; assembly: GCA_023249405.1. Classification (GTDB taxonomy): domain Bacteria; phylum Bacillota; class DSM-12270; order Thermacetogeniales; family Thermacetogeniaceae; genus Palsa-1188. The sequence goes on along the minus strand of JAHFCR010000001.1, from coordinate 118,267 downwards.
CAGACCATCTTTAGTGCCTCCCGGAAGCCGCGGGTGGCGGATTCGTAGAGCACGGCCAGGCAGACCGGGCCGATCGACAGCTGCAATGCCATCCCCAGCAAAAATCCCGCCAGAAAGACCATCAATCCCCCTCCTTCTGCGTGGAGAGAACTACGATGGTATTGGACCTGGCCGCCCCGCCCCCTTTTTTCAGGGTGTTGGAGATCAGGCTCTCCAGTTCGGCCGTGTTCCTGACGGCCACCTTCAACAGATAGTCATACTCTCCGGTAATGTGGTGGCACTCCAGAATGCCGGCACAGTGGCTGACTGTTTCCCGGAATTGCTCTGCCGCTCCTTTCTGGTCGAGGCACACCAGAATGAAGGCCGTCAGGTGCAGGCCGAGCAGTGCTCTGTTCAGCCTGACGGTGTAGCGGGTGATGACATCCGCCTCTTCCAGCTTGCGGATCCTCTCCGATACGGCCGGCAATGAAAGCCGGACCTGCTTGCCGATCTCCGAGTTAGTGACCCGGCTGTTATTTTTTAACAGGCGCAATATTTGCAGATCGATGCTATCCACGGCTGCCCCTCCTTTAATATGTTAAGTAAATTATAATCAATTAAATATAAATATAAAACATTAGGGGTAAAATACAGTAATAAGTAAAGTAAATCTCCGAGCCAGGCCTGCGCTGAGGCACTATGAATGAGGCGGCTGCCTTGTTGACGGCTTCGGGGATACTGAGCATGAAGGATATGATAAGATAAAAAAGATCGCACGCCTCTCTCATGATGGGCTGAAAGGGGAGCGCTGTTGTTGCCAGTTAGAAACAGCACCAATAGAAATAGGCGTCAAACTGGGCCCCAAAATATACCTCAGGATGTTGATACTGAGGCCGGGGGCTGGCCGCCACTGGCCGGGGGTCTGATCGCGCACGCCAGGCAGCAGTATCTGGGTTTTCACATGCCCGGCCATCATCAGGGAATGGCCGCCTGGGCGCCCTGGCGCGACTTGCTCGGTGAGGCAGTCTTCTCCCTCGACCTGACGGAATTGCCCGGGTTGGACAACCTCCAGGACCCGCAGGGGATCATCCGGTCGGCGGCAGGGGAGGCGGCCGCCTTCTTCGGGGCGGCGGAGACCCACTTCCTTGTGAACGGGTCGAGCGCCGGCATCCTGGCGGTGTTGCTGGCCACCTGCCGGGAGGGGGACCGGGTGCTGCTGCCCAGGAACTGCCACCAGTCGGTGCTGCACGGCCTGGTCCTGAGCGGGGCGGCGCCGGTCTACCTGCCGGTGCGCTGGCACCCGGAGCTGGGGTTGCCGGGGATGCTGCGGACCGGCGACCTGAAGGCGGCCCTGCACGATCCGCCGGATCAGACCGGAGACGATCCGTCTGATGGCCGGGGCCGGTCACCCCAGCCTGTGGCGGAGAGCGCGACCGGGGTATCCGGGGGGCTTGCGCCCGGCAAACTGTTGGTGCTGCTGCACCCTAATTACTACGGACTATCCGGGGCGCTGACGGAGCAGATCGCCCTGGCCCACCGGCGGGGATTGCGGGTGCTGGTGGACGAGGCCCACGGGTCACACTTCTGCGCCGGCTCTCTGTTTCCCATACCGGCCCTGCAAGCCGGGGCCGATTACGCGGTTCACGGCGCTCACAAGACCCTGGGCGCCTTCACCCAGGCCGCCCTGCTCCACTGCCGGGGCAGCGCCGACAGTGGGCGGATCGCCCGCGCCCTGCGGCTGGTGCAGACCAGCAGCCCGTCCTACCTGTTGCTGGCTTCCCTGGACGTGGCCCGGCAGCAGTTGCAGCAGTCCGGGGACGGCTGGGAGGAGACGGCCCGCCTCGGGCAGAGGCTGCGGCAGGAGATCTCCCGGGTGCCGGGCCTGCTGGCCCCGGGGGGTGAACTGTTAACTGTGCCCGGTGTGTGCGCCTATGACCCGGCCCGGCTGGTGGTCAACGTGAGCGGCCTGGGAATCACCGGCTTTGCGGCGGCCGATTGGCTGGGGCGGGAGCGGCGTATTCTGGCGGAGATGGCCGATCGGGCAAATCTGGTCTTCATCCTGACTCCCGGCGATCGGGGGCCGGCAGCGGAGGCCCTGCTGGAAGGATTGCAGGCTCTGGCCGAGTCGGACGGCGCAACCGGCAGGCGGAGCGCCGCCTGTGGACAAGGTGGCGGTGAATCCGGTGGAAACGGTGGATATACACGCGGCAGCGAGCAAGAACGGTCTGCCTGCTCCGGTGGATATGGTGGCCATGGTGGATATGTGCCCGTTGGCCGGAGCAAGGGAGGGATCAGCGCCGGTGGAGATGGTGCATTCTGTGGACAGTCAGACAGTACAAGAGGGAACGGCGCTTCTGGCCAGTCTGCGGTATTGCCGGAGATTTACGAGCTGCCGATCCCCCGCCAGGCCCTGACCCCCCGCCAGGCCTTCTTTGCCCCGGCCTGCCGGGTACCGCTGGAGGCGGCGGCGGGGAAAGTCGCCGCCGGGATGATCGCCCCCTACCCGCCGGGCATCCCGGTGATCTGCCCGGGCGAGGTGATCGACCGTGCGGTGTTGGAGTGTCTGGTGGCCTGGCGCCGCGCCGGGGGCACCTGGCCGGGGTGCGGGTGCCCGCTTGCGGGCACGGGCACGGTTGCCGTGATCGACGGGAGCTAGGCTGCTAACCACGGCCATCTAAATGGCGGCCCGCTATGAAATTGGGTTTATGCCTGGCTGATGGGGTCGGTGCCTGAGAGCGAGCCCCTGAGAGATATCCGGACCCTGGTGAACAGAGGCAAATGGCAAGAAACAGCAGTCTCTATTTGCCATCCTGGGCTTTTTTTAAGGGCGCGCCCTCTTTAAACACGGTGCCCGCCGCCTGGCCCAGGCCCCAATAACTGCTGCCCATCAGCATCATCGGGTCGATTTTTTTGGGGTCGGGGACGCCCTCCGTCAGACATCGCTCATTGGCGTAGGCGGCGACGATCTCCCCGAAAAAGAGTTCAAAATCAAAGATCGGAATGCTCCTGATGACCTGGCAGAGAAAGTTCAGCGGGCATTCGCCGATCATCGGCGCCTGGCCGAGTTCATCGTAGAAAGAGGTAAACACGGAGGACTTGTCCGCGGTTTTTCCCGATACCAGCCCGCAGTAATCGACCTTCTGAACCAGCTCCGCCGCGGGGATATTGACGCTGAAGTACCCGTGCTCCCTGACGCCGGAGGTTGTGTAGTGGGTGCCGCGCAGCGAGATGTAGAGCACCGGCTCCAGGCTGACCACCCCGCAGGCGCCGACGGTGGCATAATTCGGTCTGCCGTCGACATCCGCTCCGGCGAGCACGACCGGAAAGGGGCCGCAGGGCCGGTTTGGGATTTTGATCTTCTCCATATGGAAACCCCCCGTTTTTTAAAATTGCCGCCTGCTGCGGCATTAAAAATATAAGGGAAATTCCGAAAAAAGAATAGACTTTTTCTGGGCGATGAATTAACCTATTGTCATAGTATGCCCCGGAGCCTGTGGCTTCGTTTTGCACTTTTATAGCCTTATGCAGCCAGTCAAAAAGCCGGTGATCCTTTGCGCAGGAAAATCGGCTTCTTCATTTAAGGAGAATCGATTTAAGGAGAATCGCAATCTTTTTATATAAATAAATACGCCAGGAAACTCGTTCGGCGGTTGTTACAGCCGGCTCGATGAAATGCCGTCCTCAGCCTCAGAGGTCATATTCCATCCGTTTGGCGGTGGCCAGCGCGATTTCTGAACCCAGCAATCGTTCGATGATATGCAATGACATATTGATTCCGGCAGACACTCCGCCTGCAGTGATAATAGCGTCTTGTTTTTCTTTTTGGGCGGGCAGCATAGTCAGCGAGAAGGCCTCGAAGGGACCGGCGAAATCCAGCACCTCAACCTCATTGAAGAGGAATATGCCTACCTTCCACTGTTTGATCGGATGATGCATCCTTTCGGGTGTATGCTCTTTCAGGCCTCGAACCCCATCAGGTGTCTGACCTGTCGGCAGTTCTCCGGCGACGTGAGCAGCTCCAGCAGCTTGAAGGCCACGCCCAGTGCCGTTGCCGGCGAGGAGGAGGTGATGATGTTGCCGTCAATCACCATCGGCTGATTCACCACGTCAACACCGAAGGATGCCAGTTGTTGCTGGCGCAGACCGTCGTCTAAATGATAGGTCGTTCCCTTGCGCTCTTGCAGCACCCCGCTTTTTCCCACCGGCAGGGCACCGACGCAGATAGCTGCGATGATTTTGCCCGCCCGGTCAAAATCCCGGATTACGGACAGGAAGCCGTCGCTGAAGGCGTCCTCGTAAAAGCCGGCCGTCTCGAAGCCGCCGGGGATCGCCAGGGCGTCATAATCTGCCGCCGTAACACTGGAGAGCTGCAGCTCCGGATGCACGGCCAGGCTCCAGGTGCAGGCCAGCTGCTGGCGCCTGCCGCAGGTGATCAGCTCCGTTGACCCGTCACCCTCTACCTTGTTCCAGCCCAGCACGTCGGTAAAGACGCTGGCTTCGTAGGCCTCAAAACCGTTTGCCAGCAATAAAAGAGTCTTTGTCATGCTTTTTCACCGCCTTGTAGTATAAGTTTTAGTTAACGAGGATTTAGAGCCTCGCTATAGAACCGAACATTCCAAGTGGTGGGGTTATATCGGCCTCTCCCCTTGGGCTTGTAGCCCGGCAAAAAGAGTGAGGCCCCACCTTCTTGGGGTTAGATCTCTGCTACACACGATCCCTGCCCTGGATGCATTCCTGGATGTCACGAAGAAGGCGCCGTAGATTAACGGACAGGGACAGCCGTTGTGCCTATCTACTTGCTGCCATATGGGCAGACATACAGGCACAGGCCGCAGACCGGCGGCTTTCCGCTGTCCCTCATACTGCTGAAGTAGGACTGGCATTTGCGCGCATCGTACCGTTCCTCACGCGGTTCGTCGACACGAAAGGGCCGTCCGCTGAAGGCCTGCGGCGGGCAGATCTTCACGCATTCGGTGCAGCCCCCGCACCGCTGCTCCATGGGGGCGCCGGTGGGTGCCAGCGGCGCATCGGTGAGGATCGAGGTCAATCTGACCCGCGGTCCGTGCTGTGGGGTGACCAGCAGGCAGCTCTTACCGATCCAGCCCAGTCCGGCCAGGTGTGCACCCAGCTTATGGGAAAATGAGGCACAGATCCGGGCATCATCCATGCGTTCTGCCGCGGGGATGGGTAGAACCCCGTATCCTTTCTGCTGCAAACGGCCGGAGATCAGCGAGGCTGCCAGGTCCAGGCGCTGGTTGATGATGTCGTAGGCGTGCAGCCGGTAGTTGACGGCTGCCGCCCGGTCGGAGCGATTGGGCAACTGGTCCACGATCGTATCCAGCAGCACGATGCCCAGGGAGATGCAGCGAGGGTACCCTTCCACCAGCGGCCCTCCCTGTTCCACCACCGCATCATGGGCCTGGGCCAGGTCAGCCACCCCGAAATAGTCGATACCGTTGCGATCCGCCAACTCTCGCAATGACCCGAACAGTTCCATCCTGAGCATCCCCTCTCCGATTCTTATCTGATAGCTAAACGTCCCTAATGCCCCCCGCTTTAGCAAGCGGTGGGATAAGGGGCGGCTAAGCCGGGTGCCCGATCCGCTAAAGCGGGTACCCCGTCGGGATCGGCTTAGCCAAGCATCAGCTGGGGTTTTGGCCCCACCTGATGCAAGTTTCACTTTATCAATTAGTTTAGCAAGATGGGGGGAGTTTGAATAGCATTGCCGGCTGTTGTCAGGGCCATTATTTTGGGCGTTACGCCCTATCGATCCGCTCTCTTTGGCTGCCGCTCTTACGCCTATGTAAATCGGGCGCAATGTGGTAAGATAAGGTGAAACCCGCTTCAGGCGGCGTTTTACCGCACCTGAAGCTGCCTGGTTGACCAATACCGACGTGGTACCCGGCCCGGAGATGCTCCGGCGGGCACCCGGCTTAGGGGTTTTAGGGGCGGACAGTTACCGGATAAGAACAAAATTGATAGGGATACACAGGTGATACCGGTTAGCCCGAGTGTTAAATCACCTGTTGGCAAGGATTGAACGTGATGGGTGGTTTAAGAGGCATGCTGATCACCTTTGAAGGGGTTGACGGGGCGGGTAAGAGTACTCAGACCGCCCTGACTGCGGCTGTCCTACGGCAGCGCGGTTATGACGTGCTGGTCACCCGGGAGCCCGGCGGTACCCGTCTATCAGAGGAGATCCGGAGGCTGCTGCTCGACCCGCGATTCAGCGAGATGGCGGGTTCCACCGAGGCGCTGCTGTATGCCTCAGCCCGCTCTCAGTTGGTGAGAGAGGTGATTTTGCCGGCCTTGGAGGCGGGACGGATCGTACTCTGCGACCGTTTCGTGGATTCCAGCCTGGCTTATCAGGGTTACGGCCGGGGGATCGGCCTCGATCTCCTATACACCGTCAACGCCTTTGCTCTGGCCGACCTGGGACCATTCTTCACCATTCTGTTCGACCTGGCTTCCGAGCAGGGCTTGGAACGCTCCGAGACCAGGGAGAGCGACCGGTTGGAACAGGAGAGCGCCAGCTTTCACCAACGGGTGCGGGATGGTTACCTGGCCCTGGCCCTGGCCGCTCCGGAGCGGATCCGGGTGGTGGACGGATCGGGTACTCCGGAGGAGGTGCAGACCCGTGTCTGGGTACAACTGCCGGCCTTCCTGGAAGGAAGGGAGCAAGGGGCGCCCTTTGCCGCCCCGGGGCCCGGGCGCTAGTTGGTGGGTGAACTTGTCGAAGTCGATAAAGCATCAGGATGAGGCATGAGCTTATAGCATTTACGTTGATAAAAAAGCGGAGCATGGAGTATGGAGAACTGTAAAGGCTGGTTATCTTAAGAAAGAGGGGGGTACGGTATGAGGTTTGGCGATTGGGAGCACGAACCGGCTGCGCGCCAATTGCGCCAGGATATGCAAGGCGGACAGCCGGCCCATGCCTACCTCCTGGCTGGACCCGCCACCAAATGCAAACAGGAGACGGTAGCCTGCCTGGCCCAAGCCCTGCTCTGTCTGTCGCCCGAGGCGGGAGAGCCCTGCGGACACTGCGCTTCCTGCGATGCCTGGGAGCATCAGGCGCATCCGGATTACCACTCGCTGGAGCCTGACGGAAACAGCCTGAAGATCGAGCAGATCCGGCAGTGGCAACCCTTTTTCAACTATCGGCCGCAGCTCGGCAGACACCAGGTTTTCTCTCTGAGCGCCCCGGAACTGCTGACAGAACCTGCGGCCAACAGCTTGTTGAAGATTCTGGAGGAACCGCTGCCTCAGACGGTTTTCCTGCTGGCTACCGAGGACGAAGGCGCCCTGTTGCCAACCCTGGTTTCCCGTTGCCGGGTGGTGCTGTTTCGCACCAGGCTGGAGGACCGGTCCCAAGAAGGTGACGACGGCGCCGCCGAAGGATTGCGTCAGTTGCTCTGGTCGGACAGCGAGGCAGAACTGCTGCGCCAGGTGCGCCTGCTTAAGTTGGATCGGCCAACAGTCGGCAGACTGCTGCGGCGTTTGCTATCGGATGTGGAGCGACTCTATCGGCAGGCCCGTCAGCAGGTTTTGGCCGGGCAGGGGGATACCAGAGCCAGCAAGGACCTGATGGAGTGTCTGGACATCATCATGACCGGGCAACAATTGTTGGACGATAATGTTTCCATACCACTGCTCCTGGCCCTGACTCTGCGGGCGCTGCAGAAACGACTGCGGGAACTGCCGCCGGAGATCAGGCCGGCCAGCGGTGTGTGACCGTTCACGCATTGGGAATGATCGTGCAATCATCATTCGGTGATTAACATTGGAGGACAGGCGCATGGCTGACAACGGACCGAAAAACAGACCGGAGACGAGCGATCATGGAACTTTGACCGGCGAGAAGGTTGTGGTAGTCGGGGTCCGCTTCCGGGATGCCGGCAAGATATATTTCTTCAAACCAAAGCAGCTCCAACTGCAACCCAACGACCAGGTAGTCGTGGAGACTGCCCGGGGGATCGAGTTCGGTACGGTGGTGATCGGCGAGCGCCAGGTGGCGCCGGAAGAAACCGTGACCCCTCTGCGGGACGTGATCCGCAAGGCTACCCCCGAGGACTGCGCCAAGATGGAAGATAATAAGAGGCGTTCCAAGGAAGCGTTCAGCGTCTGCGAGCAAAAGATCGCCGAGCATGGGTTGCCTATGAAGTTGATCGACGTGGAGTTTACCTTTGACGCCGGCAAGGTGCTGTTCTATTTCACCGCCGAGGGCCGGGTGGATTTCCGGGAACTGGTCAAGGATCTGGCGGCGGTGTTCCGCACCCGGATCGAGTTGCGGCAGATCGGCGTCCGGGATGAGGCCAAGCTGCTGGGCGGTCTGGGACCATGTGGGCGGGAGCTATGCTGCAGCACCTGGCTGGGGGATTTCGTGCCGGTTTCCATCCGCATGGCTAAAGGTCAGAACCTCTCCCTGAACCCCACCAAGATCAGTGGCATCTGCGGCCGGCTGATGTGCTGCCTGAAGTACGAGGATGCTACCTACAAGGGAGGCTGTCCCAAGGCGGCCGGCGGGGAGGCTCCTTGCAGCAAATGTCCGGCGGTGGAGGAGCCAGTTGCTGAGATCGAGAGCGTCGTCTTTGACGAAGAGGGGCCCTCGGAGGAAGGTTTCTAGGTGGGCGAACTCTACCTCTGTGCCACACCCCTGGGCAACCTGGGGGACATCACCCTGCGCGCCCTGGAAGTGCTGAAGCAGGTTGACCTGATCGCTGCCGAAGACACCCGGCATACCCGCAAACTGCTCAACCACTACGACATCCACACTCCCACCACCAGCTATTACGAGCACAACCGGCAGTCCAAGTCCCCGCTGCTGCTGGCGGAGTTGGCCGATGACAAGCAGATCGCCCTGGTGACCGATGCCGGCACCCCGGGGATCGCCGATCCGGGCTACCAGTTGGTGCAAGAGGCCTTGCAGCAGGGTCACCGGGTCACCGTCATCCCCGGGCCCTCGGCAGTGATCGCCGCTCTGGTGGTCTCCGGGATCCGGCCCCACCCCTTCTATTTCGAGGGCTTCCTGCCGCGTAAAGCCGGTGAGCGCCGGGCGCTGCTCCAGGAACTGGCGGAGGAGGTCCGCACTGGTGTCTTCTACGAGGCCCCGCACCGGCTGCAGAAGACCCTCCAGGACTTCTGCGCGGTCTGGGGGGGCGACCGGCAGGTGGCTGTTGCCCGGGAGTTGACCAAGCATTTCGAGGAGGTGGCCCGAGGCACCTTCACCGATGTAGCCGCCCATTTTGCGGCGGCGCCGCCGATGGGGGAATTGACCATCGTCACCGCCGGGATGGAAGAGGTAGATCGGCGGAGTCCTACGTCAGGCGTTGAGACCGAAAGGTTGGCTGGCGAAAATGCCGGGCGTGTCGCTGGCGATGAGCAGGCGCCGGGGCATGAGCCGGCGATGGTCGATGATGCGTTGCTTCATACCGCCCCGGAACAGATCAGGATAGCAGTTGCCGCCCTGATCCAGGCCGGCGCCGACACCCAATCTGCCTGCAAGGCGGTGGCCAAGGCCCTGGGGCTTCCCAAGAGCAATGTCTACCGCCTCTACCATCTATAGCTCGTATTCATCCGATAGCTACATCCCCTAATACCCCCGCTTCTGTAAAGAAAACTGCGCTTGCTTTATCTACATGGGACAATGACCGAGGCTGCTCGGAACGCCTGAAGAGCGTCGGCCCGCAGTCTGCAGGCGCAATAACATGAGGTATTGCGCCTGGTCTACTGGACAGCCCTGTGTCGTAAGCATAAGTGAGAACGAAATAGGGGGCGACACAGTGCAGCCGCAGTCCTTTCTGCGAGGGGCTTTCATCCTGGCCGTTGCTGGCCTGGTGGTCAAGCTCCTAGGCGCTTTTTACCGCATCCCCTTCACTCAGTTGGTAGGGAGCGAGGGCGTCGGGCTCTACCAGATGGCCTACCCGATCTACATCACCCTGGTCGCTTTCTCCACCTCCGGCGTTCCTATCGCCATCTCCATGCTGGTGGCAGAAAGGGGAGCCCGGGGGGACCGTTTTGGGGCACGCCAGGTCTTCCTGCTGTCGGTGGTTTTTTTATCCCTGTTTGGGCTGGTTATGGCGATCGGCCTCTACCATTCGGCCCACTACCTGGCGTCATCTGTGCTGGGGGACGCCAGGGCCTACTACCCCCTGGTGAGCATTGCCCCGGCGATCCTGGTGATCTCCATTGCCTCTGCCTTTCGGGGCTACTTCCAGGGCTGGCAGCTGATGTGGCCGACGGCAGTATCGGAGTTGGTGGAGCAGTGCATCCGGGTGGGCACAGTTTTCTGGGCGGCCTATGCGCTGCTCCCCCGGGGGGTGGAGTTCGCGGCAGCCGGGGCGGCTTTTGGGGCCTTCACAGGAGGCCTCGGAGGCCTCCTGGTACTCTGTTGCCTGCTGCTCTGGTTTGAACGGGGCCTGCACCGGCAGTTTCACCCCAGCAATTGGTCGCGGGCGCTATCGCTCTTGAACGGCGCCGGGCAGCTTCTGAAACGCTTGCTGATCTTCGCCCTGCCGATCTCTGCCGGTTCCATGGTGCTGCCTCTGGTACAGGCCATTGACGCTGTGATCATTCCCCACCGTTTGCAGACTGCGGGTTTCAGCTACCATCAGGCGACCGCCATGTTCGGTGAACTGTCCGGTATGGCCGGCACCCTGGTGTACCTGCCAGCCATCTTCACCGTTTCCCTGGCTGCCAGCCTGGTCCCCAATATTGCAGCTGCCATGGCCCGTGGACGGATGGGGGAGATTAACGGCCGGGTGGCCACCGCTATCCGGATCAGCATTCTCTTCTGCCTGCCGGCTGCGATTGGTCTGATGGTGCTGGCCACCCCGCTGGCCACCCTGCTCTTCGCGGATCAGCGAGCTGGGGTGATCACCGCCTGGCTGGCTCCGGCTGCCTTTTTTTCGGGGCTTCAGCAGACAACCTCCGGGATCCTGCAAGGGCTAGGAAGCACCTGGCTGCCGGTAATTAATCTCCTGGCCGGCTGCCTGGTCAAGATCCTCTGCAACTACTACCTGACCGTAGTGCCCGGCATGGACGTCAAGGGAGCGGCCCTGGGCAGTGTGGCCGGGCTGTTCCTGGCGAGCATGCTCAACTTCTGGTCACTGCGGGCGACCACCGGCTACCGCGGCCCATCCTTCTGCTTGCCTCGCCCATTGCTGGCTGCTACAATGATGGCAGCATCCGTGCTTGGCCTGTACCACTGCCTGATTCCTTATGGCAACCTTATGGCGACCTTGACGGCGATCGGCGGCGGCGCGGTCTGCTATCTCACAGTCTTGCTGCTCGCAGGCGAAGTGAGCATTGTCAAGATCCGCCGCTTATTCTGGCACTGACTGCCAACGCGTGCTTAAAACGGTTACAATTATGTGATCCTTATAGTGGGGTGTCTATGCAGCCAGAGCTGATCCCTAGCAAGGTTCACGAATATTACTGGGTGTATGACTATAACTGCGCTGTGGCCTCTTTGAAAGTGCTGGCGGACCTGCTGGGATTAACTCTGCAACCGCAGATGCTGGACGCGGCGCTGGGTATGCACGGCGCCGGCAAATTTCGGGCGTAATGCGGGTTGGTCGAAGGGGCGTTGATGATAATGGCATCTATGGCAGCGCGCTTAGCTTGAGCGTCGGGGAGATCGCTGCTGCCTGTTTTGCTTATGCTGACGGGTTTGAGAGCCGCTTTGGAGGGCTAACATGCCGCCAGTTGAGGCCTGGCGGTTTTAACCACAGAGACACGCCGCATCTTTGTGAGAAGCTGACGAGCAGCGCTATTCTCTTTGCAATGGAGTTTATTTCTGGCCTGGACGCTTGGCGGCAATAGTCATAAAGATCAGAGAAAGAGATGATGGCGTTGGATGCAAAGAATAAGCCCTCCGGGGGGGAGATCTATGTGGTTGGGCTGGGCCCCGGCGACGTCCTGCAACTGCCGGCCTGCAATCTGAGCCTGATGCGGGGCCGCCCGGTATACCTGCGCACCGGGAGGCATCCGGTGGTGCCTTATCTGGAGCGGGAGGGTCTGCGCCTGCAGCCGCTCGATGATTTCTATGGGCGCTACGATGACTTCGATGAGGTTTACCGGGAGATGGCTGAATTTTTGTTTGACACTGCCGCCGCCCTCGCCGGGCCGGTAATATTCGCGGTTCCAGGCCATCCGCTGGTCGGCGAGACGGTAGTCGGCATCCTGCTAGCCGGGGCGGCAGGCCGGAATGTACGGGTGCGCCTCTGGCCGGCTCCCAGCTTCCTCGATGCGGTAGTGCTCAGCCTGAATCTCGACCCGGCCCAGGGTCTGGTGATCACAGAGAGTTTTCAGCTGCTGGGGGGACCCGGGCCTGAACCGGGCTCAGCCGCAACCGGAGCGGAACCGGCCTCATCCTTCAGCATTCCGCCCCGGGCCGGCGTGCTGGTGGCCCAGGTCTACAGCCAGGCTCTGGCCTCAGAGGTCAAACTGACCCTGATGGAACATTTCCCTGACGACCATCCCCTGACCGTGATCTACTCGGCAGGGATCCGGGGGCAGGAACGGCAGCGTCAAATGCCCCTTTACGAATTGGATCGTCTCAATGACTTGGACCATCTCACCTCCGTCTATGTCCCTCCATTGGAGCCCCGTTATCATATCCGCCTCTGCCAGCCGGCTCCGGACCGAAGGAAGACCAAAGAGCAGCTGGTTGCGGCGGAGACCCCGGCGGCCACGCTGGCGCCCGGCGCCTGCCAATATCCCCTAGACCCTTTGATGGCGGTAATGGACAGGCTGCTGGCGCCCGGCGGTTGTCCCTGGGACCGGGAGCAGACGCACCAGAGCCTCCGCCAGTACCTGATCGAGGAAGCATACGAGGTGGTAGACGCCATCGATGAGGGAAATATGCATAAACTCTGTGAAGAGTTGGGAGACTTATTATTGCAGGTGGTTTTTCATGCTGCTATTGCCAACAACCGGGGTGATTTTGACATTAATCGGGTGGTGGTGGGGATCACTGCCAAGTTGAAACGCCGTCACCCTCACGTCTTTGGCGAGATCACAGTGAACAGTGCAGCAGAGGTGGTGCGAAACTGGGAGCAGATCAAGCAGATGGAGGGGACAGCAGGGGCTGCAGCCCACGCCGAGGAACAGAAGCGATCGTTGCTGGCGGGGGTGCCCAGGTATCTGCCTTCCCTGCAAAGGGCCCAGAAGGTGCAGGGAAAGGCCGCCCTGGTCGGTTTTGACTGGCCTGATGCCAGGAGCGCCTCTGTCAAGCTGCGGGAGGAATGGCAGGAACTGCAGTCAGCATGGGAGGACGGTGACCAGGATGCCGTTCGCCAGGAGTTCGGAGACCTGGTGTTTGCGCTCGTGAATGTTGCCCGGTTGCTGGAAGTGGATGCGGAAGAGGCGCTACGGGCTGCGGTGGATAAATTTATGAGACGGTTCAGGGGAATCGAAGACAAGGCCGCGGCTAGAGGCCTGGCCTTGGGGTCGCTGTCCTTGCCGGAGTTGGACGCCATCTGGGATGAGGTCAAGGCTGAAGAAGTAAAAGCATGATGTATAAATGCGACATTATCTGCTAATATTTTGATGATGAGGAAAAAAATTTTTTATGCGGCAGTAAATTAGCAGGATTTGCAAGGCTTCTGGCGAATAGGTAGCCTAAATTTAAAATTGCAAAGGAGGGTATTTGGTTGAATAAGGCTGAACTTGTTAGCAGTGTAGCAGAAAAGGCTGAAGTCACGAAGAAGGATGCGGAGAAGGTCATCACCGCGGTGTTCGATGTAGTCGAAGCGGCGCTTGCAAAGGGCGAGAAGGTACAACTGGTGGGATTTGGCACTTTTGAGGTGCGTGATCGGGCTGCCCGCACGGGGCGTAATCCCCAGACCGGCGCAGAAATCCAGATTGCTGCCACACGCGTACCTGCTTTCAGGGCCGGTAAGGCTCTCAGAGACTCCATCGGCTAATAGGTTTCCGTCTTCCTGCGGGAGACCGGGGATGCCATGATCTGCACCTGTGGAGCTGGAGGGCGATGAAGCAGGTTTTAGTTATCCAAATGACTGCCAGAGGTTCTCATGAAGAACCTTTTTCTTTTGCCTGAATGGAGGGGAGTCTGTTTGCGCATCGACAAGTTTTTACAAGTAAGCCGTCTGGTCAAGCGCCGGACTAACGCCAAGGAAGTCTGTGATGCCGGGCGGGTTTGCATCAACGGGCACCCGGCCAAGCCTGGCAGTGAGGTTAAAGTCGGTGATCAGGTCAGGCTGACCTGGGGGCGTAAGACTACCGAGGTGGAGGTGCTGGATGTGCCGGAGCGCAGCATTCCTGCCGCTCAGGCCAAGACCATCTATAAATGCTTGCGGGAATTCAGCGTTGTCCCCTCCCGGCTGCTGCCGGATGAGGTGGATGGAGCAGACTGAGACTGTCGTATATGATAGATCCCTCCTGTCCATAATAAAACAGGCAGTTTAGCCGAACAGGCCAACCAGTCGACGGGAGGGACGCAGCCATGGAGTCATCCGGCAGGCCACGTTTTATAGCGCTGGGGATCGTCACTGCCCTGGCAGTGATCTCTCTGGTGATTTCGTTACGAGGTGACAGGCCGCCAGTTCGGCAGCCGGTGCCCCAGACCCAGGCTGTTCAGCCTGGCGGGGAGCCGCAGATCGTGCTCTACGTGAACCAGACCGGCGAGAAGAAAAAGATCAGGTTGGAGGATTACGTGGCCGGAGTGGTGGCGGCGGAGTTAGAGCCTCAGTGGCCGCAGCAGGCTCTGGCCGCTCAGGCGATTCTCGCCCGCACCTTCACCCTGCAGAAAATAAACTATGAACACGGCGTGCCCCAGCACGGAGCGGATGCCTCCACAGATCCCGAAGAATTTCAGGCTTACGATCCGGGCAGGATCATCGATAACGTCCGTAAGGCGGTGGCCAGTACCCGGGGGCAGGTGGTCGAGTATAACGGCAAGTATGTCAGAGCCTGGTTCCATTCCAACGCCGGGGGAAAGACCGATACTGCCCAGGTAGGACTGGATTTCAATCAGGAACCGACCCCCTATATCAGGGTGGTCAGTGATCCCGGCCAGCAGGTGGCGCCGCCGGATGAGAAGAATTGGCAAATCACTGTGCCCCTGGCCCGGGTTCGGGATGCGGCAAGAAGTGTTGCCGGTAAAGATCCGGGGGCGATCACCAATGCCTCCGTCGTCAAGAAGAGCGCTTCAGGCAGGGCGGTTACGGTCAAGCTGAATAATGTCATCTTGAGCGGGCCAGCTCTGCGCCTGGCCCTGGGAGCAGAGCTGATGAAATCCACCCTGCTCGATCAGTTTCAAATCAGAGGCCAGCAGTTGTATATTACCGGGCGCGGCAGGGGGCACGGGGTGGGCATGAGCCAGTGGGGCGCCTACTATTATGCCAAACAGGGCAAGTCTCCGCAGGAGATCATCAGGCAATATTACCAGGGAGTTACCTTCACCAAGGCTTACAGTTAACGGAAGCCGGAGACATGAAGTTAAAAAGTCAGAATAAGTAGGTTTATAAGGGTCCGGTGGGTAGCCTTAGCTGCAGTCGGACCTATTTCTTATCTTCCCTTAAGATTTTCAGCTACAATAAGGCAGGATTTAGCACGAATAATCCCGAAGATGTTAATACTGTTCATTAAGCATGGGAGAAGTCATGATCAAGCTGATGTCGGCAAAGAAGGATATTTTAGGGGTGGGAGTCCACCCTTTTACCTTAGCGGAAGCTGTCGAGGCGATTGCCGGCAGAATCGGTTTGGCTGAGCATGAGGCGCCGATTTTCGACATTGGAGAAACTCCTGGAGTATTTCAGGTAATCACTCTAAATCCGGAGATGCTCTACCGGGCCCGATATGACCGAGGTATCCGGCAACTGCTGAACCGGGGCGATCTGGTAGTGGCTGATGGGTATGGGGTCGTCTGGGCGGGCGAACATCTTGGCTGCTCCTTTCCGGAGCGGGTTGCCGGGATCGAACTCCTCCAGTCGCTGGCCGTGAAGGCAGTAACTGCCGGGTGGCGCCTATACTTGTTGGGAGGAGCGCCTGGAGTGGCTGAGAGTGCTGCAGCCAACTTGCAGAAACAGCACCCGGGACTACAGGTGGCGGGGACCGGGCATGGCTACTTCGGTGCTGCAGAACTGCCGGCAGTTCTGCAGCGGATCAGGGATGCAGACCCCGACTTGCTCCTGGTCGGTATGGGTTTTCCCAGACAGGAGCAATTTATCGACGAACATCGCCGGCAGCTAGGCCGACTGGTGGCTGTCGGGGTGGGGGGGAGCTTTGATGTCATCTCCGGCAGGCTGCGCCGTTCACCGTTTTGGATGCAGCGATTCCGGTTGGAATGGCTATTCCGGGCTTTTCAGGAGCCGGCCCGCTGGCGGCGCCTGCTGGTATTGCCCCGGTTTATCGGCATGGTCTTGTTAACCCGGCAAAAATTGGACTTCGAAAAAGACAATCGCTGAAAAAATCCGTCATGCTGCCGCAAATTGTAAGAAAACCGGCGGCAACAGCGTATTTATACGATAGATAACCGCCACTAATGCTCCCGCTTCTTGAAGCGGGAGCGCCGTATCCAGGCTAACGCCCGGCATGAAGGCAGCCTCTGAGACTTCGTCTCAGCCTCAAAGGACGGCTGCACGTCAGAAAACGGCACAGGCAAGTGGCGCTAAGCCGGGCACGCGCCCGCTGATGCGGCACCCGCCGCTAAAGCGGGTACACCGGTGGCATAAGTCAACTAAACTTCAGGCGGGGTTAAAACCCCACCTGAAGCAAGTTTCCTTTATAAGAGTTTGGACAAAACCTCCTCACGGGAGAGGGGATCCGCTTGAGAGACTATAGAACTGTTCTTAAATATTGCGCCGTGCTGGTCCTGGCGATGCTCATGGTGACCTGCACTCTGGTACTGTCCGGTCCGGAAAGCGGATCGCCCGGGGCTGGTTTGCAACAGCGCGGATCAGTATCTCCTGAGCCCGGTGTGGTCATGATATTGCAGCTGTCCGGTTCGGCCGGCCAGAACTCCCCGGGCGGGGATACGGTCTGGACGTCTCTGCGCCGGCTTGGCGCAGAACAGGGAGATCTGCTGAGCAGTGACAGCTTCCTGGTGCGGGTGCCCCAGAGTAAATTGGCGGCGGCAAGAGCTATAGCCGGTCCTGCCCTGGAGACATTCAACCCCGGCAACCGCCTGGCACAGTCTCTCTCGGGCACTGTTTCAGGTCATAACCAGAGCGCCTCCCTGGTGGTGAATGTCACCGTGTTTGGTCCGGAGGATAAGACGTCCGTTGCCCAGGCGGTGCAGGGTCTCGGCGGTTCTGTACTGCGCGGCGAGACCGAATCCGGGCGAGTCCTGCGGCTGCAGATACCCAGAACCGATCTCGCGAAAATATCGCAGTTGCCTGCGGTGGTTTATATCGAGCCGGCAGAAAGCTACCGGCTGCTGAACGACCGCGCCCGCGACCTGGTGGCGGCCACCCCGCTGGGCGCTGATGGCTGGTTATCCCCATCCCAGCAGGGCCTGACCGGAGCCGGGCAGATCATCGGCCTGGCTGACAGTGGTCTGGATAAGGGTTCGATTGAAGATATTCACCCGGACCTGGCGAGCCTGCCCGGTCATATGCCCAAGGTGGTCATGCTGAAATCCTGGGCGGGAGCGCAATCGGTGGCCGATCCCAACGGTCATGGCACCCATATGGCCGCGACTATCGCCGGTACCGGTGCTGCCTCATCCGGCCGGTACCAGGGCCTGGCGCCCGGGGCCAGCATCTACTTTCAGGGTCTGACCAATAGCTCCGGCCAGCTGGATCCGCCACCGGATCTCGTCACTCTCTTCTCACCGGCCTATGAGGCGGGGGCGCGCATTCACGTGAACGGCTGGGGAGGCGAGGGTGGCGGTTACCTGAGCGCGGCCTCCCAGACCGACCAATTTATCAGAAACCACCCAGATTTTCTGGCGATATTCAGCGCCGGGAACAGCGGTCCTGGGGCCGGCACTCTGACGCCGGAGGCCTATACGAAAAACGGGCTGGTGATCGGCGCCAGTCAGAGCCCGCATCCGGTTTTCGATCCGCAGCAAGTGGACAAGGGGCTGGCCTATGATTTTTCCAGCCGCGGGCCTACCGGCGATGGCCGGTTGAAACCCGAGCTGCTGGCCCCCGGGGCTCTGATCTCGGCCCGGGCAAGTCAGGTGGCTTCTGAGTTCAACTTGGATAACGGTTACTATACCTACATGGAGGGGACCAGCATGGCGGCGGCGGTGGCTGGCGGCGCTGCCGCCCTGTTACGGGAGTACTTCCAGCGTTATGAGCAGGTGCTCAGGCCAACCGCGGCCCTGCTCAAAGCGGCCCTGATCAATGGCGCCAGTCCCCCCTCGGCTGGACCCGGCAGTAACGGTTTCGGGGTGCTTGACCTGGGCGGCACAATCCTGTCCCTGCACGAAAAAACCTTTAAATTTGTGGATGATCTGAAAGGAGTGCCCGGTGGAGAGACAGTAACCTATACTTATCAGGCACCGGCCGCCGGGTCACCCTTCAAGGCTACCCTGGCCTGGACAGATCCGGCAGTAGCTGCAGGCGCCAGCCACCCACTGGTGAATAATCTCGATCTGGCGGTGCAGGACCCTGCCGGAAAAGTATGGCCAGGCAACGCATTTCTGTCGGACGGTAAATCTGACGATACCAACAATGTGGAGCAGGTCTATATTGCCAAACCGGAACCGGGGACATACACCATTCTCGTGAAGGGAACGAGCATTACCCAGAATACGGTGTCCGGCTCCTCCGGCAAAGTCCAGGATTTTGCGCTGGTGTACGGGCAGCCACTGGTCCGGGATGTAGTACAGTCCGTCTCTTCATCGGTAACCCTGACCTCAGGAGCTGAAGTTGACCTCCGCCAGGCCCGGATTAGTTGTGAGCGCGATGGCCAGACGGTAACTTGGCCGGCAGCAGCCAACGCCACCGGCGGCAATCCTCGGGGCCAGACCGTCAACAACCAGATAGCCGGCATGGATATTTACCTATCGCCGGACACAACCGGCAGTTCTGGCTATGCCTACCTGGCTGGACGTACCTGGCAGGCAGAAGGGGTGCAGTTGATCGAGGCGGACAGCGAAATCCTGTTTACCGAAATCAATCCCGATAGCCGCTCCGGA
Organism: Peptococcaceae bacterium; assembly: GCA_023249405.1. GTDB lineage: Bacteria > Bacillota > DSM-12270 > Thermacetogeniales > Thermacetogeniaceae > Palsa-1188. Next base: position 99,180 of record JAHFCR010000001.1, on the reverse strand, counting down.
GGTTATTTCCTCACCTCCGGAATGAGCGATCAACTCCTGGTCAATGGGTCGACATTGAAAGAGCCAGGGGCGCTGCCTCCGGGGGGCGAGATCAGGGCGACCATCAACCCCAGCACCCAGAAGATATGGAGGGCAGAGGTTGTCTTTAATGAAACCAGCGGGTATTTAGACCGGATCGATCTGCCCAAAAGGGAGCTGTTTTTACTGGGCAACCGGCAGTCCCTCTCGCTTGCCCCCCAGGCTGGCCTGGCCTATCTCGACCAGATCGCTGATGCCGACCGGGCGGACTCTCCCTTTGGAGCCGGCGCCAGTCCTGCCTGGGACAAGTTGCTTCCCGGCCTCAATGTGAGGCTGATGCTGGCGCCGGGTAGTGGAGAGATCATGTATGTAGGAGCGCGCCGCCGGTTGGCGGTGGGCACGATCACGGGCATTGATCCGGCTACCAGAACTCTTACCCTGAGCAGCGGCCATTCCTATAAGATGGGCCCGGGAATCTCGTTGCTGTTGGATGAAAAAGAAGTGGACTTCACTGCCCTAAAACCGGGCCAGCATGCAATTATGATGCTGTTTCCGGAAACCCAGGAGATTCTGACCCTGTCTGCATATAGCCAGGTGCTCTATGGACGGGTGGTCTATGCTGACGCCAAGCAGCAACTGCTCTATATGATCGATGACAGCAATAATTTCCACATTCTCTACTTTTCCAACGACCCTCAGATTTTCCGCTGGGGCCTGCCTGCAAGTGTTAACGCTGTGGAGCCGGGCAGTTGGGCACGCCTGTATCTCGATCCCGGGACCGATCAGGTAACGCGCCTGGACCTGGCGGAAGTAGCGCCGGAGAAAACGGCCACCGTCAACAGCTATGACCCGCAAAAACAAAGTTTGATCACCGAAGAGGGGACTTACCTGCTGACTGAGCGCACGCTGGTAACGAAGAACGGCTATCCGGTGAATCCCCAGGATCTGGCAAGCGGCGAGGATGCTATTATGACACCGTTACTGGCAGGCAAGGGCGAACAGCCGCTGTTAGCCGCTGTAGCAGCCCAGACCAGGCCGACGGTAAAGGCTCCGCAGTTGGATGTGGCTGTTCCGCGGCGCGACAAATTTATAGAGCTTTCGGGCATTACTTCGGCCGATCGGCTCTACCTGTACTTACCTGGGAAAGGACGACAGATAATCCCGGTGATCGAACAGGGGCGTTTTCGCTACCAGTTTCAACTGGATGCTGATTTAACACCCAATAGTGATTCAGAAACAAAGCAGAACAGCAATCCGGAACTGATTGTCCAGTTGGTGGCTGTTGATACTCACACTGGTGGAGTAACCGGGCAATTTGTTACTATTCCTTCGCAAGTTAGCGTTAAGCTGGGCGATATGGCAGGCCACTGGGCGGATGAAGATGTACAGGCCCTGGCTGCCCAGCGCCTGGTCAATGGCTACCCTGACGGCACCTTCAGACCGGAAACAACGGTTACCAGGGCTGAATTTGTGGTATTGTTGACCGGAGTTATAGGCTGGTCGGGAGATAGCGGGCAGATAAAATTTGCTGATATCCAGGATATACCCTCCTGGGCCCGGCAGGCGGTGGCTTGCGCTGTGCAGCACGGGCTGATTCGTGGTGACCAGAATGGCCGTTTTAATCCAAACCAGCCAATAACGAGGGCTGAATCGGCTGTATTGCTTGATCGTGCATTACAGATCTTTGCCCCAGGCGTTGCAAGTGCCCCCACCAGCCAGACCCCCTTTTTTGATGACTGGCCGAATGTGCCCAGTTGGGCTCGGCCCTCTGTGGAATACGTTGTAAATGCCAAGCTTTTTGTGGGCCGCACATTGCAGTCATTTGCACCTGACGCTCCTTTAAAACGTGGAGAGGCGGCCGCGGTCATCAACCGTTTTATAAAATATATCCGTTAGGCGTCATAATTTAGAGAGAACCTTCTCTGGGTAAATAGCGGCCTGAATTGGCAACTGGTGGTGGGTGGGGTCGGGCAATAAGCCCGTCCAGCGCGCGCCAAATCTGCCAACATAAAAAACGCAAATAAAGGGGATTGCTTGAAAAAAACATGTGAGAATTATAAACCTAAACAAAACGGGGAGGCGTTGCGCCTCCCCGTTGCTGTGCGTGATGCCAATTGTTTTTGTTGATCAGAAAGTTATTGTTCTAGCCATAATAGGACAACCTGCTTGCCGGAGGCGTCGGCCCAATTCTTCAGGTTAAGCTCAAGAGCGCTGATCTGGCTATCGTACTGCTGCTTATTGGCGTCCGGCGCTGCTTCCTGCTGTGCCTTGAGTGACTGATAGGCCTCCAGAGTGCTGGCAAATTGGTTGGTGATGTCTTTGCTTTCCGTGTTCTTTATCGCCACGCTGCCCAGTTTGGCAAGCTGGTCGAGGAATGCTCCTGCCTGGCCGGGGGCAACTGCGAATCGCAGGAGCATGGTGGGATGCCCGTTATTCTGAGTTGGGGTTGCCGACGACAGTGCAGCGTTAAGGTCTTTGGCAATGCTCAAGGCATCATTGTGCGCCTGGTCGATGTTGTCCACCGTTATCTTGAGAGTGGTGGAGATGGTCATCCGCTTCTGGTTAGCCAGCCATTTCTGCCCGTCGGGTTGGTTGTTGACGGCAACCTGGGGGTGGTTGCTGGGGGTCACGGGTGTTGCCGGTGGCTGCACCTGATTCCCGCCGCCCGGATTGCCCGGCTTAACGGGGCTGACAGGACTGCCGTTGCCCGGGGCGCCGCCGCTGGGGCTGATCGGCGTGGTCTCCCTGTCCTGGGGCTTTACAATGGGCGGAATTGTAGTTTGAACGGCGACACGGGGCTTGCTGTTCCCCAGCAAGCCGCCGAGACCGGCAACTACCGGCAGCTTGGCTGCGCCTGCCATGAGGGCGAACACTATTGCTGCTGCGGCCACACCCTTAGTCCAGTTCTGCTGCCAGAGAGCGGCCCACGAAATAGAGCGGGTGGCCTTGGGCTCTGCCTGAATTGACTGGATGCGTCCCATCACGCCGGCTTTAAAATCTATCGCCGGGGCCACCATGCTGTCCTGCAGGGCAATACGCAATCTGCGCCATTCCTTGAACTCATCGCCGCAGTTCGAGCATGATAGCTCGTGGAGAGCGAGAGCAGACCTGTCTTCGTCGCTCAACTCGACATCAGCAAGGTCGTAGAAAAGCTCCCGGGCCTGGTCACAACTGATCGCACCGTCTCTCCCGGCAACCTTCGCCTGTCTATGTCCCATCATGCTCACCTCCCCTGCGGTTGATAAAATCCGGTCGGCCGGGCCTGATTGCCCTGCTGGTCCTTTATTAGAGGGATAGGCTGCTGCCTACCATTTTTTCTCTTAGAGCCTGCCGCGCCCGGCTTAAGCGGGATTTCACAGTTCCCAACGAACATCCGGCGATCTCGGCAATCTCTTCGTAGCTGTATCCTTCAATCTCTCTTAATACCAGCACGGTACGGTATTCTTCAGACAAGCTTCGGAGAGCTTGCTGCACTGCTGACTGCAATTCTTTTTCTTCAAGGGCGCCGGCAGGGTCTCCGTCCTGGTCCGCAGAGGCCACCGTACGGGCCAGATCTCCCGATTCGGTCTGCACCGGATCATCAAGGGACACCAGGTTGGTGAATTTCTGCCGTCGCTGCATGTTCGCCCACTGGTTAATAGCGATCCGGTGCAGCCATGTGCCCAACCCGGCCTCCTGGCGGAAGCTCTTGAGATTAGTATATGCCCGTACAAATACTTCCTGCGCCAGGTCCTGGGCATCCGCGTGATTTCCGGTCAGATAGTAGCACAACGTCACTATCTTATCCTGATAGATGGACACCAGTTCTTCAAATGCCGCGAGGTCCCCGGCCTGGGCCTGGCGAATGAGCAGCCGGGCATCAAATATTCCGGGTCCTGACCGATTCAATTGTGATTTTACATTCAAGGAGGTCCACTCCCGGTTGCCGGGCTCTCCTCTTAATTGTTAGACACTAATTCTGCGGAAAAAGTTCCGGTAAGATGACGATTCAGAGATGATTTTTTTGGCTCCAAAGAATGACCGGGTAGCTTTAATTCCGAAGCAGTGTTGTCCCAATTCAGAGGAAGCGCAAAAGATTGACGCTTCATGAGGAGAGAAGGCCTAATGCTGTCGCTTTTACTACTTTACCTGATTTTAATCTACACAGCAATTAACAATTGTCCCCATTTTTGACAGGATGTGCAGTATTGCCGCGACCTCTCAGATTATATGCTCACGATTGATCCGGACTAGTTCCTCCAGCTCTTCCAGCAGGTGGGCGATCGCCGGATGTCCGCTGGTAAAGTCGAACAGGCCGTGGCCCATGGCCAGCACCCCCGGGTTGCCGACCCGGCCAAGATTGGCGATAGGAGCCTGGTCGTCCATCGCCGGGAGATCTTTTTTCAGCAGGGCGCGCAGCATTACGGTCACGTCTTCGATCACCATTCTCTTGGGTTTGAAGGCGTAATGCGGCTCAATCTTGAGTTGGCCGTTGATGCAGACAAACAGGTCGCTGGCAAAGAGCACCCTGATACTGTCCGCCTCCAGCAGCCCGTAAAGGGTACCCTCGGTCTGCCCGTAGGGAAGTTCGAAAAATTCCAACCCGAACAAGTCATTCCGGTAGGGTTTATCATCGCTAACCGGGTGGATCTTCTCCCGGATTGGCAGCAGCCGCTCGGCGTCGTTGACCGCACGCAAGGGCAACGGGCTGCGATGATAATCATTGAGCCGCCCCTCTACGAAGATGCTCTTGCCGGTACGTTCCGTTCCGACCATCTGAGTGAGCACTGTCTTGCAGAGTGGTGACGCATAGAAGGTCTGGCCCCGGTAGGACTCGTAGCCGATCCAGTGATCCAGGTGAAAGTGGGTGAAGAATACATCGCACCGGCTGATTCCCAGGGTATCCCGGATCCAGTCCCCTTCTCGCAGACCCGGATCGATCACCACTGCCTGGAGATGGGCAATGTTTTTCTGATCGGGATTTCTGGCAAGATCAGACTTTTGTGCAAGTATGCCCTGAGGATTTTCAGCAATCAGAAAATACGCTGTGTTCTGGTAGTCTCCCAGGCTGCGCTGGCTGTCATGGTCTTCGATCCCGATCAGGGAGATCGTCCGGTTCTGGCAAGGCAGGACCAAGTCGGTCACCAGAAGTTTGTGCTCGGGCCTGCGCAACTCCTCCAGGGCTTTGGTCGTATGCTGCCCGTGCCTGACGTCGGGGTGCCCTTCAGACAATAGTTTTGGGTTGTTATTCCAGAAACCGGTCTGTTCTTTCATATGGCCCCTCCCCTTCATATTTATCCGGGGCACGATCATCCAACTAAGCACCAGGTGGGGTCAAAACCCATCTAATGCTGATTATACCACTTATGCGCGTATCCATGCCGGGTATGGCAAATCGATCCAGTGTCTTTGACCCGATCGCCAGCCTGTGCGCCTTCGCTTAGATGCCTGAGTATAAAAATGAAAAGAGAAGCGATATTTAGAAAACCGCAAATAAACAGATATTTTGTTCGGAATGAAAGCAAATTGATGATCATAAACTTTGGATAGAATTTTGCATCATCAGGGTCATGCAATAACCTACGGGGTGCCAGGATGGCCAAGAAAAATCTGTTGGGAGAGATCGAGAGGCTGAGAAAGAAAATGGAGCAGTGCAGCCGGGCGGTGCCATTGAACAGCAGGAAACTGCTGCGGCTTTCAGAGCGGCTAGACCGGTTGATCAACAGCTACCTGAGGAATGTCAGCGGTGCTGAGTCCGGGCCGCAGTATGGATCACTGCTGGAAGGCGCAGCCAAAAAGAATTTGCGCTTATCCAGGCAACCATTTAAAATAAAGAACGGGAAGTAACCTAAAACTGCTGTCTTTAAAGATAGCCGGAAAGATAGCCGGGATTTTTTGCGAGGAGGCATTATTATGGAAAAAAGCAAACATATCAAGACGATTGTAGCGGGTAGTTTGAGAAAACCGCTGTTAACGGCGGAGTGCGGCGAATGCCAGACATCCTGCCAGTCTGCCTGCAAAACATCCTGCACCGTGGGCAATCAGACTTGTGTAACGCAGCAGAAGTAAAGCTGATCCGGGCTGACGACCGCTATCTGGCCTTCGACGTCAATAGCGGTTCACTACATGAGCTTGATGCCGTGGCCTGGGAGTTATTGCACCGTTTTCAGGGCAGCGGCGATTGGCGGCAATCCCTGACTGGGACGGCACAGTCTTACGGGCAGGAACAAGTCGGCGCTGCTGCCGCGGAGGTGGCGGTCCTGCATGAGGCTGGGCGCCTTTTTACGCCAGATCCCGGGTGGGAGCGCTATATTCCTGACGCCGGACCCGATCTGAAGGCCCTCTGCTTTAACATATCTGATGCCTGCAATATGTCCTGTGGCTATTGTTTCGTTCCCCGCCAGGTGCGTACCGGCCGGGAGATCATGCCGGTCAAGGTGATCCGGGCAGCCCTGGATTTTTTATTGAGTTCATCCACACACCGGCATCTGGCGGTGGATTTCTTCGGGGGCGAGCCGCTGCTCAATTTTAGCGGGATTAGAGATGGCGTGGCTTACGCCCTGGATCGCGGTCGTGACCGGGACTGGAAATTCACCCTTACTACCAATACCTTGCTTTTCGATGAGGATGTTATTTCCTTTACGGCTGGCCATAATTTCGGACTCGTCCTGAGCTGCGACGGGCGACCGGAGATACATGACGGTTTTCGGGTCATGCCTGATGGAAGGGGCACTGCTGATGCGGTGGCCCGGCGGCTCCAGAATTATCTCCGGGTGGCTGCCCGCCAGGAGCACTATATCCGGGGCACCTATACTCGCCGGAACTTGGATTTTACCGAGGATGTCCGCTATCTGGCAGCTCTGGGAGTGCGGAGCCTTTCCTTGGAGCCGGTGGTAGCGGATGCAGGGCAGTCCTACGCTATCCGGGAGGAAGATATCCCCGGAATCAGGAAAGAATATCTCCGTCTGGCGCGCTGGCTGCGGGAACAGGAACTGGCAGGTCAAAAGGTCTCCTTTTACCACTATCAACTGGACCTGGCGGGTGGCCCTTGCGCTGCCAAACGCCTTACAGGCTGTGGCGCCGGTTATCAGTACCTGGCCGTGACTCCGGGGGGTAAACTCTACCCCTGCCACCAGTTCGTGGGGCATCCAGAGTATTGTCTGGGGGACCTGAACAGGGGAATCACCCGGCCGGACCTGCAAGAGCAGTTTCGGCAGGCTCACATCTTCAGTAAGCCGGTCTGCCGCTCCTGCTGGGCGCGCTTTTTATGCGGCGGGGGTTGCCATGCCCAGGCAGCCTTGCAATCCGGCGATCTCCACCATCCCGGTCCACTGACCTGTGAACTGGTTCAGGCACGCCTGGAGGGGGCGCTATACTACCTCGCCCTCGGCCAGTCTCTTCAAGAAAATGGTATGGATAAACTTGCATCAGACGGGGTTAAAAACCCCATCTGATGCTTAGATGAGCCAATCTCACCTACTCCGGGTACCGTCAGAGCCGGCGTTCAGTCCGGACATAGGCCTGGATATGGCGCCCACCGCTTGCGCTCGAGAGCCTGCAGTATGGTCTACACAATATCTCCTGATTTTGGCCACTCCCTAGTCCCCCCCGGCCTCTGAATCGGATAAAAGAACACCAGGCGAATAAAAACTGAAAGTTGGAAAACTGACATATCATCGGTCTCTGGTAGCATAAAAGTTAAATGATGGCGATAATTGCGGAAATCAGTTCCTTTACAGCATAAAATTTAGGCGATATACTAAATAGTAGTCATATTGCCTCTAGATCCCGAAAAACACCAGAAAACGATAAGCACGTACGCCCTGGTATGAGCATATAAAGGTCCTTGGGAGAGGAAAAATGATGAGCGAGCAAAGAGGCCGGAAGGCGTTAAATATATTATACTGTATGCGCCAACTTTTCCGAACAGGTCAGTGTGCAGTCAGGGATTGGACCGTAAGAACGGTGGGAAAATCCCCGTTAATTATGAAAATGGCCCGGAATGCCTGGATTAAGCGCTCCGGAAAAGCTAGCGCTATCAGGGAGCGGCTACGGCAATGGTCTGAACTGACACATCCCTTGATGTTTAATGCCGCCTCTGATGCCGGTCAGTGGGGCCGGGAAGCCTCGGGTTGGATGATCAAGGATTTGTGCCGGATAGGGAGATCGCTCAGGGGACTGCCAACTTTCATCAGAAAACTACCCTCAAGCATTAAGGGGCTGCCCTTTGTCCTCATCGATTTCTATACTGAAGGCCGGCCTGAAAGTGGGGATTTTGCCAAGGCATGGTTGATGGGGCAGACAGGGGCGGCCCGGATGCTGCTTTATGGGATTACAGACCGGGCCCGCTCCTGGATCGTGGATGCTTGCAATTGGATGCGGCAGGATGCTGGAGCGGCTAAGTATCAGGTCAGCGCAATGTTAGCGACTGTTGACGATTGGCGAACCGGCAAGTTGCAGTTGGACTGGCGGTACTTGGCGACCAAGCCTGCCGTTGTCGCTGCGCTGGCCGGTTTTATTCTGATCAGCGGCAATCTTTTACTGACCCAGAACCGGCTGGTCTATGCCGTCGCCTATAACGGGCGGGAGATCGGCATAGTAGCTTCCCGCCAGGCCGGTGAGGAGATCAGAATTCAGGTGCGGCAACAGTTGGAGCGCCAGTTGGGGACAGGCATTTTTTTGCCGGCTACCTTAACTTACAGGACCTACACGGCTTCCCGCGCTCTTCTGAGTTCATCCAACGAACTATCTCAGCAATTTAAAATCCTTCCCTGGATGACCAACGGGGAAATAATCATTGTCAACCATAAGCCGGTTTTGGCAGTAGCAAATAAAAACGTTGCCCAACAGTTGCTTGACCAGTTTAAGGCATACTATGTTCAGAAATACCCAGGCGAGCAGATCCAGGAGGTGCGCTTCAGCGATGATGTTGCCCTCATGCAACAGCAGGTGCCCATCAATCAGGTGGTGCCGGTCGTCAACGCCATGGCGCTGTTGCAACAGGCCCAGAACCAGACGGCTGATTACGTCGTGAAGGGCGGGGATAGCTTGTGGAGTATTGCCCGTAAAAACAATTTACTGGTGAGCGATCTGCTTGATGCCAACCCCCAGATCTCCAGATCTTCCATCCATAGCGGCGAGAAACTGCACTTGAATACTAGCCGGCCACTAGTGGGTGTGCTGGTTATTAGCAGCCAGGTAAACAATGAGCCTATTCCACGCGAAGTCCAGGTGCAGGCAGATAATAACTTGTGGCGCGGTCAGACCCGGGTGTTACAGCCGGGAGCTGATGGCTTGGCGGAAGTGCGCTATCAGATCGTGCGCTTGAATGGGCAGGCGTTGAAGCGGGTTGTATTGACCAGCAAGGTTTTGAAACAACCTCAGCCACGCTTGGTGGCAGAGGGGATGCAGCGCACTGTGGCCTATGTTGGAGGGGCCTCCAGGGGATCTGGCAGCGGAGTCTTATCCTGGCCGGTAAGTGGCACTATTACCTCTCCCTTTGGCTATCGCGGCAGAGAGTTTCATACGGGCATAGATATCGCTACATCCCGCGGCACTCCGGTGAGGGCGGCCGCCACCGGCAGAGTGACCTTTGCGGGCTGGGACGGCGGCTACGGTAATTGTGTAATTGTCGATCATGGCGACGGACTGGCCACCCGCTACGGTCACCTCTCCCGGATCGATGTGCGTAAGGGGGAGCTGGTTGGCAAGGGAGAGGTTATCGGTAACGTTGGCGCTACCGGCAGGGCAACCGGTCCCCATCTCCACTTCGAGGTCATCTCCAACGGTAGCGTGACGAGCCCCTTGCGTTTCTTACGCTGATACAGCCTGGTAATGGTTATGGTGACCATATTTTTTATCCGATAGCTAACCGCCGCTAAGACGGGTGCCCCCTGGGCGGGATAACATCTTCTAAGACACCACGCCGCCCGGCGGCGCCATCAGAGAATGAAAATGAACAGTTTCAGAGCAGATTCAGGTGGGGTTAAAACCCCACCTGAATCAAGAATTTGTTTATCCGGGCGGTCCCTATTGGTGAGTTTGGTTTGTCGTTCATGCGGGACAGGCATCCTAGAGCGCGACGCTATTCCCCCGGGTTGTGGTAAAATGAAGTCACATTATCCGTTTAAAACTTCGGAGGGGTCTCGATTGCTCAGTACGCTTCGTAAACGGCGAGTCTTTACTAAAGTAGTGTTATGGATTTTAGTAGGTATGATCAGTATCGGGTTGCTAGCCTGGTATGGCGTGGGCAGTATTCCTCTGGCTCCGCAGAACCAGCAGCAGAGCGCTCCGGCGCCATCTCAGCAACAGTAGGCGCGAGAGTGGCAACTGGTAGATCGGCTTCACCCGGACTAAAGGGTGGAGCGGCAGATAAGATGGACCGCTAAAGCCAGCACTAAGGGGAGTGCTGGCTTTAGCGCGGGTGCACGCTTTGGCGGCCACCGAGCCCCTGCGAAATTGAGGCATCCGCCGGTATGTACCCGCTGCAGGATACCGACTTTATGCCCCTGCGTCTGATCGCAGAGCCTGCCTTTTATTGGTTGACCGGAGAGCCTCTTTCTTCGAGTATAATTGGGGAGGAGAGAGGGGGAACGGAGATGGAGCGCCTGTTAAGCTCCTGTTTTGTTGCTATTCTGGTCATAGCCATGGCGTTGACCCTGTGCTTGCGGAACCCGGTCCGACTGCGCGGTTCTGATCTGTTCCGGAGTTACCAGCGCCTGGTGATCAACTTGGAAACATACAGCTGGCCGTCGATCGAAGACCGGCATTTTATTGTCAAATATAAACAGGGTGATGAGGCCAGTGCGCGGATGGTCCTGCAAGAGGCGGAACGGGTCTACCAACCGTTAGGCGCCTATTTTGGCTACTTCCCTGGTAAAAGCGTTCCTATCCTGATTTATCCGGATCGTGTTTCTTTGAACCGGATCTTTGGCTGGGGCAGCGATGAGAGCGCTATGGGAGTCTATTGGGCCGGAGTAATCCGGGTGTTGTCGCCCTTGGCCTGGATGGATGACCCGCCGGTCAACCAACAACAGCAGATATTTCAGGCCCAGGGGCCGGTGGCCCACGAATATGTGCACTTGTTGGTGGATTATAAGACTGGAGGCAACTATCCTCGTTGGTTGACCGAGGGCCTTGCCCAGTATGCGGAAGAGACGGTTACCGGTGGCGAGCCGCCGGACCGAGAACGGATAGCGGTCACCGGTGTGACCATTAAGCAGTTGGATAGCCGTTTTGACGACCCGGTATGGCAGGATTACAGCTATGCGGTGGCCAAGGATCTGGTCTCTTCTCTGATCGATAGATACGGTCCCGAGCGTATGCGCGACCTGCTCGATGCCCTGGGAGGCGGCCAACCGATGGACAAGGCCTTCGCCAAGACCTATGGTATTAATCTTGACGAGTTCATCAGGAGTTACAATGGATCCCAATGTTGAATAATTATCCCACGGGATGATAACAACTATACTGAACTAGTGACGGGGATGTGCCAATGTGGCGGTCTGCCTGGCCCGAGCAGTCCGACAGGGCTAACAACGTCAGTTCAGGTCGAAGTTTTCAAAAGATGCCAGTTAATGAAGGAATAATCAATAACACCGAGAATATATCAGATACGGAAAGGAACTTTGCTGGATACATCATTGGTTGGAGGATAGCCGTTAATGAAGCTGGTAATCCAAGGGGGCAACATGCTCCGGGGTCGTGTCAGGGTCAGCGGAGCTAAAAATGCCGCATTGTTGTTGATTGCCGCCAGCGCCATCGTCAGGGGCGAGGTGATCCTGGACAATGTGCCACGTATTGCCGATGTAGAGACTCAACTGGAGATTGTCCGGGCATTAGGCGGACGTGCGGAGTGGCAGGAAGCTAACCGGGTATTGCTTAACTGGCCGGACCAGTTTGAGGCGATCGTTCCTTACAAGTTAGCCAAGAAACTGCGGGCTTCCAACCTTTTTCTAGGCGCTCTGGCGGCCAGAATTGGCCAAGTTCAGGTTCCGTTGCCGGGTGGATGCGATATCGGTTCGCGTCCCATGGACCTCCACGTTAAGGGCCTGAACGCCCTAGGGTTTGAGGTGGTACTGGAACACGGTTTTATCGACGCTCGAGCCCGGGAACTCCGGGGTGGCCGGATCTATCTGGACTTTCCCAGCGTGGGCGCTACAGAGAATATAATGATGGCGGCGGTCGGTATTCCTGGGACCACGGTGGTGGAAAACGTGGCCAAGGAGCCGGAGATAGTAGATCTGGCCAGCTTTCTTAATGCTACCGGAGCTACTATCAGGGGTGCGGGTACTGACCTGATTAAAATTGAAGGCCGGGAACCAGGCGCCCGCAGCGTGTCTTCGGAGCAAATGCGGTTCAGCGTGATTCCGGACCGGATTGAAGCGGGCACATACATGATTGCCGCGGCCGCAATGGGCACCGAGGTGACCATTGAGAACGTGATCAGCCAGCACCTGCAGCCGGTGATTGCCAAACTTCAGGATATGGGTCTGGACGTGCTGGTGGATGAGGACTCCCTGACTGTCAGACGTAATGGTTCGCTGCAGGCCACGGACATCAAGACCTTTCCCTATCCTGGTTTTCCCACAGACCTGCAGTCGCCGATCATGGTCTTGCTCTGTTTGGCCATTGGTACCGGCGTGATCAGCGAGAACGTCTTCGATAATCGCTTCCGGGTGGCTGACGAGTTGAAGCGTATGGGGGCTCAAATTCGAGTCAAGGGGCATACGGCTGTGGTCGAAGGACCGGTGCGTTTACTCGGGGCCCAGGTGAAAGCCACCGACCTCCGGGCAGGAGCCGCCCTAATAGTGGCGGGTCTTGTTGCCGAGGGAGAGACAGAAATCTGCCAGGCGGAACTGATTGCACGGGGTTATGAAAAGGTGGTTGAGAAATTTAGCGCCCTTGGCGCCAGGATCAAGTGCGTTGACTGAGGAGCAGCGAGAAACTTGGAACTGATTGAGGCTTTGATCGTAGGCGTTTTGACAATATGGGCGCTATTACCAGATTTGTGGAACCGGTGGCAGAGTCGTGATGTACTTCGTAAGGGGGAGGCAGGCAATAAGGTGGCCCTAACCTTTGACGATGGTCCCGACCCTGTCTTTACGCCGATTATTCTGGAGATCCTGGCCCAAAAGGGAGTTTCTGGAACTTTTTTTATGGTAGCGGAGAATGCCCGCAAGCACCCTGATCTCGTCCGGCAGATCATAAGCCAGGGGCACGAAATAGGGAGCCATGGGATGCACCATTCCCCGTTCTGGTTTCTGTCCCCGCACCGGTCGCGTCTGGAGATCCAGGAGTCGTTGGCCACGTTAAGAGAATTGTCGGGCAAGCAGGTGCGTTGTTTCCGGCCGCCCTGGGGCATGTCCAACCTGATCACCCACTACTGGATGCGTAAGACTGCTCAGAAGGTAGTGCTGTGGTCCCTGGATTCGTTGGATTGGTTCTTCATGACTCCGGCCCGTTTGATTGTTCGCAAGGTTTCCCGGTGGGCTTGTCCTGGTTCTATTATTCTTTTTCATGATGGTTCGGGGGTGCGGCGCAATGCTTCAGCTCTGACAGAGGCACTGCCGCAGTTGTTGGGTGATTTACTGGCCAAAGGCCTGGTGCCTGTAACCGTAAGCGAATTGATGGATGAGGGAGAAAGGATGAGGAAGTGGCATGACTGTTGGAGGCGTAGTGACGAGAGTGTGGGGAATAGCCAGGCGCCGAGCAATTTATATCGTAGCGCTGGTCAGCATGGTTTTATGGGGAGGCCTGCGCTTTCTACCGCCGATCGTCCACGATCGCTATATTCTCTCCAGTTTGCTGAGCATGATCTGTGCCCAGGGGATGAAGCCGTTTACGGCCAGGACCGAATCCAACACCATACTCTGGTCGCGGATAACTCAGTGTGGAGGCATGCCTAGCTCTCACGCGGCAGTTGCCGCCGCCCTGGCCACCTCACTGGGACTGGAATATGGCTGGGTCTCGCCTCTGTTTCAGATTGCTGCCGTGCTCGGAGGAATTGTGATCTACGACGCCATCACCCTGCGACGGGTAGTGGGCGAACATACCAGGGTGTTAAAAGAGCGGTTGCAGGGAGTCGCCACCGATTCCTACCTTTGGGAGGATGGGGTGGGGCATACTCCATTGGAGGCGTCCGTGGGCCTATTGCTCGGTATCTTGTGCGCAGTGCTGGTGGTCCGGGTTTGAAACCGTAGGCAGAAGACGGAGGAAGAGCATGATCAGCACCAAAGAGTGGTCTTATTGCCTTCCAGGCTTGTCTCTCTCTTTTGAGATCGTAGCCAATGTAGAGGACCTGGTCACTGACCCCGAGAACGACGACAAGATCCCATACTGGGCGGAGCTTTGGCCGGCCTCCCGTGGCCTGGCCCAGTACATCTGGGAGAGCGTCGATTTCAAGGGGGCCACAGTGTTGGAACTGGGCGCCGGGTTGGGCCTGCCGGGCCTGGTAGCAGCCCGTAAGGGCGGCCGGGTGACTATCAGCGACTATCAGCCGGATGCCCTGACCATAGCCAGCCGCAACGCTTTACAGAATGGGATCGAGGGAATGTCTTTCGAGCTGGCCGATTGGCGCGACTGGCCGCTCAAGGAGCAGTTTGACTGGATCATCGGTTCGGACGTGCTTTATAATCCCAAGAGCAACCCCTATGTTAGCCGAATCCTTGCGGGTAACCTGGCGCCATACGGACAAATGCTGTTTGCTCATCCCGGGCGCAAGGTCACCTTCGATTTCCTTCGAGAGTTGACGGCTTCCGGCCTCAGGGAGCACAGGAAGTTGATCCCGGTTACAGTGGAACATCCTCTGTTGACCGATTACAAGATCAATATTCATCACCTGTACCGCTGAGGCGGGTGGGGCCGGTGCGTATCAGTATCGTTGCTGTCGGGCGCGTCAAGGAGCCGGGCTATATTATGGCTCAGGAAGAATATGTCAAGAGGCTGCAGCGATACACTCGCCTGGAGATCATCGAGGTGGACGACGATCCGGTGCCGTCCGGCGCCCGTGAACGCCAGGCGGTGAAATTGAGAGAGGGGGAACGGCTGCGGCGGCGCTTATCGGATAGTTGTCAGCAGGTGGCCCTGGACTTGCAGGGTGCCCGATTCACCTCTGAAGAACTTGCTGCCTGGTTGGGCCAGCAGCAGCGGGCGCTTACCGGGTGCCCACCTCAGATCTCTTTTATCATCGGAGGCACCCTGGGATTGTCACCCGCCATTCTGGACCAAGCCCACATGCGTCTGTCCCTTTCCACTTTCACCTTCCCCCACCAGTTGGCCCGGGTCATTCTCCTGGAACAGTTGTACCGCGCCTTTCGCATTCTGCGCCAGGAACCTTACCATTACTGACTTTTCCACCGTTGTCCGGTCAGATGGCCTTCCGAGGCGCGCCGGTTGTCCTGTTTTTCAAAAGCGATCGCGGCTCTTCCTGATGCGTAGTATGAAAGACCATGTAAGAATGGAATAATTAGCTTAGGGAAATCTTTTTAAGGGAGAGGAATAAGGTATTTGGCGTCGAAGCAATTGCTTTGTGGGCTTTCTTCCAGGAATCTCCCATTTCCATAAACCAAACATGATCCGAAGACCGTCGCCAGTTGTCATGCTATCCGGAAAAAACGTTGCCGCAGCTGTCCAGGCAGAATGGAAACATTGGTGTGGCAATTATTAAGGATGAGTCCTGTCGGCCCTTAAGGGTTTGCTAGGCTGCTCTTAGTGTTTAACCGAAGCAAAAAATCAGCAAATCAGGGAATAAAGGAGTCAACCATGGGGGTTTTGGAGAAGATTAGAAAAAAGATCACTCTGGCGCTAGCCGAAGCAGCGCAAGAGGCGCACCGGGCCGGTCGGCTGGCCTGCCATGAATTGCCTGAGTTCGTGTTGGAGGTGCCCCATGACAGGGTTCATGGAGATTTCGCCAGCAATCTGGCCTTGCTCTTGGCCCAGACGGAGAAAACAGCTCCCCGCAAGGTCGCCCAGACGCTGCTGGAGTTCTTCCGGCAGCCTGGCGGGTGTATAAGCAGGACCGAGGTGGCCGGTCCGGGTTTTATCAATTTTTACTTGGATCCGGCTTGGCATTACGAAGTGCTTCCGGAGGTGGATGCCCAGGGTGAACATTACGGTTGCATCGATCTGGGGGGCGGCGAGTCCGTCCAGGTAGAATTCGTCAGCGCGAACCCCACCGGGCTGCTGCATATGGGGAATGCCCGGGGGGCGGCTGTGGGGGATACCCTGGCGAATGTCCTCGCCGCGGCTGGGTATAATGTACAGCGAGAGTTTTACATCAATGATGCCGGCAACCAGATCGAGACCTTCGGCCGCTCCCTGGAGGCCCGTTACTTGCAATTGTTGGGCCAGGATGTTACATTTCCCGATGATGGCTACCCCGGTCAGGACCTGGTAGAGAGCATGCAACATCTGATCGAGCAGGTCAAAGATAAGTATTTGACTGTCGATCCGGTGCTGCGGCGGGAGATGCTGGTCAAGTACGCCCTGAAGGAGAAATTGTCCCAGATGGAAAGAGATCTGGCAGACTTTCGGGTGCAGTATGATCTCTGGTTTTCGGAACAGACCCTGCATGACTCCGGTGAGATCGAGAATGTCTTGAAGGAGTTGCAGGCAAGCGACTACTTGTACGAGGAGGAGGGCGCCCTGTGGTTCCGCTCTACTCTGTTCGGTGACGAGAAGGACGAGGTACTCGTTCGCAGCAATGGCATTCCCACCTATTTTGCCGGCGATATAGCCTATCACCGGAACAAGTTCCGGCGAGGGTTTGACCGGGTGATCAATATCTGGGGGGCAGATCACCACGGACATGTGGCCCGTCTGAAGGGCGCCATGCAGGCCCTGGGTTTCGATCCGGAACGACTTCAGGTGATGATCATGCAGTTGGTCAGACTGTTCAAAGGGGGTGAGCCGGTGCGGATGTCCAAACGCACCGGCGAGTACATCACTCTACGGGATCTGATGGATGACGTGGGGGTTGATGTCGCCCGTTACTTCTTCGTGATGCGCAGCGCCGACAGCCATCTGGATTTCGATCTGGATCTGGCTAAAGAGCAGAATAACGAAAACCCGGTTTATTATGTTCAATATGCTCATGCCCGGATCTGCAGCATCCTCAAACAGGCAGGAGCAGTGCCTGCCGCCAAGGATGTCGACTGCTCCCTGCTCAGCGATCCGGCGGAACTGGCACTGATCCGGAAAATTGCCGAGCTTCCCGGGGAGATTGCCTACGCTGCGTCCCATTTGGAGCCGCACCGGCTGGCCTTCTATGCCAATGAACTGGCCAACCTGTTTCACGGATTTTATACCAACTGCCGCGTATTATGCGATGAGCCGGCCTTGAGCCAGGCCCGGCTGGTGTTAGCCAATGCTTGCAGGATCACTCTGCACAACACCCTGCATCTCGTGGGCGTATCGGCACCCGAGAGGATGTAGCTATCAACAGGCAGATATGACTATACACAGAAATAGAGAAGGGGGAGCTCTGGTTTGCCGGAGGTTGAGAGCCTTGATGACAAGGAGAAGGTCCTCGGTTTTGTCTATGATTTATTGAAACAGAACGGACAACAGATGCATTATTCAGTGCTTCTGGATGAGGTTGCCAAGAGATTCTACAAAGACAGGGAGGATCTGGTTGAGGCCAAAGCCCAACTTTACACCTGGATCAACTTGGATGCCCGTTTTACTAGTGCCGGTCAGGGTTGTTGGGGCTTGCGGACGGCAGTGCCTCAAAAAGGATCGCGTCAGGTGCCGTTGCTGTCTCTGATGCATAAGACAGTGGAGTACGACGACAGCCCTACTCCCCGGGTACTTGCCCTGGATAATCTGGATGAAGAGCCGTTGGCTGATAAAGACCTGCTTGAAGATGAGGAGCCCGAGACTGAGGGCGAGGAACAGGATGATTTTGATGAAGAGCTGGGGCGGCCGCTAGAGTAGCTTGGCACGGTGTAGTTTGTTGGGAGGTGTTCGCATGAAGGTGCAATGGTATGGCCAGGCCTGCTTTCTGTTTGAGGGCCAGGGAGTGCGGCTGGTTACAGATCCCCCTGCCGGAGCAATGGGTTACCAGCTTCCGGAGGAGGAAGTTGACCTGGCGACTGTTAGCCACGATCACTCTGACCACAACAATGTCAATGCCTTGCACGGTGCTCCGGCGGTGATCAACACGCCTGGTGTTCATGAGGCTAAGGGTCTCCGGGTGGAGGGGCATTCCGCCTTCCATGACGACGTGGGCGGGACCCAGCGAGGGTCCAACTTGCTCTTTGTCTGGGAGATGGACGGTGTGCGGGTCTGCCACCTGGGGGACCTGGGGCATCTATTGGATACTAAGGCCCTGCAGGATCTGGGCCGGATCGACATGCTGCTGGTGCCCGTAGGAGGCGTTTTCACCGTCGATGCCGGCGCGGCAAAACAGGTAGTAGACCAGATCGCCCCACGCATAGTCATTCCCATGCATTACAAAACCCCGGTACTAAAGATGCCGCTAGCCACGGTCGACCAGTTCCTAAGGTTGTTCCAGCCCGGCCAGGTGCGCCGGGAGCAATGGTTGGCGGTGGAAGGGGCGAATCTGCCGCCATCTCAAGAAGTGATCGTGTTAGAATATCAGGTGTCCGCAGCCTGAGACGAAAGTTTCAGAGTCTGCCATTCCCGGGGCAATTAGATGTTTTTCCAATCTAGTTTAACAAGACAGGCGTATAAAGATTTCTGCTCAGGTTGACAACCATTTATGGCTGCCAGTAAAATTAAAATTTGTGTAAACAGAGCAACATGAAAGAGGGGAGAGGACTTGACCAAATATATCTTTGTCACGGGCGGGGTAGTCTCATCGCTGGGAAAGGGAATCACCGCAGCCTCCCTGGGGCGGTTACTCAAGAGCAGGGGCTGCAAGGTCTCCATGCAGAAGTTCGATCCGTACATCAATGTAGACCCGGGAACCATGAGCCCCTATCAGCATGGAGAGGTTTTCGTCACCGATGACGGAGCCGAAACCGACCTAGACCTAGGGCACTACGAGCGGTTTATCGATAAAAACCTGACACGCACCAGCAATGTCACCGCAGGCCTCGTTTACTGGTCAGTAATTAAAAAAGAGCGCCGCGGTGACTTTTTAGGTGGCACGGTGCAAGTTATTCCCCACATCACCAACGAGATCAAAGAGTTGATCCAACGGATCGCTTTAGAGGAGAAACCGGACGTGGTGATCACCGAGATCGGGGGTACTGTGGGCGATATCGAATCCCTCCCCTTTCTGGAAGCAATCCGCCAGTTCAAAAGCGACATCGGCCGCGAGAACGTGCTCTATGTCCACGTTACTATTGTCCCCTACCTGCGTGCTGCCGGCGAGCTGAAAACCAAGCCGACCCAGCACAGCGTGAAGGAACTGCGCAGCATCGGAATCCAGCCGGATATTATCATCTGCCGTACGGAGCGCTGTCTTTCCAAGGACCTCAAGGATAAGATCGCTCTCTTCTGCGATATTGAAAAAAACGCCGTGATCGAGTGTGTTGATGCGGATTCTATCTACGAGGTCCCGCTGATGCTGGAAGCCCAGGGTTTTGCCGATATTGCGGTACAACGTCTGGGCCTGACCTGTGGCCGGCCGGAACTCAAAGAATGGGAAGAGTTGGTAGCTATTTGCCACCACCCCGAGCAGCAGGTCCGGGTGGCAGTGGTCGGCAAATACATCGAACTCCGTGATGCCTACAAGAGTATCAACGAAGCCCTGTGCCATGGCGGTATCGCGCACCAGGCAGCGGTGAAGATCGACTGGGTGGATGCCGAAGTGTTGGAGGATGGTGACGCCAGCGCCATCTTGGGCCGGGTGAATGGTGTTCTGGTGCCGGGTGGCTTCGGCTACCGGGGTATCGATGGCAAGGTCAAGGCAATCAACTATGCACGGGAGCACCAGGTGCCTTTCTTTGGGATCTGCCTGGGCATGCAGTGCGCCGTGATCGAGTTTGCCCGCACCGTCTGTGGTCTGACCGGCGCCAGCAGCACCGAATTCGATCCGGAAACTCCCTACCCGGTGATCGACCTGCTCCCGGAACAGCGGGGCATACAGGACCTTGGTGGAACCATGCGTCTGGGCCTCTATCCCTGTATACTGCAACCGGGCTCCCAGGCCAGCCGGGCGTATGAGGCGGAAGCAGTGGATGAACGCCACCGCCACCGCTATGAGTTTAACAATATTTTCCGCCAGCAGGTACTGGACCAGGGGTTGCAGATCACCGGAACCTCTCCTGACGGTAGATTGGTAGAGATTGTGGAACTGCCGGAACATCCCTGGTTTCTGGCCTGCCAGTTTCACCCGGAGTTTAAATCCCGCCCCAACAGGCCTCATCCACTGTTCAAGGCCTTTGTCGGGGCTGCCCTGAAGAATGTCGCAGGTTGCGCTGTTGCTTCTGAAAAAATTGGTTAAAATAGCTGTTGTAATGACGGCTGTTGCTCAGGAGACAACAGGTCGCCGGTGCTGGAGCCGGGATTGGCAGCACTGGCTTAGGAGGTAGTTAGTTGTACCGGGCTCAACTGATCCAGTCGCAGGACAAGGACTTATTTAATAAATTTATCAAATCTTCGCCCAAGCCCCATTTTCTGCAATCGTTTGAATGGGGCGAGCTAAAGAGCGGCACCGGATGGGAACCGTTACGGCTGCTGATTTGGCGTGACGACCGGCCGGTAGCTGCTATCTCCTTACTCAAACGGCCTCTGCCGCTATACCGTCACCTGCACCGCTCCATCATCTATGCTCCCCGTGGCCCCATTATCAGCGAGGACTGCGACCAGCCCGGAGAGACCTATTTCTGGGATGCAGTAAAGAGTCTGGCGCGCCGGCATGGCGCTATTTTTATCAAGATCGATCCGGATATCTCCACCGATTCGGCCGCTGCTGCCGAATGCTACCGGCAACGGCTGGCCAAGGCTGGTTTCAGGCCCAGCGGCAGCCAGTCGGGTTTCGGCGGAGTGCAACCCCGCTATGTTTTCCGTCTGAACATTACTCCCGCTGAACAGGAATTGCTGGCAGCCATGGAGAGCAAAACCAGGTATAACATCCATCTGGCGGAGCGTAAGGGCGTTAGCGTGCGCATAGCCCAAGACATCGCCGATCTCAAGACCTTTTACGACATTTTAACGGAGACTGCCACCCGTGACCGGTTCCTTATTCGTAGCTTCAGTTACTTCGAGCGGATGTGGGACCTGTTCGTGGCCCGAGGTACTGCGCGTATCTTTTTGGCAGACTGCCAGGGGCAGGCAATTGCCGGCACTCTGGCTTTTCATTGCGGGGACAGAGTCTGGTATCTGTACGGGGCCTCCTCGAACCGGCTCCGGAACGTGATGCCAAACCACCTGTTGCAGTGGACCATGATCCGTTGGGCCAAAGAATTGGAATGCCGGTTGTACGACTTCCGGGGGGTGCCTGCCAGTGACGAACAGGACGACCATCTGTCCGGGCTGTACCGGTTCAAGAAGGGTTTTGCCGCTACCTTCACCGAGTTCATCGGGGAATATGACTTGGTCCTGTCGCCCAGCTGGTATATTCTCTGGACGCGGGTGCTGCCGGCTTATCAGCGAGTGACGCGCAGCCTGCTGCGCCGCAGCGGCACTCCCAAATCGGATGATTCCATATAACAGAATCCCTAAATGGCTGATGAGAGGATAATTACGTGGATAGCGAACAGGCGGGGCAGGCCCGCTGGGTCAAGATCGATCTGAACGCCATCGCTGACAACGTAGCCGCTGTCAAGAGACTGCTGGATCCCGGCATCAAGCTGCTGGCGGTCGTGAAGGCGGATGGCTATGGCCATGGCCTGGTTCCGGTAGCCCGGACAGCGATAATGCGGGGGGCGGACATGCTTGGTGTTACCCATCCCGAGGATGGGGTGAGGTTGCGTCAGGCTGGAATTGCCGCTCCGGTGCTGATCTTCCGGCCGCTGCTGCCCGGAGAGGAAGAGACCGTGGTCGAGTGGGGCCTGATCCCGTCAATCAGTTCCCTGGCTCAGGCCCAGCGCCTATCTGCTGCTGCTGTTCAAAACGGCCGGCAGATACCCGTACACCTGGAGATCGAGACCGGCATGGAGCGCACTGGGTTCACTCCCGAGATACTGCTGTCAAATCTGGACAGGCTCCTAAACCTGCCTGGGCTGCTGTTGGAGGGGATCTACACTCACTTTGCCGCAGCCGCAAGCGATACAAGTTTCACCAGGCGCCAGTATCAGTTTTTTGATAACCTGGTGCAGGAGATCCAGGGACGCGGTGTCCGCATTCCCCTGCGCCACGTCTGCAACAGCGCTGCTGCCCTGCTCTATCCGGAGCTGCATCTGGAAATGGTGCGGGTAGGCAATCTGCTCTATGGGCAGTTGCCGGCCGGTATCAGGAAGAGTTCACTGCCGGACTGGCTACAGTTGAAGGACCCCTGGTCCTTCTGGACACGGGTGGTGCACTTGAAACAGGTGCAGCGGGGAGATACCGTAGGTTACGGCCGGACCCGCCGGCTGCGTAGCAACACTGTGTTGGCAGTGTTGCCACTGGGCTACAGCGAGGGTTTCGGTCTGGACGTGTTACCTCGCCCGGCGGGCTGGATCGACTTGCTCAAGGTGTTGGCAAAAACTGCAGGGTCTTTCCTGGGCCTGCCGCTAGGAATTCAACACGTCAGCATCAATGGCCGGACTGCGCCCGTCCTGGGGCGAATCAGCATGGAATTAAGCTGCGTTGACGTGGGCAAGATACCAGGAGTAGGGGTGGGAACCCCGGTCCGGCTGCCGGGACGCCGCACTGCTATCAGAGCTTCGGTGCCGCGTGTCTATGTCACCGGCGATGTAGCGGAGGACACTATTGACTCCAACCGGAACTGCCTATCTGAAGCCAGCCCGGAGTAAACTTGTACACATCACAGAACCGCACGGCGCCTGATGGGGCCGAATACGGCGAACTGTTATAAAAATGGCGTTGCTGAAGGGATCGGGAGACAGCATGTAAAGCTTTCGCGCAATTTAAAAAATAGTAAAGGATTTTGATTGAATATGGAGAAGTAATGATGCAGTACTCGTCGAGGAGGTTCCGTTAAGTGCTCGTTACGACAACAACCGCGCTGGCACTACGTTGCCCCGAATGCGGCAAAATAAAATACCATTCGTTATCTCTTTTTTCTTTTTCAGCTCAAAAAACACTGCGCCTGTCCTGCGCTTGCGGTACTCCCCTGCTGCTGATCAGCACTAGAGACCGAAAAGTTTTCTATTTTCAGTTAGAATGTCTGATGTGCGAGGGCAAACATCTTTTAGAATTCTTTTTAAAGGAGATCTGGTCCGGTCAGGTACTCAACCTGGTCTGTAGCGAGACCGATCTGGATATCGGATTTATCGGTCCCCGGGACCAGGTGAAGAAGTGCATCGCCAATCAGGAACGTTCCCTGCAGGAGATGGCCGATGACCTGGGCTATACCGATTACTTTGCCAACCCGGAGATCATGTATGAAATTCTGGACTGCCTGCATAAAATTGCAGAGGATGGCAACCTGTCCTGCCAATGCGGCAACCAACAGGTGGAGGTAGAGATCTTTGCAGACCGGATCGAACTCCGGTGTGAGGGTTGCGGATCTTCCGGGGTGATTCACGCTGAGACCCGACAGGATGTGGACGTGGTGAAGAAGATCTGGGAGATCGTGTTAAAACCGGGCGGGGCCAACATGATGGGTATCCGTAAAGAGGGGCGCAGCCGCAGGCGATCGAAGAAATAAGAGAGCAATTACGATTCTGTACAACATCTCCGGTGCTCTAAGTATCGGGGTTGCTCCAAAGGAGTGGTTTCTATTGGAGATTTTCTTGGACACTGCCTCCGTTGAAGAGATCAGGGAGGCTGCCGGATGGGGTGTCATCTCCGGGGTCACTACCAACCCGACCCTGGTGGCCAAAGAAGGGCGCGATTTCCGTGCTATTCTGGAGGAGATTTGCAGCCTGGTTGATGGCCCGATCAGCGCCGAAGTGATCAGCATGGACGTTGAAGGGATCCTCGAGGAGGCCCGGGGATTGTCCGCAATCAACCCCAACATCGTGATCAAGATCCCAGTGTTCCCCGTCGGTCTGCAGGCGGCTAGCCGCCTGGCGGAGGAGAAGATCAGGGTGAACGTCACCCTGATCTTCTCAGCCCTGCAGGCCCTGCTGGCAGCACGGGCCGGGGCGGCTTTTGTCAGCCCCTTTATCGGCCGGATCGATGATATCGGCCAGGACGGCATGGATGTTCTGGATGACATCATGGGGATCTTCGGCAACTATGATTTCGGGACCCGGGTGATCGCCGCCAGCATCCGTCATCCCCGGCACGTCCTGGATGCAGCAAGACTGGGGGCAGATATTGCTACGGTGCCCTTTACTGTGCTGGGCCAGATGTTTAAGCATCCCTTGACCGACCAGGGGATCACCCGGTTTCTGAATGATTGGGATAAGATAAAGGAAACTTAATTCAGGCGGGGTTAAAACCCCACCTGAAGTTTAGTTGACTTATCCCGCCGGGGTACCCTTTGGGTCGGGCACCCGGCTTAGCGCCACTTATCCCCCGCCTAGGAGGTAAGAGTCTTAGTGGCGGTTAGCCATCGGATAAAGCAGTTGAAGCCAGCTAGGGGCCGGAAAAAAAAGTTGGTTCGTGGGGGCTGTTGCGTTAACGTATTTGCTTGTCTTCCGGGAGGGGGGAGAGGCCATGGATCGGGAGCTTACTTTAGAGTTTGTGCGCGTGACGGAGGCGGCAGCCATCGCTGCCGGACGCTGGCTGGGACGTGGCAACAAGGAGATGGCCGACGATGCTGCAGTCACTGCCATGCGCCGGATGTTTGACACTGTGCAGATCGATGGCACAGTAGTGATCGGTGAGGGCGAGATGGATGAAGCCCCGATGCTATATATCGGCGAAAGGGTGGGCACGGGGGTGCTGCCGGAGTTGGATGTGGCGGTTGACCCGTTGGAGGGCACCAATATTGTGGCCAAGGGCTTGACCGGGGCGATCGCGGTGCTGGCCGTGGCGCCGAAAGGTTGTCTGCTACATGCTCCGGATATGTATATGGACAAGATTGCGGTGGGGCCGAAGGCTGTCGGGAAAATCAGCCTGGACGCTCCCGTAGAAGAGAATATCAAGGCCGTGGCAGGAGCCCTGGGCAAGCAGGTGGAGGATCTGACGGTGGTCATCCTTGACCGGTCGCGGCATGAGGATCTGATCAAGAAGGTGCGCAAGACTGGCGCTCGTATCCAGTTGATCTCCGACGGGGATGTGGCGCCTGCGGTAGCTGTTGCTTTCGAGGGCACGGGGGTCGATATGATGCTGGGCATCGGAGGAGCTCCGGAGGGAGTGATCGCCGCCGCCGCCCTGCGCTGTCTGGAGGGGGAGATGCAAGCCAGACTCTGGCCGATGGACGATGATGACGTGGCGAGAGTCGAGAAGATGGGGATCAAAGACTATCAACGCCTGCTGACTATGAATGATCTGGCCCGGGGCGATTCGATGATCTTCGCGGCCACCGGCATCACCGACAGCACCCTGCTGCGGGGCGTGCACTATACCTCCTGGGGGGCGAGCACCCATTCCTTGGTGATGCGGGGACGCACGGGTACCGTGCGTTTCATAGATGCCCGGCACTATTTTTCACGCAAGCCGGACTATGCCCTACCCTGTAAATAAATGGCAGTTTAAGGAACCAGCCTTGACACCAGTTGCATACAATGGTATATATTAGGATAGCGTAAATCCTACCGCTTTATTGTTCCATCCAATGTGGGATTACCCCATCGGTGTCCGCTCACGGATAATTTTATCCGATAGCTAACCGTCCCTAATACCCTCGCTTCTACAAGCGATGGACGTCGTGTCCGGGCGTTAGCCCGGACTGAACGCAGGCTCTGAGCTTCCGGGTACCCTCTGGGTGGGTACCCTCTGGGTGGGCTCAAAGCACGCCTGCACTTCGGAAAACGGCATAGGCAAGGGGCGCTAAACCGGGTGTGCCCGACCCAAAGGGTACCCCGGCGGGATCGGTTCAACTAAGCTTCGGATGGGGTGAAAACCCCATCCGAAGCAGGTTTCACTTTATCCTCAGTTATTTTCCCCAATTGTGTCTAACCTGCAGCCAGTGTGGCTGGGTTCTATATGCCTGACTTTCAATTCGAATAGGGGGATTTTTTTGAGCGTTACAGAGTTGGAACAAAAGACCATGGCAGAGCTGCTTAAGATGGCCCGTGAAATGGAGATCACCAACTATTCCCGGTTTCGCAAGAAAGAACTGATATTTGAAATTATGAAGGCGAACACCGAGAAGAACGGCCTGCTTTTCGCTCAGGGGATTCTGGAGATCCTGCCGGACGGTTACGGCTTTTTGCGCCCCTTTGCTTATGTACCCAGCCAGGATGATATCTATGTGTCCCCTTCCCAGATCCGGCGCTTCGACCTGCGCACCGGTGACCGGGTGGCTGGACAGGTGCGGGCGCCTAAGGAGACTGAACGCTTTTTCGCTCTGCTGCGGGTAGAGACGGTCAACGGAGTATCGCCGGAGGAGGCTTCCGAACGGCTGCATTTCGATGCTCTGACTCCGATTTTTCCCAATGAGCGGTTTACCCTGGAGATCGAGAAGCCGGACATTTCCTGCCGTATTATCGATCTGATCGCTCCCTTGGGCAAAGGCCAGCGCGGTCTGATCGTCTCGCCGCCTAAGGCTGGTAAAACCTTTTTGTTGAAGAAAATTGCCAACTCCATAACCACTAACTACCCTGACGTGACCCTGATGGTATTGCTCATCGACGAGCGCCCTGAGGAGGTCACAGACATGCAGCGGTCAGTGGAAGGGGAGGTTGCCGCATCTACATTTGATGAGCCGCCAGAAAACCACGTCAAGATCTCCGAGATGGTGCTGGAACGGGCAAAGCGCGTCGTCGAGCACAAGCGGGACGTAGTGATCCTGCTGGATTCCATCACCCGGCTGGGCCGGGCCTACAACCTGGTAGTGCCGCCCTCCGGCCGCACTCTTTCCGGCGGTGTTGATCCTACTGCACTCCACAAGCCGAAACGCTTTTTCGGGGCTGCCCGCAACATTGAGGAGGGGGGTAGCCTGACCATTCTGGCCACTGCCCTGATCGAGACCGGCAGCCGCATGGATGAGGTGATCTTCGAGGAGTTCAAGGGCACAGGGAACATGGAGCTGGTGCTCGATCGCAAGCTGTCCGACAAACGCATCTTCCCGGCCATTGACGTCAAGCGTTCCGGGACCAGACGGGAGGAACTCCTGCTCAGCAAGGAGGAACTGGAGTTGATGTGGAACTTCCGGAGGATGTTCGCCTCTTACGGCAACAGCGAGAGTATTGAGATGCTGATAGATGCCATGACCAAGACTAAATCTAACAAGGACCTGTTGCGCGCCTTACCTCAACTCTTTAAATAAACCATCCCATAGCAATTACTGACTGATCTATAATTTATCATAGTTGTGTAACTTTACCGGCGCGCTGCAATGTTAACGGCGCGCTTCGGCATTTCGGCGCCTGAGAAGGAGATGTTATGATGGCAGAGAATAGCAAACGGCACAAAGTGGGTCCTGCGGCCGAATACCAGCACGATCACCCTCCGGTCAGAAACGTCAATGAGGTATTTGTCGAAGAGATGACCGCTGGTCAGAGGATTGCCGACCGGGTAGCCGCGGTGGTTGGCAGTTGGCCTTTTATCATTATTCAGAGCCTCTTGCTGTTTGCCTGGATGGCGGTAAATGTCTACCTGGTGGTGATGGTTGGCAAGCCCGGTTTCCTGGCAGCCTGGGATCCCTACCCGTTTATTCTGTTGAATCTGGTGCTCAGTTTCCAGGCGGCCTACACGGGGCCGGTGGTGATGATGAGCCAGAACCGCCAAAACGAGAAAGATCGCCTGACTGCTCAGCATGACTTTGAGATCAACCGCAAGGCGGAGAAAGAGATCGAGGTGTTGATGCGGCACTTGGCCTACCAGGACGAAATTATTCTGGCGATGCAGGACCGGCTGGAGGATATCTGCAAGGATGTGCAAACAAACCGGCAGCCAACTAACTCCTAAGCAGGCGGACTCCGAAGCTTGGGTTTAGGCGCGCCGCGTCCGCAGGATTCCTCAACCTCCAGTACTGGTACATCCGTGATGGAGCATCCGGTGTGGCTGCTGAAATTGACAGCCATGCATAAAACCTGGGAATGAAGGTTAAAATAGCAAGGTAATACAACCGGCATTAGCGTGAGGTGGAATTATGAAGATAACCAAGATGCTGGGTGTTACCCTGTTTTTTTTGGCCTGGATGGTGATCTTCCCGGTTTCCCAGGCGTATGCTTATTTCGCTGAAGACAGCTTTGTGTCTTTATGGAGCCAGGCCGGCCCACAGATTCCGGAGCCTGTCAGGCAACCATCCGGGGCGGAGGCGACCCATCAGGTGGCCCCGGGCGAGACCCTGTGGTCTCTGGCCAGATACTACCATGTGGAGTTGGCCCGGCTGATGTCTATCAACAGGATCAGCGATCCCGCCCGCCTCAGCGTGGGACGGGTGCTGATCATCCCGGGCGGGCAGGCTCAGGCGGCAGGAGCCGGCCAACAGCCTGCGGCAGTCTATGCAGTTGCCCGGGGCTGGAACAGCAATTTATCCTGGCCGTTGCTGGGCGAACTGACTCAGGAATTCGGGCCTCAGGAGAACGGGGAGTTTCACCATGGCCTGGATATTGCCGGTAATACCGGTATGCCGATCAGAGCGGCCCAACGGGGTCTGGTGGTCTCCAGCGGGTGGTTGCCGGTCTATGGGTATACTGTGGTTATCGACCACGGTAGCGGTTTTAGGACCCTCTACGCCCACGTTCACGACTTCGTGGCCAGGGCCGGAAGCATGGTGGATAAGGGGCAGGTCATTGCCCATGTCGGCGCTACCGGAAATGCCACGGGTCCTCACCTGCACTTTGAACTGCGTCATAGCAATCAGGCGGTCAACCCCCTGCCGTATCTGGGGAACTGACAATTCGAGATTGCCTGGGTCTATGAACGAGCGATAAGGGGCTTCACGACCGGGAAGCCCCTTATAATGCAAGCCCCAGAGTCTAACGCTCCTGCTACACGAATTGCACCGGGATTACCGGCTCCTCTGCCCGGGTATAGACGTTGGCCTGCGGGCTGCCGATGGTGCCCGGGAGATCGGCCAGCAGCAGCAAGATCAGGATCAGAAACAGGTTGAACGGGTTAGGCTCGGCCTCACTTACCACTTCCAGAGATTTGAATTTATCTCCAAAACCGAAAAATCGAAAACTTTGAGCAGTTTTCTGGGCCGGCTCGCTCATCAAGAGTTCCTGCATGCTTTCCAGGGCAGTTACGAATTCGTTGCCGCGGTTGCCCAGGAAAGGCCGAAAGCTTTTCAAGACCTGAAAGGCGTGGTCGTTAATCAGTATATCCGGCACGCACATTCCCTCCTATCTCTCTTGAAACTGGCATCTGCCAGTACAAATTCCTCTAACAAAATATGTTTGCAACACCGAAAATGTGACTGGAGTTAAGAGCGGTGTGGCCCGGAAAAAGCAATCTATCGGAAGTCTCGGACGGGTATCCGCTCATTTAAGGCATCACTGTTGCTAAAAAGTGAGCAGCCACCCCGTTGCGGGGTGGCTCAGCCGGTCGTAACGTAAGACTAGCACCAGCAAGAAAAGATGAGCACGATAAATATGATGATGAAAATCCACCACCACCAGCCACCCCAAAACACGGCGCCGCCTCTTGCTTCTACTCCTTGTGCCTCTGCCATTTCGAAAGCCTCCTTTTTAATATTTGCAGCATGACTGCAAAGATTCTCCGTCCAATCCTAGATCACAATATGTTATTGGCAGTGAAATTGTTACTGTTGGCGCGGCAGTACGTGAAAAGCGCCATCAAAGATCCAAAAATAACGCAGAAAGAACGGTTTGCCAAGGATTTACGCGTGTGCTATAATAATTCACGTTAATCAGCCCTGCTGATTTGTGGAGGTGATATAAATGAAAGAGGGCATTCATCCACAGTACGGTCCTGCAGTCATTACCTGCGCCTGCGGTAATAAGATCGAGTTGGGTTCCACCAAGTCCGCCATGAGAACCGAGGTCTGCTCCCAGTGCCATCCGTTCTATACCGGGACACGCTCGCGTTTGGTAGATAAGGGCGGCCGGGTAGAGCGATTCCGTAAAAAGTACGGGCGCTAGGGAGGGCAGGCAATAGGCTTGCTCTTTTTTCGCGCCTTCGGGGGGTGAGGGATTGCCAGAACGACCGGCAGGCGGCTTTCAATACGGTGGCCAGGCGGTGATCGAGGGTGTGATGATGCGTGGCCCCGAGTCGGTGGCAATAGCCGTACGCTCCGGCGACGAGATCGTCGTCAGCGAGGAGCGGTACACGTCCTGGGCCGATTCCAAGCCCTGGCTGAAATTTTTGAAATGGCCGCTGGTGCGGGGCACTGTAGTCCTCTTCGAGTCCATGGTAATCGGTGTCCGGGCGCTGAACCTGTCGGCTGCCCTGGCGATGGGCGAGGAAGAGGAAGGGCTGAGCGGTATGGACATCTTCCTGGCCGTGGCCATCGCCTTCCTGTTCGGCATTGCCCTGTTCATCCTGCTCCCCACCTGGCTTGGGCACATCACCCGGGTGTGGTTGGGGGTCTGGGGCCAGAACGCAGTCGAAGGAGTCACCCGGCTGGGACTCTTTCTGGGCTATCTGTTGGCAATCCGCTGCTTTCAAGACATCAGGCGGGTGTTCCAGTACCATGGGGCCGAGCACAAGGTGATCAACACCTTCGAGGATGGGGCAGACCTGACTGTAGCAGAGGCGGCCAAACGCTCCCGGATGCACCCGAGCTGTGGCACATCTTTTCTGCTGGTGGTGCTGGTGATCAGCATCGTTATCTTTGCCATAGTGGGCAATGGCCCCTGGTGGTATAGGTTCGGCTCTCGGCTGGTATTGCTGCCGGTGATCGCCGGCTTGGGCTACGAATTCATTCGCTATACACGACTGCACCGGAACAGCGTATGCTCCTTCCTGATCGCTCCGGGTCTCTGGCTGCAGAACTTGACCACCGGTGAGCCGGATTCGGGCATGCTGGAAGTGGCGATCTCAGCCTTTCGCAGTGTCTATTCCCACACCTAGCGGCCGCAACGATTCCACCGATGGCAGCCAGACCACATTTGCGGCATTCCCTTGTTGAGCATAATATTAATAATTATAGTAATGTTAGAGGGGAGGCGCCCTCCTGGCTATGAGCAGTACCAGGTAGGCTATGCTTATGTTAGAAAAACTTGAAGCGATCGAAGCCCGTTACCAGGAGCTGGAGCAGAAGCTCAGCGACCCGGCGACATTGGGCAATCTTGATGAATGGCGTAAGATCGCTAAGAATCATGCAGATCTTACCGATCTGGTCAACAGCTTTCGGGAGTACAAGCGAGCTGAGGCCGAGGCCAAAAACACCAAGGAAATGCTGTGCGAAAAACTTGACGACGATCTGCGCCTGATGGCGGAGACCGAGTTGGCGGAACTACAGGAGAGGCGGCAGCAGCTGGAGGAAAACCTGAAGATCATGCTGCTTCCCAAGGATCCCCGTGACGATAAGAATGTGATCGTGGAGGTCCGTGGCGGCACCGGCGGCGAAGAGGCCGCTCTGTTTGCCGGCGACCTGTTCCGGATGTACGGCCGCTATGCAGAGCGCCAGGGGTGGAAGACCGAGGTGCTGAGTTCCCATCCCACCGATATGGGAGGTTACAAGGAGATCATTTTTCAGGTGAACGGCAACGCCGTCTACAGCAAGCTGAAATATGAGAGCGGGGTGCACCGGGTACAACGGATCCCGGTTACCGAATCCGGCGGCCGTATTCATACCTCTGCAGCGACGGTGGCTGTGCTGCCTGAGGCGGAGGATGTAGACGTGCAGATCGACCCTCAGGAGATCCGGATCGATATCTTCTGCTCCAGCGGTCCGGGTGGCCAGTCGGTGAACACCACCCAATCCGCTGTTCGCATCACCCATCTTCCCACCGGCATGGTCGTCTCCTGCCAGGACGAGAAGTCACAGCATAAGAACAAGGACAAGGCGTTGCGGGTGCTCCGGGCGAGGCTGATGGACCGCGCTCAACTGGAGCAGCACGGGGAGATCTCCTCGATTCGCAAGTCCATGGTGGGGAGCGGCGACCGTAGCGAGCGGATCAGAACCTACAACTTTCCTCAGGGCCGGATGACGGATCACCGGATCGGCCTAACCCTCTACCGGCTCCCGGCTATTCTTGAGGGTGATCTTGATGAGACCGTTGATGCGCTGATCGCCGCAGAACGGGCTGAGCAACTCAGCAGTGAGGATGCCCCGGCCAGCGCTGCTGCAGCCGATTAGATGAATGGCGGGGAACTGCTGCGTTGGGCGACGCTTTCCTTGCGTCAGGCCGGTTTTGATCAACCCCGGCTGGAGGCGGAGGTGCTGATGGCTCATGCCTGGAGGCTCTCCCGTCAGGATCTATTGATCCATCCGGAGCGTGAGGCGCCGGAGGCGGTAACCCGGCAGTTTCTGGACCTGGTCCGGCAACGGATCGAGCATGTGCCTGTCGCCTATCTTACTGGGGGCAGGGAGTTCATGTCCCTTATGTTTACAGTGACCCCGGCGGTGCTGATCCCTCGTCCGGAGACGGAACTGCTGGTGGAGGAGGTACTCCGCTGGCTGGCGTCGCGGGAGGATGATGGCGCCGTTTTTGATCAGCCGCTGGTAGCAGATGTGGGCAGCGGTTCCGGCGCCGTCGCCGTCAGTCTCGCCCGCTACCACTTGGCGGTCCAGGTAATGGCCACCGATATCTCGGAGGCAGCCCTGGATGTGGCGGCCGTCAACGCCAACCGCCACGGGCTGGCTGATCGGATCACCTTTTTTGCCGGTGATCTGCTGACTCCTTTACTGGGGAGCGAGGGAACCGGGGCTGCGGTAGTGGCCAATTTACCCTACATTCCCACGGATGCCCTGGAGCAACTCCCGCCGGAGGTGCAGCGGGAACCACAGCTGGCCCTGGATGGGGGCCCCGACGGCCTCGATCTGTACCGGCGCCTGCTGCCCCAGGCTGCATCCTGGCTGGCGCCGGGGGGTCTGCTGGCCTGTGAGATCGGTCCCGGACAGACTGGAGTATTGGCCGGGCTGTTGTGGCAGTTTAACTGGCAGAGGATACGGGTGATCAGGGATTACCGGGGTGAGGAGCGGGTGGTAACCGCGATGCGAGGGGCCGGGAGTTGATGGGACAATTGCAGGTAATTGCAGTGATAGTCATTTTTTTGGCTGCCTATGGCCTGATTATCTCAGAGAAGATCCACCGTGCCCTAGCGGCCTTGTGCGGGGCGCTCCTGCTGATAGTGCTGGGGATATTCGGCCAGCAGGAAGCGGTGGCGCATATCGATTTCAACACCCTCGGCCTGTTATTGGGCATGATGCTGGTGGTGGGCATTACCAGTCGCAGCGGACTATTCGAATACCTCGCCGCCTGGGCGGTACGAATTGCCAGGGGCGAACCTTTTATGCTCCTGCTGCTGCTTTCTATGACGACGGCGCTGGTGTCCGCTTTGCTGGACAACGTTACCACCATACTCCTGTTGGTGCCGATCACCATCTCTGTGGCCGAAGATCTGGAACTTCCCCCGTACCCCTTTCTGTTCTCGGAGATCATCGCCTCCAATATCGGTGGCGCTGCAACTCTGATCGGTGATCCTCCAAATATCATGATCGGGAGCGCCGCCGGGCTAACTTTTATGAACTTCTTGCAAAACCTCGGCCCCGTCATCCTGGCGATCATCCTGGTTGCCGTCCTCTATTTCTGGCTGCTCTGGGGGCGCAGGATGCGAGTCAACCGGGAGCAACGGCTGAAAGCGATGAAACTGGCGCCGGAGGAGCAGATCGAGAACTGGCGGCTGCTGCGACAGAGCTTGATGGTGCTTGGACTGATCGTGCTCGCTTTTTTGCTGCAGCGGGTACTGCATCTGGAGGCGGCCACCATTGCCCTGGGCGGGGCGGCGCTGCTGCTGGTGGTGACCCATACCGATCCTGAGGAAGCGCTGCTTTCGGTGGAATGGCCGACCATCCTGTTTTTCTTGGGACTGTTTGTCATGGTTGGCGCCCTGGAACGGGTGGGAGCGATCGCCGCTCTGGCCGGAACCACGCTGCGGATTACCGGCAACAGCCCGGTGCTGGCGACAGCTACCATCCTTTGGTTTTCGGCGCTGGCCTCATCGTTCCTGGACAACATCCCCTTCACGGCGGCGATGATTCCGCTGATCAAGGACGTGGGAACTATGACCGGAATGCCGCTGCAGCCACTGTGGTGGGCTCTGGCCCTGGGGGCATGCCTGGGGGGCAACGGAACACTCATTGGCGCCTCTGCCAACATCACCGCGGCCGGTATCGCTGAACGCAATGGCTATCCCTTTACTTTTACGGAGTATACCAGGGTGGCCTTTCCCCTGAT
The DNA here is from genome assembly GCA_023249405.1 of Peptococcaceae bacterium. Lineage (GTDB taxonomy): Bacteria > Bacillota > DSM-12270 > Thermacetogeniales > Thermacetogeniaceae > Palsa-1188. The sequence continues at coordinate 64,738 of JAHFCR010000001.1, read as the reverse complement.
GCTGCTCTCGATTTTAATCTCTCACGCCTATCTCTACTTTGGTTGGCTGCGCTGATTAATGATATTTATTGAACAGGGTATTGCCGGGCAACCGGAGAAGCAGTCTGGCTGAATAAGGCACGGGTGATCAGGGACTACCGGCGTGAGGGCCGGGTGGTAACGGCCCCTGGGAGGAGATATTCCTCTGAACAGATGCAGGTAAGAGCGACGGTGTTCTACATTCTAGATTTATTCGGTTAAGGCAAGTTGTTGATGCTGGCGGGTGATCAACCCGTTTTTTTATTTTACCTGGATGTTGAAAAAGTGCACACTAAAGCTCTATATGCCTTAGGTGATCTTAAGATGTGCTACTGTTGCATTTCTAATCGTGCAAGCGCGACGTTGCGGTGCACCTTCGCTTGCAGCTTGGAGCAAGCCAAATTTTTTAAAGAAGCGGGAGCGCTGGCGGTGGTTTTCAGACTAACATTGACTTGGTAATTTCGGTAGTTCGGTGTATGCTAATGGATTGAAGATAAGCATTGAGCAGGAGTGCCGTTACCAGTTTTGTGAGGGTGGGGCGTTGGTGGTCTGGTCGGTTCAGGATGGGTCGGGGCGGTGATTGTATGAATATATGTAAAAAAACAAGATATATCGAAGTTGACCTGGATTATCCGGAGCCGGAGGCGATCTCGGAGGCGGCTGCAGTAATCAGGAATGGTGGCACGGTGGCCTTTCCTACCGAGACAGTGTACGGCCTGGGAGCCAATGGCCTGGACCCGGTGGCGGTGGAGGGGATCTATGCAGCCAAGGGACGTCCGCGGCGCAATCCCCTGATCCTGCACGTGGCCTCGATCGAGCAGGCGCGCCTGTTGGTAAAAGTCTGGACTCCGCTGGCGGAGCGCCTGGCCGCCAGTTTCTGGCCGGGCCCCCTGACCCTGATCTTGCCCCGAGCTGCTGTAGTGCCGGAGATCGTCACCGCCGGGCTTGACAATGTTGCCTTGCGCATGCCGGCACACCCGGTGGCGCTGGCCCTGATCGAGCGTAGCGGAGTACCGATTGCGGCTCCCAGCGCCAATGCCTCCGGACGCCCCAGCCCAACACTGGCAGAGCATGTCCGGGCCGATCTGGACAGCCTGATCGATCTGGTGCTGGACGGAGGTCCGGCCGTGGTGGGTGTGGAGTCCACCATTCTCGCCCTGAACGGGGAATGTCCGCTGCTGCTGCGGCCCGGAGGCGTCACCAGGGAGGCTTTGGAGCGGGTGGTGGGGACGGTGCGGCTGCACGAGACAGCCAGACCAGGGGCTGCCGTTGGGGATGCGGAGCTTGACGGGGGTGCCGCTCCCTGTCCGGGTACTATGTTCCGGCACTATGCGCCCCGGGCGGAGGCGCTGGTGGTGACCGGCGACTCCGGGGATCAGATAGACAAGGTTAGGGATTATCTGACCGCTCACCCGGACCGGAGGGTGGCGCTGCTGGCCACTGTGGAGGCTGCTCCGGTCTATCTGCGGATGATGCGTGGCGATGCAGCGTGGGCTGTACCGGCGGCGCCTATTCATATGGAAGTTGTTGGTTCGCGCAGCCGTCCGGAGGATGTTGCCAGCAACATCTTCGGAGCCCTGCGGAATTGCGATCAGGCCGGTGCAGAGGTAATCCTAATGGAAGCGATCCCGCTGTCCGGTTTGGGCCTGGCTGTGATGAACCGCCTCTACCGGGCGGCTGCCAACCGGACCATTTAGCGGTTAGCGGATAGACGGCCAGATGGCTGTTAAATAGTCTGCCGGATTGTATTTAGATGATAGCGCTTATGCTAAAACGGTGCTAGCGAGTGAATTGCTTTGCCTCAATCCATTTTCTGACCGGCGACCAACAGCCAACGACTAATAGGCGGTGATTCCGTGGCGTTTCATGTGCTGTTCGTATGCACTGGCAACACCTGTCGCAGTCCCATGGCAGAAGGATTGTGCCGCAGCTTTCTCATCCACTTCCGGTTGCAAGACGAGGTGGATGTGGCCTCTGCCGGGTTGTACGCCACACCAGGGGGATCAGCCAGCCAGGAAGCCGTAGCAGCTATGGCCAAGAAAGGGATCGACTTGTCCGGTCACAGGACCGTTGGCCTGTCTACTGATATAGTACAATGGGCGCACCTGATTCTGACCATGGAAGAGCGCCAAAGGCAGCGATTGCTGGAGAAGTTTCCTGAAGCGGCCGGCAAGGTTTTTATCTTGAAGGAATATGTGACGACGCTTGAAGCGGCCAGCGGTGCTCCTGCGATCAAGAAACCGGGACTTTACGACATCCTGGACCCCTTCGGCCAGCCTGCGCCCATCTATCACCAGTGCGCCATGGAACTTGCCAGCGCCGTCACGGATCTCTGCATTGACATCTATCGCCGGTTGCAGCGGGATTCAAGCCCGGGCTGACAGGCAGCTATAAGTCATAATCAGGGCGCGTTGCTGTCAAAAAAGAGGAAAAGTGTCGCCTGATCACGAAAAATCTTTTTAATGGTTATTACAGCCAATTGCTGCTTTTAGCCAGCCTGACAGGAAAAAAGGAGCATTCCCCATGCGTATCGCTATCGGCAGTGATCATGCCGGATTCAGACTGAAAGAGATCATCAAGAAGCGGTTCAGCAATCCCGGTAGGGAGTTCACGGACTTCGGGGCGAACACGCCGGAACCGGTGGACTACCCGGACATCGCCGGCGCCGTGGCAGAGGCAGTGTCCAGGGGGAACTACGACCAGGGAATCCTGATCTGTGGCACCGGAATCGGAATGGCAATCGCCGCCAACAAGGTGCCCGGAATCCGGGCTGCCCTGTGCCACGATATTTTCACCGCTAAGGCCGCCCGGGAGCATAACGATGCCAATATTCTGACCCTGGGAGAGCGAGTGCTGCAGTCCGAGATTGCCTGCGATATAGTTGAGGCCTGGCTGGAAGGGCACTTTGCCGGTGGCCGCCACGCCGGAAGGCTGGCTAAGATACGCCAGTTGGAGCAGAAATACAGCTGTTGAGAACTTGGCGGCGTTGATCTGTACCTGCAAGCGGGTACCCCCGGACGCGGCTAAATATGGGGCAATAACACGGAGGAAAAAGAATGGACTACATCGAGAGGCATGTGCTGCCGATTGACCCGGAGGTGGCAGCAGCAATTGCCAATGAGGAACAGCGCCAGGAGGAGAAACTGGAGCTGATCGCTTCTGAAAATGTCGCCAGCAAGGCAGTGATGGCCGCTCAGGGTTCGGTGATGACTAACAAGTATGCCGAGGGCTATCCGGGGCACCGATATTATGGCGGCTGTGATAATATGGATGTGGTGGAGGACCTGGCGCGCCAACGGGCCAAGGAGATCTTCGGGGCAGAGTATGTCAATGTGCAGCCTCATTCGGGATCTCAGGCTAACACCGCAGTTTATTTCGCCATGCTCAAGCCTGGCGATCGAATCCTGGGCATGAGCCTGAGCCATGGCGGGCACCTTACCCATGGCAGCCCGGTAAGCATTTCAGGCTCTTACTATGAGGCCCATTTTTATGGTGTCAACAACGAGGGTTTTTTGGATTACGAAGAGGTCCGGCGCCAAGCCCTGGAAGTCCGGCCGCGGCTGATCGTAGCGGGGGCCAGCGCCTATCCAAGAGTTATCGATTTTGCCGCCTTCGGGAAGATCGCCCGGGAGGTGGATGCTTACCTGATGGTTGATATGGCTCACATCGCCGGCCTGGTGGCTACCGGCCTGCACCCGAACCCGGTCCCTCATGCCGAGTTCGTTACCACTACCACCCATAAAACCCTGCGAGGACCCCGCGGGGGGATGATTCTCTGCCAACAGCGTTTTGGAGCGGCTATCGATAAGGCGATCTTTCCTGGCATTCAGGGGGGGCCTTTAATGCATGTGATTGCGGCCAAGGCAGTCTGTTTCAAAGAGGCCCAAAGCGATGCCTTTTGTACCTACCAGCAACAGGTAGTAGCCAACGCCAGGGCTTTGGCTACAGCACTCAGCGGCTATGGCTTCAACCTGGTCTCCGGCGGCACCGATAATCACCTGCTGTTAGTGGACCTTCGGAGCAAGAACATCACCGGCAAGAAAGCTGAGACCCTTCTGGACGAAGTGGGGATGACCGTGAACAAGAATACCGTTCCCTTGGACCCCCAGGGCCCGCAGATTACCAGCGGGATCCGCATTGGAACGCCGGCAGTGACCAGTCGCGGCCTGCGTGAACAGGAGATGGAAACTATCGCGCAAGCGATCCACTATGTTATCTCCTTCCCGGGAGACAGCGGTAAACTGGAAGAGGCTCGTCAGGCGGTGGGGCGGCTATGCCAGGCCTTTCCGGTCTATTCCTAAGAAGACGAGTTAAGGGATGATTATTAAATTACTGGTTGGACATGCAACGAGCATGTAAAGATTATCGTAGCTTCGGGAATAATAATGGTTATCTCCAACACCCTGCCCTTTTGCGGGCTGGTGTTCTTGGTAGGGGCGCTTGCATGTAGAGAGACGTGTCCGGATTAGAGTTTTATTCGGTTTGCCGGTAGAAGGGTCCAAGGCTACCATGCCTCGGGGCTATATGATGGAGAGGATGAGAGATTTGAAGACCAAGGAGATTGCTTTACCACGGCTGAATAACCTGGCTCCGACACTGGAGTCGACAACCCTCAAGCTGATGGAAGAGGCGGGGGAGTTGGCTCAAGCTATCGGCAAGTTTCGTGGCCTGAGCGGGGAGCAGCATGTGATGAACGAGGGCCGGGTGGTCGACCTGATCGTGAAAGAGCTGCTAGATGTGGCCCAGACTGCGATATCGTTGATGTTCGTGATGGAAGAGAGCTATGGGGCAGATGTGGGCGGTTCTTTGGAGCGGCATGTGCAGAAACTGATCGACAAGGGTTACCTGAAGATTGAATAGCGGTAATGATCAGCTGCTTTCATAGGGGCTGGGAGTTCCGGCGTGTGGTCTTAAGACTGCCGGGCGACAGTGCCCGGCAGAGTGAGCCCGCCGGGTTATGACTATGAGGCACAAAATAGGAGAGCCGCCAGACGATGGAGAAAAAGATCAAGATCCTCAGTGTCTTCGGTACCAGACCGGAGGCGATCAAGATGGCTACAGTGGTCCGGGAATTGCAGGACCAGAGCGACGCGATCGAGAGCAAGGTGGTGGTAACTGCCCAACACCGGGAGATGCTGGACCAGGTGCTCAGGGTGTTTGCCATCAAGCCGGACTACGACTTGGGCGTCATGAAACCCGGCCAGGACCTGTTTGATGTCACCGGAGCAGTACTGGCAGGACTTAAGCCGATTCTAGACCGGGAACGTCCGGATATGCTGGTGGTACAGGGGGATACTACCACTACCTTTGCCGGAGCCCTGGCGGCCTTTTATTTTCAGATCCCTGTCGGACACGTGGAGGCCGGCCTGAGAACCTATGAAAAATACGCTCCCTTCCCGGAGGAGATCAACAGGGTCATGACCACGCACCTGGCTGATCTCCACTTCGCCCCGACCAGTCAGGCCCGGGAAGCCCTGTTGAAGGAGGGCGTGACAGCAGAGCGGGTCTTCGTTACCGGCAATCCGGTGATCGATGCCCTGCACCTGGCCCTGCAACGTCCCTACCACATGGAGCCTGAGCTGGAGCGGGCTTTTACAGAGAATAAAAGAGTGATTTTGTTGACGACCCACCGCCGGGAGAACCTGGGCAGCCCGCTGCAGGAGATCTATCTGGCGTTGCGTAACCTGCTCTACAACTACCCTGATCTGGCGGTGGTCTTCCCGGTGCATAAGAATCCCAAGGTGCGCCAGGAGGTGGCCCAGGTGTTGCAGGGACTGCCCCGGGTCTACCTGACCGAACCCCTGGATTACCTGCCCTTCATCAATGTTGAAAATCGAGCGTATCTGGTGTTGACCGATTCAGGAGGCGTCCAGGAAGAGGCTCCGGCCCTGGGCAAGCCGGTGCTGGTGTTGCGGGACGTGACGGAGCGGCCCGAGGCCGTCGCTTTCGGCACGGCCAAGCTGGTTGGTACGAACCGCCATCAGGTCGAAGAGAATGTGGCCCGGTTGTTGGACAGCAGGGAGGCCTACGATGCCATGGCCAATGCCGTCAATCCGTACGGGGATGGTCAGGCGGCGCCGCGCATCGTTCAGGCGATCCGGTCCTATTTTAACCAGGCGCCGCCTCCAGAGGAGTTTCGTCCTGAAAGCAAGCGGTATCAGATGCCGGAAGCAAGAGCACAAATTCCGGAAAATGATTGAATATAATTAAAAAGAAGAATCCGACTCCAGGCTTTGTGCATCAAACCTCTGTAGAGGCAGGTTCTTTAAACCAGCGCAGACTCACCCGTATTAAAGCTGCGAAAGATAAATATTTCGAAAGAGAAATATATTTGAAATAATTTTGTTAAAAATAGAGTAGCGGCAGGAATATAATTTTGTAGGGCGAATAAAATTAAGAGGCTTTATTTCGCCAAAAGCGAGGTTTCCGATGGCTAAAAAAAAGGGCTCAGCTGGTTGGCGGGCGCTGAATTTGGCGACAAGTCTCGGAATCACCTTGGCCGCATCTGTTTTCTTAGGATATTATATCGGGCACTATCTTGACATGTGGATACTCCACAACCCTAAAACGCCATGGCTTACCTTCGTCTTTTCCCTGCTGGGGATTGCCGCAGGCTTCCGTGGTGTGTTCCGGCTGATCAATGATTCTTTGGAGGATGGGGGTAAGGAGTGATGATCCGCGGTGCTTCTCACATCGTTGTTGGCAGGGTTTCTCTGGGGGTCGACTATAAGCGTTGTCAATTATATATACCTGCAGTGGGTGATTAGAAAGAATGCCGCCCAGCCGCCGCAGAAGGCGGCCTTGGCAGTGTTGAATGCACATTTTGTGCGATATTTTCTAAATGTAGGCGCTATGTTCCTGGTCTACAAGCATATGTGGGTGCTGGTCGGCACTGCGGTAGGTCTGCTGGTGATGCTCAAATATACAGTGATCAGGCAGTACATCGAAAGCAGGAAACATCCCTACGTATCTAAACGGTTCAGGTTAGCCAAACAGCAGATTAAGGAAAAAGACGTGCCTGAGTAGCCCGATCAGGAGGGACAAGAGAAGTAATGGAAAGCGGCAGCGAGATTGTATTCTACATGTTCGGTTGGCCGGTCACCAGTTATATCACGACAATGTGGGCCATCATGGCCGTGTTGCTCATCATCGGCCTGGTCGTCAGCAACAGGATGCAAAAGGTGCCTGGCCGCTTGCAGATGCTGGCCGAATACTCCCTTGGAGGCCTGGTCAACTATTTCGGAGGCATGATGGGTCAGGAACGGGCGCGCCGCTACTTTCCCCTGCTGGGAACCCTGTTTTTGCTCATCCTGTTCTCCAACTGGTCCGGCATCCTTCCGGGGGCCGGCCACATCAACGGCTTTCACCCGCCCACCGGCACCTTGAGCGTGACGGCGGCGCTGGCGATCGTCGTCTTTGTGACGGTGCAGGGCATCGGCATCAGAGAAAGGGGCTGGCATTACTTCGGGCATTTCTTTCAGCCGATCTTTCTCCTGTTTCCGCTGAACATCCTGGAAGAGCTGATCAAACCGCTGTCGCTCTCCCTCCGTCTTTTCGGCAACATCTACGGAGAAGAGATGGTGGCAGTGGTGCTGCTTGGCCTGTTTGCCCCTGCGGCCATTCCGATGCAGTTGCTCGCACTGCTGTTTGGCTTCATCCAGGCGCTGGTTTTCACTACCCTGACGGCCATCTACATCGGCCAGGCCACTGCGGAATCGCATTAAGTCAGGATCGAGAAGTGCATTTTCCAGTTCTGACAGAGTATCGGCTGTGGACTGAACGCCAGGCTGCTGGAAAATGAGTTTGATAAGCAATCACCAGTCGCTAACGGTAGAAAGGAGGGAGAAAAAGTATGGTTACTGGATCCGCAATCATTGCTCTGGCGGTGGCAATCGTGATGGGACTGGCCACTATCGGACCTGGTATCGGCCAGGGTACGGCAGCAGCAAAAGCGATGGAGGGTATCGCCCGCCAGCCGGAAGTGGCCGGAGAACTACGCACCACGATGATCATCGCCCTGGCTTTCATGGAAGCGCTGACCATTTACGGGCTGTTGATAGCGTTCATCCTGATTGGGAAGATGGGATAAGCCACATGAAGGATGCCTTGATACCCGGGGCGGCGCCTGGCCGCATGCCTGGTGGCGCCCCGCAGTATTTGGCCCGCCTACGGAGGGAACTTTAGCGTGAATGTAATGAATATAAGTTGGCCGACTTTTATCTGGACAATAGTCAACTTTATGGTGATTGTTGCCATACTGTATAAATTTTTCTATAATCCCGTGCTTTCTTTTATAGACAACCGCCGGGATGAGATTGCACACAATATTGCTGACAGCGAGAACGGCCGCGCCGAAGCGCAAAAGCTGTTGAGCGATTATCAGGCCCAGTTGCTGGCGACACGGCAGGAGGCCCAGCAGATCATCGACAAGGCGATCAAATCCGGCGAGGAGTCGCGCCAGGCATTGCTGGCCCAGAGCAGAACGGAGTCAGCTGTGCTGTTGGAAAACGCCCGCAGGGAGATTCAGCGCGAACGGGACGATGCCCTGCAGGCTTTACGCCAGGAGGTGGTCTCTTTGTCGGTGATGGCAGCAAGCAAGATCCTGGGGAGGACTGTCACTGAAGAGGACAATGCCCACATCGTCAACCAGTTCTTGGATGAGGTAGGAGAGATTCATTGATCCAGATCGCCGTTGCCCGTCGCTATGCCGCTGCACTGTTTCAGGCCGCCCAGGAAAACGGGCAGCTTGATGAGATCATGTCTGATTATCAGCTGGTCATGAGCTTTCTGACGCAGGACCGCAGGCTGGGCGAACTCCTGCAGCATCAGCGTATTTCCACACGCCGGAAGAAAGAGATCGTCCGGGGGTTATGGGAAGCCAGAGTATCCAGTCTAATGTTAATATTTTTAGAATTAATCATTGATAAGCACCGGGAGCGCTGGCTGGAACCCATCTACGATCTCTTTTCCGACCAGGTGCGCCGGCTGAACAATGTTGCCGTGGCCGAGGTCAAGACCGCCTATGCTCTGGACAAGCAGACAGAGTTGCGGCTCCAGCAAAAACTGGAACAGTTGACTGGTAAGAAGATTGAGATGCAGGTTAGCCTGCATCCGGAACTGATCGCTGGCCTGATAGTTAAAATTGGCGACCGGATTTTTGACGGGAGCGCCACCAAGCGGTTGCAACTGCTGGGAGAGCGCCTCGTTGACAGATCTCTCATGGAAAGCTAGAGGTGGAAGCGTAGTATGAGCTTACGTGCTGATGAGATCAGTTCTCTCATTAAGACCCAGATTGAGCGTTACGAATCTGAGATTGAAATTGCCGATACCGGTTCCGTGATCTCGGTGGGAGACGGCATTGCCCATGTCTACGGGTTGGAGCGGGCAATGTCCGGTGAGTTGTTGCTTTTCCCGGGCGACCTCTATGGAATGACCCTCAACCTGGAGGAGGACAACATCGGCGTCGTGCTGCTGGGGCCGTACGGTCACATTAAAGAGGGAGATATCGTACGCAGTACCGGCCGCATCGTCGAGGTGCCAGTGGGTACCGCCCTGATTGGCCGGGTGGTCGATGCCCTGGGGCAGCCGCTGGACGGCAAGGGAGCGATCGCTACCGATAGATACCGGCCGGTGGAATTCCTGGCCCCCAACGTGATCCACCGGCAGCCGGTGAAACAGCCGTTGCAGACCGGGCTAAAGGCTGTGGATGCCATGATCCCGATCGGCCGCGGCCAGCGTGAACTGATCATCGGCGACCGCCAGACCGGAAAAACTGCCCTGGCGGTAGACACGATCATCAATCAGAAGGGCCAGAATGTGATCTGCATCTACGTGGCCATCGGGCAGAAAGCCTCCACGGTAGCTACTGTAATTCAAAAATTTGAGGAAACCGGGGCGATGGATTACACCACGGTGGTGGCGGCTACTGCCGCCAACCCGGCGCCGCTGCTCTACCTGGCGCCCTATTCCGGGTGTGCCATGGGCGAGGAGTTCATGTACGAGCAGCACAAGGATGTGCTGGTAGTGTACGATGACCTGTCCAAACACGCCATCGCCTACCGTGAATTATCCCTGCTGCTACGGCGCCCGCCAGGGCGCGAGGCCTTTCCGGGCGACGTCTTTTACCTGCATTCCCGCCTGCTGGAGCGATCCGCCAAGCTCAGTGAAGCTGAGGGCGGGGGATCGCTGACCGCCCTGCCGATCATTGAGACCCAGGCAGGCGACGTCTCGGCCTACATCCCGACCAATGTCATCTCGATCACGGACGGCCAGATCTACCTGGAGACCGACCTCTTCTATGCCGGCGTCAGACCGGCCATTAACGTGGGCATCTCGGTCTCCCGGGTCGGCGGTACTGCCCAGATCAAGGCGATGCGCCAGGTGGCCGGCCGGTTGCGCTCAGACCTGGCCCAATACCGGGAACTGGCGGCTTTTGCACAAATGGGTTCGGACGTGGACAGGGTAACCATGGCCCAACTGGCACGCGGTGAGAGAATGACCGAGTTGATGAAACAGGGACAGTATGTCCCCATGCCGGTGGAGGAGCAGGTGGCGATCATCTATGCCGGAGTCCATGGCTTCCTCGACGAACTGCCGGTAGACTCCATCCAGGAGTTTGAGAAGGAGTTCTTCCGCTACATGCACACCCAGTACCCGGAGGTCTTGGCTGAGATCAAGGAAAAAAAGCTTCTCACCGACGAATTGATGGACCGGATGAACAAGGTGATCACCGATTTCTCCAAGGAATTCGGCGCCGCTTTTGCAATTCAGCAGAAATCTGCCTGATCAACCCCGGAAGGTGGTGACACCGCTCAATGCCTGAGCAGGTACGAGATATCAAGAGACGCATCCGCAGCATCAAGAGTATCCAGCAGATCACCAAGGCCATGGAGATGGTGGCTGCCGCCAAGCTGCGCCGCGCCCAGGAAAAGGTGGTGGCGGCACGCCCCTACGCCCGGGAGATTCAGGGCATGATCCAGAGGCTGCTGCCGGCTGTCAATACGATCACCCATCCACTGCTGGCGCCGCGCAAGAGCCATCGGGTAGGCTACGTGGTAGTGACATCAGACCGGGGACTTTGCGGCGGCTTCAATGGACATGTGACCCGTCACACTCAGATGCTGCTATCCAAGGAAAAGGAGTACGGGCTGATCACTATCGGCCGCAAAGGACGCGATTATTTTCGGCGGCGCGGTTACCAGTTGCTGGCCGAGTTTGTGGCGGTCGGTGATGAACCCACTGTAGCCCAGACCAGGGAGATCGCCCAGGCGCTGTTCGATCTCTACGAAAAGAATCTGGTCGATGAGGTCAACCTGGTGTACATGGAGTTCATCTCTGCGGGCAAGCAGCGCCCGACGGTAGCCAGGCTGTTGCCGGTGGAGGCGCCGGTCAGCGAGAAACTGGGGGACGGGCCCCTCCTGGATTATTTCTTTGAGCCGGAGCCCGAAGTGTTATTGGACATGCTGTTGCCGCGCTTCGTCATCGGTAAGATCTACAGCGGACTGCTGGAGTCCAAGGCCAGTGAGTGGGCGGCTCGGATGATTGCTATGGGCGCTGCTTCAGAGAACGCCGTGGAGATGATCGACGGATTGACCCTGACGTTTAACAATGCCCGGCAGGCGGCGATTACCAAGGAACTTTCCGAGATCGTCGGCGGCGCCGATGCCCTTAAGGGCTAAAATGGTGGTCAGTTGTGGGCTGTCCCGCTCAGAGAACACCCGGGCGGAGGCGTTAGTAGTCGGAAAGAAGCCTGCAACAAGGTTGCGGGCTGGCCAGGAAATGAAATCCGACGACCTACGACCAAAAGCCAACGACCAAAATTAGGAGGTATTGGGAAGGTGAATGGTGAGAACTATGGCCATGTCGTTCAGATTATCGGCCCTGTAATAGACATCGAATTCGCTCCGGGCCTGCTTCCGGATCTGCTCAATGCTGTCAAGATCACCAGTGAGAGCCAGGAACCGGAGATCAAGGCCACTCTGACCCAGGAGATCGACTTGACCCTGGAAGCCATGCAGCACCTCGGCAACAACACCGTCCGCTGCGTGGCCATGTCCTCAACGGATGGGTTGCGACGCGGGATGCGGGCGTATGATACCAAGTCGCCGATCATGGTGCCGGTAGGCAAGCAAACCCTGGGCCGGCTATTGAACGTGCTCGGCCAGCCGATTGATGAGATCGGGGCGGTTGATGCCGAACATCACTATCCAATTCACCGTCTGGCACCGCCGATCTCGGAGCAGCGTACATCACGGGAGATGTTGGAGACCGGCATCAAGGTGGTCGATTTGCTGGCCCCATTCACCAAGGGTGGTAAGATCGGGCTGTTCGGTGGCGCCGGTGTGGGCAAGACCGTGATCATCCAGGAGTTGATCCGCAACATCGCTTACGAACACGGTGGTTTCTCCGTATTTTGCGGCGTGGGTGAGCGCACCAGGGAGGGTAACGATCTCTGGTTGGAGATGAAGGATTCCGGGGTGATCGACAAGTGCGCCCTGGTTTTCGGGCAGATGAACGAACCGCCGGGAGCGCGCATGCGGGTGGGGCTGACCGGCCTGACCCTGGCGGAATACTTTCGGGACGAAGAAGGCCAGGATGTGCTGGTCTTCATCGATAATATCTTTCGCTTCACTCAGGCTGGTTCCGAGGTGTCCGCCCTGCTGGGGCGCATGCCCTCGGCAGTAGGCTACCAGCCGACCCTGGCCACCGACATGGGCCTGCTGCAGGAGCGCATCACATCCACCCGCAAGGGTTCGATCACCTCGGTGCAGGCGATCTACGTGCCTGCCGACGACCTGACCGACCCGGCGCCTGCCACGACCTTTGCCCACCTCGACGGCACGGTTACGCTCAACCGGGGGTTGACGGAGATCGGCATCTACCCGGCGGTCGACCCGCTCGATTCCACGTCCCGCATTCTTGACCCGCAGGTCATCGGCGATGAGCACTACAATGTCGCCCGGGGCGTGCAGCGGGTGCTGCAGCGCTACAAGGACCTGCAGGATACCATCGCCATTCTGGGGATGGACGAGCTGGCGGAGGAGGATAAGTTGATCGTCGCCCGGGCCCGCAAGATCCAGCGCTTCCTGTCACAGCCCATGTTCGTAGCTGAGCCCTTTACCGGCCGGCCGGGTGTCTACGTCCCGATCAAGGAAACGATCAGGGGCTTCAAGGAGGTCCTTGATGGCCGGCACGATGATATTCCGGAGCAGTGCTTTCTGATGGCCAGCAACATTGATGAGGTTGTCGCCCGAGCTCGCGAGTTGGAGGGTGTGGGTTAGTATGGCGCAAGAGGAGAGATCAAAGCATAATGAGTTCACGCTGGAGATCATCACTCCGGAACGGGTGGTGGTGGAGGATGAGGTGGAGAGTGTGGTACTCTCCTCGCCCGAGGGCTATTTCGGCATCCTGCGCAATCATGCTCCCTTTATCGGCGGCCTGAACATCGGTGTGCTGAAATACCGCAAGGATGGCAAATTGCATTGGGTCGCCAGCGATAACGGTGTGTTCGAGATGAGTGGCAACAAGCTGCGAGTCATGACCGATGCGGCGGAGCGAGGCGAGGATATCAACGTGCTGCGGGCTAAGCAGGCCTATGAACGGGCCAGGCAGCGCCTGGATGAGAGACGCGCCGGTATGGACTACCTGAGGGCGGAGTTGGCCCTGAAACGCTCCCTGGCCCGGATCAAGGCAGCTACCGGAGAGGGCCAGTCAAGTTGAGTTAACCGAGCTGATCGATTCTTCGAAATAATTAACCGGGATAGGCAGGTGTCTATCCTTTTTATTTAAGTCGGCCGTCTTTCTGGTGCATGAAGGACTGATGAGTGTTTGGCTGTTTCTCTGCCCAGCGAGAGCCCCTCTTTGCCGAAGGCGAGGATGGGCGTTTTTTGATCCGGCTAATCAGGCGTTTGCAACACAGATCGATGGCAGGATGCCTGAGAATTGAATTTGATACAGTGCTCATACTGATGAATAGGCGACATAATTTAAAACTCCGGATCATAGCATGAAATACGACTTATTCCCAGCAACGGGCAGCAGGAAACGCAGTGTCTGGCTGCGAACTGTTTATAGTAAGAGAGCGTCGCGGGCGCCTGGCGGGCGCGGTATCTCTGATGTTGGATCCCTCACTTAGCGAAACTTTAGATCCTGCCTGCGCTTACTACTTAAGAAAGCGGGGGTGTAGCGGATGCACCTTGAGTACGGCATCAACCTGGAGCAGACGCAAAAACTGGCGCTGACACCGGAATTGCGCCAGGCGATCGCTATCCTGCAGCTAGGAACGGCAGAGTTGGCCCAATACGTGGAAAACGAGGTGCTGGAAAACCCTCTGCTGGAAACGCAGGATAATGAGACCGCCGATGGCGTCAATTCTAAAGAGGATAATGCCAGGATCGATTGGATTACCTATCTGGCTGAAGATGATCAACTTGACCCTGCCTGGCGGGATCAGTTGCCGGTAGATCGGGAGCAGCCGGAGCGCTCAAGTTGGGACAGCTACGTGTCCGAGGTGCCCGACCTTAGCGAGCACCTAACCCTACAACTGCATCTCGCCCTGTCTGATCTGCATCTGATCCAGATCGGGGAATTTCTGATCGGCAACCTCGATGAGCAGGGTTACCTGCAGATGAACCTTGAGGAGACTTGCCAGATTTGTCGCTGTTCTCTTGATGATGCTGAAGTTGTGCTTCGCCTGATCCAATCCTTTGATCCGCCGGGGGTGGGTGGGCGCAGTCTCTCCGAGTGCCTGTTGATCCAGCTGGAGCAGCGAGGTCTTCGAGACACGGTGATGGAACAGCTGATTGGCCGGCATCTGGATGACCTGGCAGGCGGCAAGCTCTCCCAGATCGCCAAGGACTTGGGCATTACAGACCAGGATGTACAGAGCCGGGCGGCACTGATCAGGAGCCTGGATCCCAAGCCGGGCCGCAATTTCTCCCGCCCCGGGGAAACCCGTTACATTGTTCCTGATGTGGTGATCGAGAGGATAGATGACGAATATGTCGTGCTAGTCAATGACGCCCTGGTGCCCCGGCTGGTGATCAACAAAACCTACCGGAATCTCCTCAAAAAACGTGATGCTTGCGATCCGGATACCATCCAGTTTATCGAAGCCAAGCTGAAATCAGCCTTATGGCTGATCCGGGGGGTCGAGCAGCGGCGGACCACGCTCTACCGGGTGGTGAGCCTGATCACTCAGTTCCAACGGGAGTTTCTGGATCAGGGAGTCTCCCGCCTCAAAGGATTGACCCTGCGGCAGGTGGCAGAGGCGGCCGGTATCCACGAATCCACCGTCAGCCGGGCGGCTGCCAACAAGTATGTTCAGACCCCCCGGGGTGTTTTTAATCTGAAGTACTTCTTCCGCCGGGGGGTGGAGTGTGATTTTACCGGTGAAATCGTCGCCTCCGAGGTGGTCAAGCGTATTCTGAAAGAGCTGGTCGTGGTTGAGGACCCAGCCCATCCTTATAGTGATCAGGAACTCTGTAAGCTGATCGAAGACCGGGGTCTGCATATCGCCCGGCGTACAGTAGCCAAATACCGGCAGGAACTGGACATTTTACCGGCCCGGCGGCGACAGCGACCCTGCTGAAAGGGATTCCGCGGTTTAATCTATGTTTAATATTCTATCCAAATATGCTCTTTTCTTAAAGGCCGGCAGCCACCATGACTGACGGTTTTATTTTTTCTCCAGCGGCACCTCTGTTCTTTTATGCCCGATATTTTGGGAATAATCTCTCAGGTTACAGGTAACAATAGAGGAATAATTTGGGCAGGAGGATCCACATGAAGCGGTTGCTGCTGCTGGTGATCATCGCCGGGGTGGTGCTGGGTCTGATCCTACCGAGGCCAGGCCTGTCCCTGGAGCATGATCACCATTGGTTGCCGGTGCTGGCTGCTGTCTTGGAAAGCGGTGGAGCTAGAGTAGTGGAGTATGATCTGGAGGGTTGGGCAACCCTACAGGGATCCGCGGAGCCAGAACTGGTCATAAGCCGTTTACAGGGTAAACTCGGCCTGACGCAGGAGGCCTTGATAACTGGCCGTACCACCTGGGGACAGGCGTGGCAAAAATCGGGAGTAAATTCCGATGGAGCAGTAGTGCAGTTTCTCATTCAAAACGATGGCAGGTACCAGTCGCCTCACCGTAGTTACTGCGTGATCAGGTGCCGGTTGTCTGCCGGCAACCGCTCCGATCAGGCTTGCAGCCATTGGGAACAGCGTCTCCGGGGCATCTTACAGCAGTTAGGCAGAGATCACAGGCTGTACTTAACCGTACGGGGAGTGATACCCAGGCAGGTAGGGCGTCAAGCCGAGCAAGCCCTGGGCCGGTCATTATTCCATTTGTTGGGGGGCCGGGTGACTGGTTCCCAAGATACGGAACAGTACCAGAGTCTAACCGGCTATTCACCATTACTGCCAGATGTGGTAAACACGGGCAATAGCGAGGTTAATATCAACATTGCTTTTGTCGGGCGGAAAGATGTGAGCGGGACTCAGATTTATTTTGGAGTCCCAGTAATTACCGCTGAATATTAGAATGACAAACCAGGATTCATGCAGGAATCTGATCTGAGACCAAGAATTATGTAGGACAGTGCAGAGTTTTTCGAGAAAGACCATAATCCTGGCGAATTATAGATATAGCTACATAATAAATAACAGGGGAAAGCAGGAGGAGAATTGGAAGATAAATACTTTATCGAGGGTGGCCACAGCCTCAATGGTACCGTAGTGGTCAGCGGCTCGAAAAATGCCAGTCTGCCCATTCTTGTGGCATCCCTCCTCACATCGGATAGATCTGTGGTCAGCAGAGTGCCCTATCTGGCAGATGTCGATAATATGCTCAAAATGCTTTCCGAGATCGGCGCGCAGATCAGCTATCAGGATCATCAGGTGATCGTCCAGGCCCGGGAACTGCAGGCCAGGGGACAGCTCTTCCAGTTTGCCAAGACCATGAGGGCCTCCTTTTTGCTGATGGGCGCCTTGTTGGCACGAAACGGCAGTGGTTGCTTACCCCTGCCCGGAGGTTGCGCTATCGGGGCGCGACCGGTTAACCTGCATCTGAAAGGCCTGGCCAGGCTGGGGGCGGAGATAGAGATTGATAAGGGAATGGTCGCGGTTTCTGCCAAACGCCTCCGGGGGTGCGAGATCTGTCTTGATTTTCCTAGCGTGGGTGCTACTGAGAACATCATCATGGCAGCCACTTGTGCCCAAGGCATTACCACTCTGGTCAACGCTGCTGCAGAGCCGGAGATCGTAGACCTGGCCTGCTTCCTGAATCAAATGGGGGCCCGAGTGACAGGAGCCGGTTCGCCGGTGGTACAGATCGAAGGTGGCCGCCCGCTTCATGGAGCGGTGCACTCGGTGATCCCGGACCGGATCGAAGCGGGAACATACATGTTGGCGGCTGTTGCCGCCGGAGGCCAGATTAAGCTGAAGCAAGTGATTCCGGAGCATCTGCGGGTAGTTATTGACAAACTTCGCGAGGCCGGGGTGGATGTGGATGAGGGAACTGGTGAATTGTTTGTTCAGGCGCCCCGGGATCTGTCTCCCCTTATCATTGCCACTGCACCACACCCGGGTTTTCCCACGGACATGCAGCCCCAGTTCACAGCCTTGCTAGCCACTGCCGGGGGTACCAGCCGGATCACGGAGACGGTATTCGAAAACCGTTTTCTATATGTCCAGGAATTGTGCCGGATGGGCGCCTGCATCGAATCTTCGGGCGACACTATCATCATTAGAGGAATCAAATCCTTTAAGCCGGCACAAGTCAAGGTTACTGACCTGAGAGCCGGTGCTGCCTTGACGATTGCAGCTCTGGGCGCTTGGGGAGAAACGGAGATCGACTGCATCTACCATCTGGACAGGGGATACGAGGACCTGGAAGACAAGTTGAGTGGCCTCGGAGCCCGGATCCGGAGAGTGGCGGAGCAGGCGGCGAACCTCTAGGTCTCAGTGCCACATGCTGGTCTAACGCACCCCCCTCTTTCATAAATAGTGAAGAAGGGGGCATTTTATTTGTCCCCCTGCACAGGTTTCGTGGCAGAGGTGGGGGCGACATGAAGCAGGGATACCGTGGTTATAAGCTGCTGGGCTTATTTATTTTTATCTTCAGCCTGGCTCTGATTGGTTTGCCTGCCCTGTTGGTACGCGGATGTATATGGGAAGGCTCTCCCCAGGCCCGGCAGCAAGGACCTCTGGTACGTCTGCAGGTGAATCCGGGGCAGGTGATCACGCTACCCTTGGATGAGTACCTGATCGGAGTGGTGGCCGCGGAGATGCCCGCAGAGTTTCATCCGGAGGCCCTCAAGGCTCAGGCGGTAGCGGCCCGTACCTATACCATGCTCCGGGTGTCCGCCAAAAGCGGGGATGATAAACACCCGGAAGCTGACCTCTGCGCCGATCCCGAGCATTGCCAGGCATGGATTTCGGTATCAGAAATGCGCCGGAAGTGGGGGGTGCTTTCCTTTAGCTACTACTATGGAAAGGTTGCAGCTGCTGTCCGGGATACAGAGGGGGAAGCGATTGTTTACCAGGGCCAGTTGATCGATCCGGTATACCATGCTAGCTGTGGCGGGCTAGGAACTGAAGATGCCGCGGAGATCTGGAATTCAGATGTTCCTTACTTGAAAGGGGTGGCCTGCGCCTGGGACCCGCAGCCCCAGCAACAGCCGGTGGCAATGGCCTTTACATATGAGGACCTGTTCCAGCGTCTGGGTCTGCCGGACAAGGCGATTCCAACGGGTGCCGGCCTTGGTGGCCTGATCCGGATCCTTGACCGGACGCCTCATGGGCGGGCCAAGGATTTGCAGGTGGGAGCCCAGAACTTCAAGGCTACCGATCTAAGAAAAGCGCTCAACCTTCGCTCCACAGATCTTGTAGTCAAGACGAATGATGATAAGGTAGTATTCGAGACCCGGGGTTATGGGCACGCAGTTGGCATGTGCCAGTGGGGCGCCCAGGGGATGGCTCTGAAAGGCAAGAACTATAAGGAGATCTTGACCTATTACTACCAGGGGGTACAGATAGTTCAACGCATACCGGTATCACGCAATTAAAAGTGTTTTAAAAATAAAGTTTAGCAGGCAGATGAACAGAGGGGGGCTTCCCCCCTTTTCATTTTAATGGAATTTTATTGCTTTCTTCGAATAGATTCATCTGACACGGCGTCTCCTCGGTCGGGTCAACCTTCCTTTGATGTAAGTTTTGCCAAATTGCATACCGCCCGAGAGCACTTTTGTCAAATACAGTATTACACTGCGATTTTATCTTTAGACAAATTATCCCTTGCCTCTCAAAGGCCTGTCCTGTAGTCTTTTTAGACCGTTGATGCTCATATAAATGTTAGAGAAACTCGGAACCAGGGGAGGATTGTAATGCAAGAGTATATCCGCCGCCGGGTCATGGATGTAAGCAATTATATTTTAGAGTCGTCAGCCACCGTCCGTCAAACCGCTCAGGTTTTTGATGTTAGTAAAAGCACGGTACACAAGGATGTTACGGAACGACTACCCAGAATTGACGGCAAATTGGCTTCCAAGGTGCGCAACATCTTGGAGCTTAATAAAGCCGAGCGCCACATCCGTGGCGGAGAAGCGACACGTAAAAAGTATCGTGGCGGGTGAAAGGCCCCTGAAGGCGGATGCCTTCTTTTTTTATCCAATTCTAATCTTGATCTAAAAGAGGGAAATAAAAGAAAGTGATGCAGGATAACACAAAATTATGTCGAATCAAGCTAAATAAGAGATTTTTTCATATACATGGCAATTGGACAGGCGTGATTACCGACGAAAGGAAAGGCGACAGGAAATGTTCTGGGCAGAAGATATCGGAGTAGACCTGGGCACAGCGAGTGTGCTTGTTTACGTCAGAGGCAGGGGGATCGTCTTGAACGAGCCCTCGGTGATCGCTATTGATAGAAACACCGATAATATTATTGCGGTGGGAGAAGAAGCCCGCCAGATGCTTGGCAGGACGCCAGGCAGCATTGTGGCCAGCCGTCCCCTTCGGGATGGCGTCATCGCCGATTACGATGTTACCGAACGGATGTTGCGCTACTTTATCCAGAAGGCTGTTGGGAAACGCTTCTTTTTCCGCCCGCGGGTAATGGTCTGTATTCCCTCGGGAGTTACCAGCGTGGAAGAGCGAGCGGCCCGCCAGGCTGCTGTCCAGGCCGGCGCCCGCCAGGCTTTTCTGATCGAAGAACCCCTGGCGGCAGCCCTGGGGGCAGGGATCGATATCTCCGAAGCCAGCGGCAACATGGTCATCGACGTGGGTGGCGGAACTACGGATATTGCCATCATCAGCTTGGGCGGTATCGTCTGCTCCAAGTCACTGCGAGTGGGCGGAGATAAGTTTGACGAGGCGATTATCAGGCATGTCCGGAAGGAATATAATCTGATGATCGGTGAGCGCACTGCAGAGGACTTGAAGATCAAGATCGGAACATCCCATCTAAAGAGCACGCAAAATCCCGACGAAGGCCTCGACGTGCGAGGCCGCGACCTGATTACCGGGCTTCCTAAAACTGTTACCGTTACCTCCAAGGTAACTGCCCAGGCGCTGACAGAGCCGTTGGAACAAGTGATGGCTTCCGTCAAAGAAGTGCTGGAACGCACGCCTCCGGAGCTGTCTGCGGATATCGTCAGCAAGGGGATTGTTTTGACAGGCGGAGGCGGCCTGCTGCATGGCTTCGACATGCTGCTGTCGGAGCGGACCGACCTTCCGGTGTATATAGCAGAGAACCCGATCTCCTGTGTGGCTTTAGGAACCGGTAAGGCTTTAGCTATGCTTAATTACCTGCAGAGTGCTCAAAGCGTTGCCGTTCACCGGGCATTGTAGCTCAAATAATAACAGGATGGTTAATCTTTTCTATAATGATGCTCAATGACTGACATTGAGCATCATTTTTGCTCCGGTGGCCAGCAGCGCGATACCTGCAAGCTTCCACCAAGTGAAGGGAATCTGCTTCAGCCCGAACATTCCCAGGTGATCGATGATCACTGCGGCGGAGACCTGTCCTACGATAATCGCGGTGGTGGCTGTAGCGACGCCTAACTTGGTGATCGATGCGGCCACCGTATAGATAATCACCACGCTCAGCACGCCCCCTAGCAAAGCATACCAGGGGGCCTGACCGATCTGGCTCAGTCCGTTCTTGTTCAATAAGAGCAGGAGCAGCACCAGGGTGATGGTGGCGGTGCCCACCAGATGCACTACGAAAGTGGCCTCCAATAGGCCGATCACTTTACTGAGAACCGTATTTAGTGAGCCCTGAAGGGCCATAGTGATACCAGCCGCCAGGGCCAGAAGCAGAGAGATCGGGGCAAGAGGCATGAGGCGCCAGACTCCTTCCAAAATAGTGTAGCATCAGGTGTACCGTGTGCACACTTTAGCAGGCGCGGGTTCTCCCTTAAATAGTGAGCGAAGGCAGACTGGCCGCATTACCTGGTGCTTCCGCAGTCAATTTGAGGTCACTGCTGCGGGCAAAAGCTGGCGTGAATGATCCCATCAAGGATGTCCGCCTCGCTGACAATGATCTGCTCGGCATCCAGGTAGTCGAGAATTGTCCAGAGAATAGTCGTGCCGGCCACAATAATATCGGCTCGCTCTGGCTGCAAGCCGGCCACCTGTTTCCTCTGGTCATTAGTCTGTGCTGACAGGAAAAACAATATTCTCTCCACTGCTCCCCGCGATAGCCGGTAGCCATGGACCCGCTCCGGGTCGTAGACCGGCAGTTTCTGGTCCACTGAGGCCAGGGTAGTGATGGTGCCCCCGACCCCGATCAGGAATGCCGGTTTCGCGGCTTGCAGCGGCTCCAGTGCCGGCTTCAGCCCTGCCAGGATCCCAGGTGGCAGCAGCGGTTGTTCGGTCAGGCGGACGGCGCCGAGGGGAATGCTATGGCTGACCAGAGTTTCCGAGTTTTTCTCCCCGGATGGCCAAGTGAACTCCGTGCTGCCGCCGCCAATGTCTATGACCACGCCACCCCCTATCTCGGGCAAGGCTTTACAGGCGCCCAGGTAGCTTAGATAGGCCTCTTCTTTACCTCCGATCACATCTACCGCAAGGCCTGTTTGTGACCGCACATGATCAACAAAAAACGCCGCATTCGGCGCTTCCCTGACGGCGCTGGTGGCGACCGTCCGTATCTGGTGGACTCCGTAGGTTTCCAGCAGAGCCTTGAATTCCTGCAGTGCCTGTACGGTTCGGGCCACAGCCTGTGGCTGCAAGCCCTCTCCGCTGGTCATTCCCTCTCCTAGACGGCACATGCGAAGCGCTCTCAGTTGTGTATCCAACAGCCGGTTGTTTGGCTTGGCAATCAACAGGCGCACTGAATTCGTCCCGATATCCACTGCTGCCAGCAGGTTGTTGCCACCTGTCATTTTGTATCGCCCCTGAGTGGCCTAATCGCCGATCGGACCGGCGGTATTGGCATGATAGTTCTTTGGCAGCGGCTTGGCCTTGCCGGGAATGGCCGGAAGCACCAGGTATTCACCTGGTTTCACCAGGCCTAGCTCCTGGCGTGCTGCCTCTTCCACATAGGCATCGCTGCTGTAGTATCCGATCTGCTGCTGAATCTGCTGCTGCTGCTGCTGCAACACCTGTTTTTGCTGCTGCAGTTGGTTAAGTTCGGACTGCAGCCTCCAGGCCTTGAGCTGCAAGGGCAGGAACAGGACGCAGAAAAACACTACGGCAAGCCCTAAAAAAAACATTAGCCGCTTCCATAGCAATAGAATATGGGCGCGGTGTGTTTTTTTCTTGGTTTTTCTGGTAGTTCTCTGCCGTAGTGCAGTACTCTGCTGCATTGCTTACTTAAGCCTCCTCATCGGTGTCCCCGCCAAACAAACCCAGGTTGGTGGGGACGATGATCACAGCCTGGTAGCCTTTGGCCCGGGCCCGGCTCAACAGAGTGGCGACCGTGGCCGTATTGACGCCAAGGGCTCTGGCGATTCCCTCGTTGCTGTGGCCTGTCTCCTTGAGCACGACCGCCTGTTTTTCCCGGAAACTCAGCCTTTCAGCCCCGCGGATCTCCAGCTGCACCTGCTTATCACCTGTTTGTCCACATATTGTGTACAAAATGTGGATAAATTTTGTACAATACTATTCTCTATCTTACTATAAAATCCTGCTCGGCACCAAAATAAAATAATAATTTAT